>CAIXWN010000088.1 GCA_903923135.1 uncultured Caulobacteraceae bacterium | reverse complement strand
TCAGATCGGAGGGATAACGCTTTGTCTTCTTGGCGATCTCGGCCATCCGGCCACGCGTCCGCTCTGTCCACATCCAGAGCTTGAATCATAGACCGCGCCCCGCAGGAATCCCGCCACGGCATTTTCCAAACGGACTCTTACCGACCGTCCGGTCGACTGTCGTCGACCTTCCAAAGAAGTCCTAATCAATTGTTAAACATAGTTACACATGGGCCCGAACCGGGAGTCAAGCTCAGTAGTTTGCCGGAGAGACGATATTCGTGGCTGTCACGACAACCGTGGACTGCGTGGCGCTGCTGAGACGATCTTGTCCCGAAAAGGTTAACAAGCGTCACCGCCCAAAGGTTGCCATATTCGTTAAGGTAAAGCTTGGCCTTTAGGGATCGTCTGGAATTTCAATGGCCTGGGTCTGCGGTCGCCACACTCGGCTCAGGCGGGGTTTGGCAAGGGGATGGCTGTGGTCGCCTTCAGGGTCTCGACGGAGAAACTGACGCGGATATCTGTCATCCGCACCGCCCGGATCAGGCGCTTGCAGACGCGGTCGAATGCCGCGATGTCCTCAGCCTGAATCTTGAGCAGAAAATCCACGTCGCCGCTCAGTCTGTGACATTCCACCACCTCTGGCAGGCGGCGGACCGCTGACGCGAGCGCCTCTATGGCCTCGTCGGTGCGCTCAAGCGCCTTCAATTCCACGAACGCCGACAGGCCCGCCCGAAGTCGCGCCGCATTGAGGATCGCCACGCGCCGCAGGATGAATCCTTCCTCCTCCAGGCGTTTGATCCGTCGCCAGCAGGCGTTCTGCGACAGATTGACCCGCTCGGCCACCTGGGCCACCGCCAGGGCGGCGTCATCCTGAAGCACGGCCAGGATGGCCAGATCGCAACGGTCGAGTTCGCACGCCGCGCTCATGCCCTAACCCGCGGTCCGGCCGCCCGCTCCAGGCCGCCGACGGGCCTGCGTCGCCCTACGGCCTGAGCGCATGCGGATGTCCGGCGGCGTTGAGCAGATGGCGGGCGGTGCTCAGCAGCAAGGCGCCAATCAGGGTCGACAGCAGGACCAGCGGCATGCCGAGGGTGAACATCAGGGTCTGGGCGGTGTGATCCATGATATAGACTGCGCGCCACACGAGCACGATCAGAGCCAGGCCGAGCGCGCCGCTCGCCATCGCCGTCAAACGATAGAACCAGCACCGCATCTCCACTCTCCTTCCGGTTGTGAAGTCGCCCGTCGCGCCTGTCGATGGTTTCAGCCTGTGCCTGCGCTCGCCGGACGCCATGACCTGGATCAAGTTTGCATCTGTTCCCGGCCCGTCCGCCTACAGCGCGTCGCCGCTCTTAAAAAGGAACCACGTTTCGGTATTGAGGAGACCTGATCATCCCGCGGTCGCCGACGCGGCGCAGGGGCGTGCTCGCGACTGGAGGGCGCCGCGCCGGGAACAGGCGAATGCTTGACAGTTTTCGTCGCGACGGCCATGCCGCCGTGGCGACCGGACAGGTCCATGACGCCGCTGGTGCAAGGTCGCCCGCGCAGGAGGAAGCCCGACCAGCCATGAAGACAGAATTCGCCCTGGCCACCTATGAGGTGGTCGCCCCCCATGTCGCCAAGATCATGCAGAACCGGCCCGAAGCCCGGAACGCCCAGAACAATCGCCTGACCTATGACCTGAACGCCTGCTTCGACAAGGCGGCTCAGGACGAGGACATCAAGGTCGTTCTGCTCGGCGGCGAGGGCCCTCACTTCTCATCCGGGCATGATCTGCGCAGCTTCGGCAAGCGCGAGGATCCGTTGGTGGGCACCTGGATGCCCTCCACCGAGGGAGGTGTGCACAGCCGGTACAGCTTCGAGCAGGAGGTCTTCCTTGGCATGTGTCGCCGCTGGCGCGACTTTCCCAAGCCAACGATCGCCATGGTCCAGGGCAAGTGCATCGCCGGCGGACTGATGCTGGCCTGGGTCTGCGACCTGATCATCGCCAGCGATGACGCGACCTTTGTGGATCCGGTGGTCGGCATGGGTGTCTGCGGGGTGGAGTTCTTCAATCACCCCTATGAACTGGGGATCCGCAAGGCCAAGGAACTGCTTTTCACCGCCGATGTCTGGGACGCGCAGGAGGCCCACAGGCTGGGCATGGTCAACCATGTGGTGCCGCGCACCGAGCTGGAGTCATTCACTCTGGCTATGGCCGGCCGAATCGCCAGCAAGCCCGCGTTCGCCCTGAAGATGACCAAGCAGGCGGTGAACACGGCGCTGAACCACATGGGTCAGCAGGCCACCATGGACACCTCCCTGGCCCTGCATCACATGTGCCACGCGCACAACGCCGAGATGGAAGCCCGCGCCGTACGCCGTGAAGGCGTGCCGGAAAAATTCCGCGATCCGGTCAAGGCCCCCTAACCGTCGGCGCAGGCCTGCGCGGTCCCGGTCTGGTCGAAATCGACACGTGTTGTTAGTTTTGGGCCTGGACCCAGGCCTTACCGGCCAGGCCCCGGGGAGGACGCGGCCATGGCCCTTAACGTTCTGGTCGTCAGCAAGGGGCATGCGTACGACCACAACGCCTTTCACGCGCTTTTCGACGCCAATCCGGGACTCGTCACGACCTTCGTCGAGCAGCCGGCGGCGCAAGTCCTGCTCAGACCCGAAAACGTCGCGACCTATGACGCCATCGTCTTCTACGACATGTGGGGCATCCCCACCGGGCCGGCCGACACCGCCCAGCCGCCGGCCGACTATGTGAACAGCCTCAGGGCCCTGCTCGAGGAAGGCAAGGGACTCGTCCTGCTCAACCACGCCCTGGTGCAGTGGCCGCTCTGGCCGATGTGGCGCGACCTTTCCGGCACGACCTTCCGGTTGACGGAGGGCGAGGTCGACGGCCGGATGGTCCCGGGCTCGGGCTATCGGGGCGGCGCTGGCGAACCGAATCGCAATGTCACGCACAGGCTCTCGCCAGCCACGCCTGGCCATCCAGTCACGGTTGGCCTGGAGGGTGGTTTCGAGATCACGGACGAGGTCTATCTGCGCACGCCCCTGCCGGCGTCGCCGGACATCATCCCGCTGCTGGTCAGCGACTACAGTTTCATTCGCGCCAACTTCAACCCGCCGCCTCTGGCGTCGAGGGCCGAACAGGCGGCCTGGACCCATGAGGATGGCGACAACGTCATCGTCTGGGCCCGGCGGGCCGGCAACAGCCCCGTGGTCGCCTGTGAGGCCGGGGATGGCCCTGCCGCCTACGCCAATCCGCACTTCCGTCGTCTGCTGGACAACGCTCTGCGCTGGGTTGCCTCCGAAACGGGCCGGGACTGGGCGAGGGGGCGATAGGCGGTGGACGCCGGGTCGTGGACAAATTGGCCCAAAGGTGACACGGGTGACGCCAATGGCCCGTCGCTGCGTCGGCGTCCGAATCAGGCCTCGACCAGCCCGCCGGCCATCGGGTTGCGGTCGACAATCAGACTCCGGACCCGCCAACGGGTCCGGATGAAAGAAGGGCCCGGACCATGTCACCCAAAGCGCTCAAGAGTGAGCCGGAGACGGACCCGAGGTCCGCCGGCCGCAGCGGCGCCGAGGTCAAGAGTGTGACGAAGTCTCCCCAGCGTCCGCGGCGCGGCCGATACATCAGCGACTCCATCCTGGCCCGCCGCCGGCGCATGCTCGAGGCGGCCAAACAGATGATCGCCGAGGGCGGCCAGGACGCGTTCACCATCCGGGAACTCGGCCGCCGCGCCAGGGTTTCGGTGACGACCATCTATGCGACCTACGGCGATAAGCAGGGCCTGATCGCCGCGGCGATCGAGGACTACTACGAGGGACTGCCCGTGGCGCGCGCGCGCCTGTCCGCCAGCCTGGCGATGCAGCTCGAGGCGACGGACCTTGCGTTGCAGGCTACGCTCGCCAACAAGCCCTACGCGCGGCAGTACGCCGAGCTCTATTTCTCCAGCAAACTCGACCCGCGCATCTACAAGGTCATCCGCGACACGGCTACGTCTTCGGCCGGCCAGATGCCCTGGCTGCAGAAGGCCATGCGCGACGGAGACGTCCTGCCCGGATTCACGGCTGAGGCGATCACCACCCTGCTGGCCAATCATCGCCTGATGGTGCTTCACGACTGGGCCCAGGGGCGCATTCGCGACGAGGACCTGGGGC
The DNA here is from genome assembly GCA_903923135.1 of uncultured Caulobacteraceae bacterium. GTDB lineage: Bacteria > Pseudomonadota > Alphaproteobacteria > Caulobacterales > Caulobacteraceae > Acaudatibacter > Acaudatibacter lapponiensis. The sequence goes on along the minus strand of CAIXWN010000088.1, from coordinate 11,748 downwards.
TCGCGATCAAGACTGTCTTCCTGGTCATGGCGCGTGGCCTGACCCGTGGGTCAACCCACGCGCGGGTGGAGGCGGAGCTGAAGAAGCTGCTGCGCGCCGTTCCAACGGAGACCGCCGCCTAAAGCGCGCGCCCGTCAGGCATGGGCCAGCGCGCGTTGTATTTCGACGGGCCGCGTGATTGTTTCCCGATGGGGAGGATGACGCCATGAGCCGCATTAGCAAGATTCCGGTCGAGGACTGGGATCCGGAGCTGAGAACCCTCGCCGCGGCCGACAGCGCGACGCCGCTGGAGCAGGGGCTGATGCGGATGATGGCCCACACCCCGCAAATGGCCAAGGGCCTGATCGCCTTCAGCGGCGCGCTGTTCCAGAACCGCACCCTGCCGCGACGCCTCGTCGAACTGGTCCGGCTGCGCATCGCCTTTCACAACCAGTGCCGCAGTTGCATGGCCATCCGCTACCGCTCGGCGGTGGACGACGGCTTGACCGAAGGCATGGTCTGTTCGCTCGAGCAGCCGCAGGACGCCGACAACCTGAGCGCGGCGGAAAAGGCGGCCCTGCGCTATGCCGAGTTCTCCAGCGTCGACCATCTGGCCATCAGTGATGAAACCTTCTGCGATCTGCGCGACCACTTCAGCGAGGGCCAGATCGTTGAGCTGGGCCTGTTCGTCGCCTTCTTTATCGGCTTCGGCCGGCTGGGGGCCGCCTGGGACATGATCGAGGACCTGCCTGCCGCGTTTCAGGACAAGGCCGCGCCGCTGCTCGCGCCGTGGCGACAGGAGGCGATCCTCGTCCGCGGCTGAGGCGCTGGCCGCGCCTACCGCAGGGGATCGGTCTGGCCGTCCCAGGTGTCGTGGGCGATCTTCCAGCGCTGGAAGACCTGTCGGATGTCGGCATTGTCGCCGTGAATCTCGATGAAGCAGCCGATCTGCCTGACCGCGTTGAAATAGACCACGTCGGCGGTCGACCACATCTCGACAGCCAAATCCAGGCCCTGGGCCAGGAAGTCCTGCTTGTCCCGTTCCAAATCCGCGCTGAGGATGCCGACGTGGTGGAAGCCTTCCTGCCCGGGGCCGAACATTTCTGTGTAGATCGATGGACATTCGTCGTGCTGCTGGATCAGTTGGATCTGCACCGGACCGCAATAGGCGAAGGCGTAGCTGACGTCGGATTCGCCCACCTCGTCTCGGTAGCGGAAATAGCCGCGTGGGTCGGTGGTCACGGTGTGGTGAGGAGCCCGGAAGAACGGTCCGGCGCCGAATAGTCGGATCCAGGTCATCGCCGCAGCCTCGATGTCGTTGACGAGGTAGGCGTACTGAAACACCGGCCGGTTCAGGACTTTCATGCGCTTCTCCCTGGGCGCAGGCGTCTTGGGCCGCTCTTGCGCCGCGGCCAAGGATAGCATTGATACAGGAACGCGCTACGTTTTTCGATGGTGTCCCGGGGACGGGCGGTGGGCTTGACGGGAGGGCGACCTTGACGGTGGAGGAGTTGCTCGAGGTCGAGTCGATCCGAAAGCTGCGGGTGCGCTATTCCTACTATCTTGACGCTGGCGAACTGGACTCACTGGTCGCGCTGTTCACCGACGACGCTGTCTGCGAGTTCGGTCCCTACGGCGTCTGGCGCGGCCGGGTGATGATCGCCGAGAACTATCGCCGGGTTCTGGGTGGCGGCCTGAAAAGGGGGCCGTTCCAGAGCCTGCACGTGAACACCAACCATTGGGTGGAGATCACCGGCGAGGCGCGCGCCATCGGGCGGCTCTATCTGATCGACCTAGCGGTCGGCGGCGATCCGAAGGTCAATCCCATGATCTGGCTGGGGGTTTACGACGAGGCCTACGCCCGCGTTGACGGGCAATGGCGGATAGGTCGTTCGAGCCTGCAGTTCATGTGGCCCGAGCGTCACCTCACGGCAGGCTTTCCCGGCCGCCCCCTGCCCGTGGGACTGTAGCTGCTCTGGCCTTACTGGCCGCCTGCCACCGTAAGGCATTGGCCGGTCGTCCAGGCCGCCGCCGGAGAGGCGAAGAACACCGCCGCCGCGGCGATGTCTTCCGGCGCGCCCATCCGGCCCAGCGGTATGCCCGGCGTGAACAACTTCTCGGCGTTGTCCTCGGCGACGCCCAGGGTCTCGGACAGCATTTCGGTGAACACCACGCCGGGGGCGATACAGTTGACGGTGACCCCGCGCGGCCCGAGTTCCACGGCCAGGGTTCGGCTCATCGCGATGACCCCGCTGTTGCCTGTGGAATAGGCGCCAAAGCCAGGGCTGGGTCGCAGGGCGGCCACCGAGACGATGTTGATGATCCGGCCGCCCGCCTTCATCCGCATGGCCGCCTGCTGCGAGCCATAGAACTTGTGCCGCAGGTTCAGCGAGATCTGCTCGTCCCACTTCTGCAGGGCGATGTCGGGCAGGGGGTGCTGCTTACGGTCCAGATTGCCGCCGGCGTTGTTGACCATGATGTCGACGCCGCCAAGTTCCGCGACGACCCGGTCCAGAGCGGCGGGAATCACAGCGTCGTCCAGCACGTCGCCGGTCAGGGCAAGGGCCCGGCGACCGCGCGCCTGGATCTCCCGCGCCACCGCCTCGACATCGCCCGCCCGGCGGGCCAATACGGCAACGTCGGCGCCACACTCGGCGAAGGCCAGGGCGATTCCCCGGCCGATGCCCTTGCCGCCGCCCGTGACGAGGGCGACCTTGCCGTCGAGCCGGAACTGCTCGTGCATGCCCATGCCGTCTGCTCCCTCAAAGTCGTGAGTCTGGTTTCTATTATCGTAACGCGTGCTAGCTTTCGGATGCTAGAGGCGCCTCCGGGCCAATGCAAGGCGCGCCGGGATCGACGGGGAGAATGTGCCATGGACGACGTGAGGAGGCTTCTGGCCATCGAGGACATCCGAGGCCTCAAGGCGCGCTATTTCCGCTGCATGGACACCAAGGACTGGGATGGTCTGGCGGCAGTGTTCGCACCGGACGCCGTGTTTGACCTGCGCGAGGTCTCCAGCCTGCGTCACCCGCTCAGCGGAGCGTGGGTCCCACCGTACTCCGATGACAGCCATGTCCATCGCGGCCACGCCGCGGTGCTGAAGATGATCCGAGGCGCCCTCGCCCATCGGGTATCGGTCCACCACGGTCACATGGGCGAGATCGAGATCACCGGGGAGACCACAGCCCGGGCGATCTGGGCGATGGAGGATCTCATCATGGCCGCTCCCGGCGATGCGCCCCTGCGGTTGCACGGCATGGGCCACTACCACGACACCTATGTGCGCCTCGGATCCGGCTGGGCCATTCAGACGACCCGCATCACCAGACTGTATCTGACCCAAGACCCTGCGTGAGATCGATCCCGGCGTCAGAAGTCGAGGGGAAGGCTCAGGTGGCGCGCGTAGATGAAGTCGCGGTGCGTCAGCAGGATCGGATCGCTGGCCGCCTCGATGACCGGCCCGATCATTTCGTAGCTCATCCGCATCCAGTCCGGCATCGGATTGACCGCAGGAGGCAGCGGTTCCAGGGCCATGGAAAAAACCGTCCAGTAGATGTCGCAGGCAGTGATGGTCTCTCCGACCAGATAGGGCGACCCGCGGGCCTTCTGGCGGCGCAGGCGTTCGGTCAGCATGAGCAGGATATCCGCGCAGCGGGCCGGCGCCTGGGCCGGGCCGCCGACCGAGGCGCTGTAGCCGGCGCGCATGCGGGCGATGTCTTCGGCGGTCCACGGCGGGCGCGACAGACCGGCGACCCGGACGGGGTCCGGCGTTCCGGCGTAGGGCGTTCCCATCATCAACCGGCGGGCCCAGCCGAACCCCCACTCCGAGCAGATCTCGGCCGAAATCCCCAGCACCTGAACCCGGTCCTCCGAGGCGGTCGGCAACAGAGGCCGCTCGGGGGCCAGGCGCTCGGCCAGCATCAGGATATCGTACCAGCCGGTGCGCGGAGGCTCGTCGGCGTACATGGCGTTGGGGGCGTTGCGTACGCCCGTCCACGCGACCAGGTCCTCGTTGGCCTTGGCCGCATACTGGGCCACTGGCGCATAGCGAATCCGTTTGTATTCCAGGATCTTCTTGGCCGACTCGCCCCATGGTCCGGGCACATGGGCCGTGAGCACCAGACGCAGTCCGGGCAGGTCCTTCGCCTCCGCCACCTCCAGATAGTTCATCCGCTCGGCCTCCCTCTCGCCACGGGCGAAGCGGCCCTGCCAATATCCTAGGCCATTCCGGAATTGGCGGTCCAGGGCCGGCGTTCTCCCGTTGCGCCGATCCGAGGTTGAGGGGGCGCCCCCGTCATGCCATGGATGGCTCAAGTGCGCCCTCCGGGGAGGCGGGCCGACAGAAACCCTCAGGAGGAAGACATGGCCACTGTGCTCATCACCGGCGCGAACCGGGGCATCGGACTGGAACTGACGCGGGGCTACGCCGCCGCTGGCGACCGGGTTTTCGCCTTCTGCCGCGCGCCGCGCGACGCCGCGAATCTCAACACCCTTGCGGCCTCGTCGGGCGGTAAGGTCTCGGTGCACGCCATGGATGTCGGTGACGGCGACTCCGTCGCGGCGGCGGCCAGAGTGGTCGGCGATACGCCGATCGACATCCTGATCAACAATGCCGGCGTCTCGGGCGGGCCCAGGCAATCGCTGGACTCGACAGATTTCGACGCCTGGATCGACGCCCTGAAGGTCATGACGATCGGCCCGTTCCGGGTGGCGCAGGCGTTCCTGCCCAATCTGCGCGCGGCTCCCGGCGCCAAGGTCATGACCGTCACCAGCCAGCTGGGCGCATCCACCTGGCCCTTCGGCGGCTTCTACGGCTACGCCAGCGCCAAGGCCGGGGTGAACAAGGTGATGCAGGCCCTGGCCCTGGATCTGAAGGCCGACGGGATCGCCGTATCCATGGTCCACCCTGGCTGGGTGAAGACCGACATGGGCGGTCCGGGGGCGGACATAACCGCTGAGGAAAGCGCCGCCGGCATCCGCAAGGTGATCGACGGACTCGGCGTCGAGACCACCGGCCGGTTCTACAAGTGGAACGGCGAGATCCACCCGTGGTGACCGCCCAAGAGCGACCGAACCGAGGTCGCCGATGATCGGCCAGGGCCGCGGCGGCGCCCTGCAGGGCAAGGTGGCCATCGTCACCGGCTCTACGCGCGGCATCGGCCGGGCCACGGCGGAAGCCTTCGCCCAGGCCGGGGCGCGGGTGGTGATCTCCTCGCGCAAGAGCGAGGCCTGCGAGGACACCTGCGCGGAGATGCGCGCTCAGGGCCACGAGGTGCTCAGCGTCCCGGCCCATGTGGGCAGGGCCGAGGAAATCACCCGACTGGTGGAGTCGACCATCGCCGCGTTCGGGCGGCTGGATGTGGTTGTCTGCAACGCCGCGGTGAATCCGGTCTTCGCCGAGCTGCAGGATGTCACCGAGGATACCTGGGCAAAGGTCATGGAGACCAACCTGACCAGCGTCTGGCGGATGTCCAAGGCCGCCTTCCCACACATGGCGGCCCGCGGCGGCGGCGCGATGGTGCTGCTGTCGTCCACCGCCAGCCTTGTGGGTACGGTCACCGAGGGACCCTATGCAGTGTCCAAGGCCGCCGAGAACCACCTTGCACGGCAGCTGGCGGTGCAGTGGGGTCCGAAGAACATCCGCGTTAACATCATCGCGCCCGGCGTCACCCGCACCGACATGATCCGCAATCACGATCCGAAGATGATCGCCCGCGCACTGGAGCGCACGCCCCTGCGGCGCATGGGAGAGCCAGCCGACATCGCCGCCATCGCCCTCTTCTTCGCCTCGGACGCCTCGCGCCACCTCACCGGCCAGTTGCTGGTGGCGGATGGCGGCGGGCTGTTGATGGGTGGCGCATCGGCCTGAGGCGGGGCGGCTCCGCCGTGACACGTCGACCCCTACGGCCTGATGGTGGCGGTCAAAAACACAAATTCGTTGCATATTTGGAGCGCTTGGTGACACAACCCGGGGTCTGGCGAATCCAGGTCGCGGGGGTCACCGACCGCGGGGGAGCAGCCGAAACAAGCTGATAGGAGAAGCAGGCTTATGGACCTTGGATTGGCGGGCAAGAGGGCCCTGGTCACAGGATCGACGCGCGGCATCGGCCGCCGGATCGTCGAGGCCCTGCTGGCGGACGGTGCGGCCGTCGCCATCGGCGCGCGCAACAATGCAGAGGTCGACGACGCCGTCGCGACCCTGAGCAAGGCCGGCACGGTGGTCGGCGGCGTCCTCGATGTGGCTGACGCCGAGAGCTATAAGGGCTGGATCGAGTCCATGGCTGGCAAACTCGGTGGGGTCGACATCTTCGTCCACAACGTCTCCGGCGGCGGCGGCATGGATGGCGAGGCCAGCTGGTACAAGGTCTTCGAGACCGACGTCATGGGCGCCGTGCGCGGTGTGGCCGCGGTCACGCCCCTGCTCAAGGCGGCCGGCGGCGGCGTGATCATTTTCATCGGCACCACCGCGGCGGTGGAAACCTTCATGGGTCCCATGGCCTACAACGCCCTGAAGGCGGGCCTGGTCACCCACGCCAAGCAGCTGTCCCAAGCCTTGGGGGCGGACGACATCCGGGTCAACGTGGTCTCTCCTGGGCCGATCCTGTTCGCCGGCGGCGCCTGGGAGACCATCGGCAAGGCCATGCCCGACATGTACAAGGCCCACCTCGCCGAACAGCCGAACGGCCGCTTCGGCACGCCGGAAGAGGTGGCGCGCGTGGTCGCCTTCCTCGCCAGCCCGGCAGCGAGTTGGGTCACCGGCGTCAATCTTGTGGTCGATGGCGGCTACACCAAGCGGGTGCAGCTCTAGGCCTCCCGCGCCGCCCTGTCGCGGCGCCGGCTGCGAAGACATTCGGCAAGAGGAACGCCCATGGCCCGCACGGAGCCCAGGACAGCCGCAAATTCCAGTCAATGCCCGGTGACCATCGAGGACGTCGACCTGTTCTCCCCTGGCGCCCAGGAGCATTGGTATGACGCCTATCCCATCCTTCACGCCAAGGCGCCGGTCCGGCGGCTGCCGGGGGAGGGCGCCCTTCCGGGCACGGACGGTTTCATCCTCACCAAATACGAAGACATTCTCAGGGTGGTGCGGGATCCCGAGCGCTTTCCGCCGGGCCTGACCACGCCGCCCAGACGGAACGCCGACGGCTCCCTGCCGCCGATGAACGCCATGATGGTCTCCATCCAGAGCCTGAGGCCCACCGAGGAGCTGTGGCGGGCTCACAAATCCGAGCTGACCGATCCCTGGGTCGGCACCGGCGCCACGCGCCACCACGACATGATCAGGGCGGCGGCGGCGGGTCTGATCGACAGCTGGATCGACCGGGGCAATGTGGACTTCGTCGGCGAGTTCGCCCGTGTGCTGCCGCAGATCGTCATGGCCAATGTGCTGGGGTTCCCGCACGAGGACATTCCTCGCATGGAGATGTGGGGCGGCGCCCAGGTGATGGCCTTCGTCTACGGCAAGGGTCACCGCAATCTGTTGACCGCTGAGCAGACCTCCGAACAGATGCGCCTTCTGGCCGGTTTCGGCGAATATGTGGCCGGATGGGTCGAGGAGAAGCGGCGCAAGCCAGCGGACGACATGATCTCCTGGCTCACCCAGGTCACCTATCCGGCGCTGGACCGCAAGCTCACCGATATCGAGATCAACGGCATCGTCTACGCCATGATGATTGGCGGCCTGGAGACCACCCAGTACGCTCTGGCCGAACAGGCCCAGCTGTTCTGCGAGGACCCCGAACTGTATCGCACCGTGCGCAACGACCGGTCCAAGCTGCGCGGTTTCATCGAGGAGGCGCTGCGCCTCCGCTCGCCGACCCAGGGCCTGTCGACCCGCACCACCACGCGCGACGAAGTGTTTCAGGGTGTCTCCGTTCCCGCCGGATCGCTGCTGCATTTGCGCTGGGCTGCCGGTAACCGCGATCCGGAGGAGTGGGAATGTCCCAACGACCTGAAACTTGATCGCAAAGGCGTCACCCGCCACCTGACCTTCTCCCAGGGATCGCGCAGCTGCCCCGGCTCGGGCATCTCCCGCCAGGAACAGCTCATCGCCTGGACCCTGCTGATGGACCGCATCGAGACCCTCGAATACGGAGAAGGAAACACCTTCGAGCATCAACCGGGGATCATGCTCGGCCTGTTCCGACTGAACCTGAACTTCACTAGGGCCTGAGCGGGCGGCAATCGGCCTCACCCGCCCGCGCTTGTCATAGTTCGCTCGCGGACGCACAGCGATGCGCCGCGAACGCCAGACGGCGCGTCCGGAGGCCCCATGTCCGCGCCCGCCCAGAGCCCGCGTTTCCGTGACCAGGATATCGCTTTCGCCAACGGCTCGACCGGCGAGACCCTGGTCTTCGAGACCGCCGACCCGGTCAACTTTCACCAGGCGATCAGCAGCCGGGCGACGATGCAAACCGCCACCATGGAGGGCAAGCTGTTTCGGCCGCCCGGGGACGCCGCGGCCGCGCCGGTGGTTGTCATCGTTCCCAGCAGTCTGGGCGTGGCGGCATCCCACCTGGGGCACGCCGAATCCCTAACCGGCCTGGGCGTCGCGGCCTTCGTCATCGATCCCTTCGCCCCCCGGGGTGTGACCTCCACGGTCGCCAATCAGACCCAGTATTCCTTTGCCGCCAGCGCCTACGACGTTCTGGCCGCGGTCCGCTTGCTGGCCGGGCTGCCCGGGATCGACGCCGGGCGCATCGGCGCCCAGGGTCACAGCCGAGGCGGCTCGGCCGTGCTGTCGGCGGCCATGCGGCGGTTGGCCGATCCGGTGCTTGGTCCGGGCGTCGGCCTCCGGGCCGTCTTCGCCGCCTATCCGTGGTGCGGCGAGCAGTTCCTGGATCCCGACGTGGGTCGAACCCGGGTTCGGGCCATCATCGGCGATCGCGACGACTGGTGCCTGCCGCAGCAGGTCCAGGGCGATCTTCAAGCCATCCGCCTGCGCGGCGGCGACGCCGCCTGGCGTCTGGTCGAGGCCGCCGGCCACAGCTTCGATCGGAATACGCCGCCTGAGCGGATCGAGGACGCGTCGGTCTCGTCGGCGGCGCCCACCGTCTATGTGGCGAATGACGGCGCCTTCATCCATCCTGTCGACGGCCGACCCGACCCCGGCCTCACCGACCGCGATCTGATGGTCTACGCCCTCAAGGCCGGCTACGGGGTCCGCGGCGCCACCATCGGCGGTCTTCCCGGACAGCCGGCGCTCTTCAGGGAGGATATAGTGACCTTCTGGCGCGGGGCGCTGGGCCTGCCGGACTGACCAGCCCCAGAGTCAAATATTTTGGAGCTTGATTCACCGTCCGCATCTGTTCCGCGCGAACGGATCACGCTCTAGCGGATCAGGGCTCCCACGCCCCAGGTCATCACCAGGGCGAAAGCCGCTGCGGCCAGGCCGGCGTGACTGGCCAGGGCGATGTTGGCTGTCTGCCGGGACTGCCGACCGATCATCACCGCCGTGACGCCGGAGAACAGCGCCAGGGCGACGAAGACCGCGGCCGCAATGGCCAACGGGCTCAACTTCTCCGCCGGGTGGCCGAGGCCGCCGCGCATGGTCACCACCATGGGCTCGAGGCTGAAGGCGCCCAGAAGAAAGTGCAGACCGATGATCGTCGGCCGGTTGCGCTGCCGCCGCAGATACCTGAGGCCCATATAGAGCCCGACGCCCACCGTGGCGGTGATCAGCAGCAGAATCGGGATGGCGATCATGGCCTGGCTCCAGCTTCCCCGACGCCGATCCTCTCATCACCGCCGCGCTTCAGGCAAGATGGGGCGTCCGCCCTGCCTCAGCCCGGCCCGTCCTTCAGGTTCTCATAGTAGGGGATGATCACGTCGCGGCTGTTTTCCGCAGACTTGCCCAGCATCGAGAGCGTCACCGGATGGATGATGTCGGCGTCGGTCATGATCTCCACGAGCGCGGGCCGGCCACAGTCGAGGGCGCGGCGCATGGCCCCGTCGATCTGGTCATAGCCGGTCACCCGCTCGCCGTGGCAGCCGAAGGCGGCGGCGATATCGGCGTACCTCGTCATGCCCAGGCGCGTGATGACGTTGTAGTTCTGACCGTACATGATCTGCTGCCCGTGGATGGACATCCCCCAGACCTGGTTATTCATCACTACCGTGACGACGGGCAGGCCGCGGCGGGCCAGGGTGTCCAGTTCCTGGATATTGAAGCCCATGGCCCCGTCGCCGGTGACGGCGATCACCCGCCGTTCCGGATGGGCGATCTGGGCGCCGATGGCAAATCCCAGGCCGATCCCCAGGCAGCCCAGATAGCCGTGGGTCAACACCCGCCCGGGGCCGCTCACCTTCACGCAGGCCCCCATCCACGAGGCCGCTTCGCCCCCGTCCATGGTCCAGATCGCCTCGCATCCCACCGCCTGGGCCACCGCCGCAGCGGCGTGATAGGGATGGATGCCGCCCGCCGTCTCGCGGTCCGGATAGGCCATAGAGAACAGGTCACGGGCCGAGACCGCCCGTCCGGCCCAGGTCGTGAAGTCTGGGAAACCCCGGCTGCCCGCCACATCCAGAACCGCGTCCAGGGTCTCGACAGGGTCGGCGGCGATGGCCAGGTCGATATCGCGCAACCGGCCGATCTCGCCGGCGTCGGAATGGATCTGGATCACCTTTGCGTCGTGGGGCACCACCGCTCCGGAGCGGCCGCCCAGCAGCAGGCCCATGCGGGCCCCGAACAGGATGACCAGATCAGGCCGCTCGACGCCGATCATCGGCAGGACACCCAGATTGCCCGCCGATCCGCCGTCCAGACGATGCCCCGATCCCAGCAGGCCGGTGGCCTGGGCCTTGCCGAACACCGGTATGCCGGACGCCTCGACGAAACGGGTCAGGGCCATGCCGACGGCGTCCGACACCGCTTCCATGCCGGCGATGATCACCGGGCGTCGCGCATCGCGGATCAGATCCGCCATGCGCCGGGCCTCCGCCGGCGCCGGGGCCGGATGAGGCCGGACGTTCAGTCCGGAGGGGGCGGTGGCCTGACCCGCCTTGACGCTGGCGTGCAGTACATCAATCGGAACTTCCAGCACCACCGGTCCGCGTCGCCCGGTCATGGCCTTGCGTATGGCCATGGCTGTCAGGTCGGGGATGCGCTCGGTTACCGGCACGCTCAGGGCCCATTTGGCCAGGGGGCGGGCGGAGGCGATCTGGTCGATCCCTCCCTGAAGGGGGTTGGTTTCCATCTCGCGCACCGGCGCGGCGCCGATGATGAACAGCACCGGCGAGCCGTCCAGGCCGGCGTTGGCGATAGGCGTCAGGGCGTTGGTGAAGCCAGGGCCGGCGGTGATGGCGCACACGCCCAGGCGGCCGGTTGTCCGGGCGTAGGCGTCGGCCGCGTGGCCAGCCGCGGCCTCATGGCGGGTGTCGATCAGCTCGATGTCCTCGTCGACGCAGCCCTTGAAGAAGCTGTCCAGGTGGCCGCCGTGCAGGGCGAACACCTGTTTCACCCCCGCCGCCTTCAAGGTTTTCGCCAACAGTTCGCCGCCGGTCAGCCGCGCCGCGTCATCGGACATTGCAGTCTCCCTGGCCACCCCCAAGGTTCACGTCGGCCCCGCTGTCGGAGGCTCCGGCGCAAACCTAGACCCGAACTCCAGGTCACGGGAGCGCCCGCGTTTACTTAGAGTCCGTTTGGAAAATGCCGTGGCGGGATTCCTGCGGGGCGCGGTCTATGATTCAAGCTCTGGATGTGGACAGAGCGGACGCGTGGCCGGATGGCCGAGATCGCCAAGAAGACAAAGCGTTATCCCTCCGATCTGA
>CAIXWN010000087.1 GCA_903923135.1 uncultured Caulobacteraceae bacterium | reverse complement strand
TCAGATCGGAGGGATAACGCTTTGTCTTCTTGGCGATCTCGGCCATCCGGCCACGCGTCCGCTCTGTCCACATCCAGAGCTTGAATCATAGACCGCGCCCCGCAGGAATCCCGCCACGGCATTTTCCAAACGGACTCTTAGCAGGGGCAGGACCTGGCCGACCCCGAGTCCCGGCGGCGGATCGTGCTCGGCCGTCGGACCGCCGCCTTCCGGGCGCCGGGAGGAGCCGAGCTGCAGGATCAGGCTGTGATTGGCCGCATTGGGGTCGGGCATGCGGCCCATGCCCATCATCGCCGCCATGCTGGGCCGTCCGCCGCCGCCGCCAGGCCCGCCGGGACCGCCGCCGCCCATCATGCCGCCCATGCCGCTGGTGGTGGAGGCGCTCATCCAGTAGACCTCGACCGGTCCGGTGACCGGCTGCGCGCCCATCGCTCCGCCCGCCTGGGCAACCAAAGCCGCGCCCGCCATCAGCTGCGCCATCCGGCCCTTTTTCATGACCTGTCCTTCTGATCCTTGCGCCCCGGCGCGGAGCATAACCTTGCCCGGGGCGGCCTCGCCAGTGGCTTTCGTTCCGGACGGGCGCGGGGAGCCGCGGGCTCAGCGTCGCCTGAGGATCTCGGCCTCGACGTCGGTCAGACGGTCCTTGCCGAAATAGAGCTCGTCGCCGACGAAGACGCTGGGGCTGCCGAAGACCCCGCGCTGCACCGCCGCGTTGGTGCTGGCGACCAGTTCGTCCTTCACGGCCTGGTCCTGGGTGAGCGCCATGAGCGGGGCCGCCGGCAGATCGGCCGCGGTCAGGGTCTGCGCGATGACGGCCGGATCGTCCATCTTGCGGCCCTGTTCCCACATGCCGGCGAAGACCGCCTCCACATAGGGCGCGAACAGGCCCAGCCGGCGGGCGGCCACGGCCCCGCGCATGATCGCCAGGGTGTTGACGGGAAAATGCGGGTTTACGGCGAAGCGGGTCAGGCCGTGCCGGGCGACGAACCGGTCGCGCTCCCTGGCCTCATAGGCCAGCTTGGCCGGGACGCCGGCGAAGGCCTCCATGGGCGAGCGGTTGCCGGTGGCCTTGAACACCCCGCCCAGGAGCACCGGCACATACGCGATGGTGGCGCCCGTGCGGGCCTCGATTCCGGGGATGACCTTGTGGGCGAGATAGGCGTTGGGGCTGCCGAAATCGAACATGAACTGGACGGGCGGGGTCATCATCACCAGGTCTCCGCGAAGGGGCGCAAATCGAGCTCGAAGGTCCAGGCGTCGCGACTCTGGGTATGCAGCATCCAGTAGGCGCGGGCGATGGACGCCGGATCCATCAGGGTGTCGGGGGCCAGGGCCGCCAGGGCGTCCGCGCCGCGGGCGGCGGTGATCCGCTGGCGCACGAAGGCGGTGTCGACCCCGGCGTCGATGATCAGGTGGGCGACATGGATGTTCTTCGGCCCAAGCTCGCGGGCCATGGCCTGGGCGACCGCCCGCAGGCCCGCCTTGGCGCTGGCGAAGGCGGCGTAGCCGGCGCCGCCGCGCACCGAAGCCGTGGCGCCGGTGAAGAAGATCGACCCGCCGCCCCGGTCCAGAAGCCGCCGCGCCGCCGCCCGGCCGGTGAAGAAACCGGCCTCGCAGGCCATTTCCCAGACCTTGCGGAACACCCGCTCGGTGGTGTCGAGGATGGGGAAGTTCACATTGCCGCCGACGTTGAAGATCACCGCCTCCAGCGGCTGATCGGCGTCGGCGTCGGCGAGGAAGGCGGCGATCTGGTCTTCCTGGCGGGCGTCGAGCGAGCGGCCCTCGAAGCGGCCGCCGGCCGCCTCGATACGGGCCTTCATCAGCATCAGGCTGCGGCGCACGTCCGGATGGTCGAACAGGCGCGACGGGCTGGCGCCGGTCCAGGCTGACCG
>CAIXWN010000086.1 GCA_903923135.1 uncultured Caulobacteraceae bacterium | reverse complement strand
TCTTCCAGAAGATGCAGGAGGTCGCCGACGGCCTGCGCGACCCGCAGACGGTGCGCCAGGAGATTGGGGCCTTCGCCCTGGCGGCGCGGACGGCGGGCGAAGCGGCGTTCATCAGCGGCTTCGGCCGGCAGCTCGCGCAGGCCGGTCACGGCGACTGGCCCGGACATGGCTATGCCTGCACCGCGGTCGACTGCGAGACCGGCGAATTCGTCGTCTGGAACGCCGCGTCCGGCGTTCCCCTGTCGCGCGCCGTGGCCTCCAGCTGTTCAGTCCCCGGAGTCTTCCCGTCGATCACCATCGGCGGACGGAAATACATGGACGGCGGCATGCGCTCGGCCACCAACGCCGACCTGGCCGAAGGGAACGCCGTGACCCTGGTCGTCGCCCTGCGCCTGGGCGCGGGCGAATTCGCCGAACGGATGATGCGCCCGCTCGAACGCGAGCTGCAGGTGGTTCGCGACGCCGGCGGCGCCGTGGAACTGATCGTTCCCGATGCGGCGAGCGCCGAGGCTTTCGGCGGCAATCTGATGAACCCGCGACACCGTCCCGCGGCGGCCAGGGCCGGACTTGAGCAGGGGCGACGCATCGCCGCCTCGTTGAGCGATTTCTGGGGCTGACCCGCAGTCCGGCATAGGTCTGCGTCCAGGCGGCGGAGCCCGACAACCGACGTTCCTTGGGGGATTTTTCTGTATGGACGCATCCTTGGCCGCGCGCCTGCAACGGCTGGAAGACATCGAGGCGATCGCGCGGCTCAAGGCCCGCTATTGCCAGGCCTGTGACGACGATCACAACCCGGACAAGGTTGCCGCCTGTTTCATCCCCGACGGCCTGTGGGAAGGGCGGAACATCGGCGTCCACGCGCGCGGCCACGAGGCGATCAGGCGGTATATCGGCGGCGTCAAGGACAGCGGCCGGATCCGCACTTCGGCGCACATCGTCACCAATCCGCTGATCACCATCGACGGCGATGAGGCCGTCGGCGCCTGGCGGCTGGTGATGCTCTACACCGGCGTCGCCCCGGACGGCGCCGAGCAGTTCCACCGGATCATCGGGTTCTACGAGGACCGTTTCGTGCGAACCGAGGATGGCTGGCGCTTCGCCTCGCTCGGCGTCACGGTCGAGGCGGCCGGGGCCTATTCGGTGGAAGACAGCCGGCTGATCTGAGGCTGTGGCCGATCAAGCCGGCAGGGCGTAGCCACGTTCGCGGAACAGCCTGAGGCAGGCGTCGACGACAGCGCCGTCGAACAGCACGCCGCGGTGGGTCTCGATCTCCTCCAGGGCGGCCTCGACGCCCAGGGCCGGACGGTAGGGCCGGTGGGACGAAATCGACTCGACCACATCGGCCACGGCCAGGATGCGCGCCTCGGGCAGGATGGCGTCACCCTTGAGGCCCTTGGGATAGCCGCTGCCGTCCATGCGCTCGTGGTGCTGCCGGATGATGTCGGCGATCGGCAGGGGAAAATCGACGTTCCTGAGCACCTGATAGCCCTGCTCGGCGTGGTTCTGCACCAGCATGTATTCGATGGGCGTGAGGCGGGACGGCTTGGAGAGGATCTCGGCCGGAATGCCAATCTTGCCGATGTCATGGACCAGGCCGATCAGTTGCAGGTTCTGGCACTCCACTTCGCTGCAGCCCATTTCCCGGGCGATGTCCGACGCCAGGACGCCCACGCGGCGTTCGTGCCCGGCGGTGTAGGGATCTCGCTGCTCGACCATGGTGGCGACCGCTTCCAGTGTGCCGCGCATGGTGTGTTCGAGCTGCGAAACGTAGTGCGCGATGGCGTCCTCGGCCCGCCGCCGCTCGGTGATGTCGGTGTGAGCCGCTACGGCGCCTCTGGCGCCGCTTTCCAGCGGCGTGACCGTCATGGCGAACCACCGGTCCTGGGTTGGCGAGTGACAGGGGTATTCGGCCTGGTAGCTCGCCGCCCGACCTTCCAGCACGGAACGAATGCCCTCAACCACCGCACCGGCGCTGTCGCCCGGCTCCGAGGAGGCGGTCCGGCAGACTTCAAGGTAGTTCGCGCCGACGCCGACAGAGGGCGGCAGGTCGGAGGCGTCAGGATCGCCGGCGTTCTCGCGGGCGAACCGCCGCCACGGTTCATTCACCGCGATGATGATCCCGTCGTGGTCGAGGACGGCGATCTCGGTGTCCACCGAATCGAGAACCGCCTGATTGAAGGCGTAGCTGTCGCTCAGAGCGGTTTCAGCCTCCTTGCGGCGGGTAATGTCCTGAAGCGAGCCGTGCACACGGCAGGCCTTGCCGTCGACCGTCTCGACGTGGCCGATGATACGCACCCACTTGTGTCGCCCCGTCGCGGTCACGATGCTCAGTTCGAGATCGAAGGGCTCGGCGCGGTCGACAGCCGCCCGGAAGGCGTCCCGAACAACCTGACGATGTTCGCCGAGATAGTATTCAAGGGCTTCGGCCGCTTCCACAGCGGTGTTCTCGGGCAAGTCGTGGATGCGCGCAGTCTCGTCGCTCCAGGTCACCTGTCGGGGCTCGAGTTCGATTTCCCAGGCCCCGATCGAGGCCACGGCGCTCATCTCCGCCAGCAGGCGCACCTGCCGGTCCAGTTCCGCCCGAGTGCGCCGGCTTTCGGTGATGTCGTGGCGAAGCACGACGATGCCCTCGGGCGCCGGATCGACGCTGAACCGGAACCACGCCGTATCGCCGCCTTTGAAGGTAAACGAGGCTTCGAACTTCTCCCCGGCTCGAGTCTCCATGACCCTTTGGTAGCGCTCGTAGATCTCCGTCCCTTCGAGGGCAGGATAGATCTCCAGCAGGGTGCGGCCGAGGATCGCCTCCGGCTCCTCGCGGCCCTGAACGGCCGCCATGCGGTTGACGTAGAGATAGCGCCAGTCGAAGCCGATGATCGCGCACCCTTCCAGCAGGCCGTCGAGAGTCTCGCGGAGCCGCTGCTGCGAGGCGGCCAGGGCGTCGGCGGCGCGCTGCCGTTCGGTAATGTCCTCGACCATGGCGATGATCGCCGGCCGGCCGCTCCAGACGCCGTTGGCGCCGTGGAAACGCAGGAGAATCTCCCGGCCGTCCGGACGCCGGAAACTGCCGGTCAGGGGCTCGCTCTGGCCGACGCTTCTCAGGGCGGCTCGGGCCGTGAGGATTTTCTGGCGTTGCTCGGCGCCCTGGCCGATGAATTCCATCGAATCCCTGCCGATCAGGTCCGCCTCGGCCATGCCCAGGATCTGGCACAGCCGGGGGTTTGCGTAGACCAGCCTGTCGTCGACGGTGACATAGATCCCGAGCAGGTTCTGCTCGATGATCCGCCGGAAGTTCAGTTCGCTGATTTCCGCCTGCCGTTGGGCGGCCTTGATCTCGGTCAGGTCCTCCCACTGCAAGACGATATCGTCGCCGACCACGGTCATGGAGCCCTGGATGGTTCTCTCGATACCGTCCCGCCGCCGCATGATGATTTCCGGCGAGACCACGACCTGAGAGGGCCCCAGGTCAGTGGCCTTCTCGACGTCGGCCTGGAAGAGGGCCAGCATTCGCGCACGTAAGGCCGGGTCCGGAAAAATACGCTCCAGCAGCGCCGCAACATCCGGAACATCCCCCGCGCCGTAGCCGAACACCCGTTCGTTGGCGTGATTGGCGTACCGGTATTGAAGCGTGCTCCGGGAATAGATCTGCACGGGGACCGGCGAGGCGTCGAAGGCCTGGCGCAGGCGCCGTTCGCTTTCCTGGGCTTTTGCCTGGCTCCGCCTGATCGCGGTTAGGTCTTCCCATTGCAGGACGATGTCGTCGCCCACCACGCTGAGCGAAGCGCGTGCGATACGCTCGCTGCCGTCCCTGCAACGGATCGGCAGTTCCGGGCAGGTCATGACGGTCGAGGAACCGCCCGCGGCGGCGGCGCGCACGTTCGCCTCGTAGATCTCGGTCGCCTCTTTCAGGAGCGCCGGATCCGGGACGATTTTCTCGAACCAGGACGCCCCGGCGGCCATGTCCTCGAAGGTGTAGCCAAGAACCCTCTCGTTGGCGCGATTGGCGTACTGGATGGTCATCGTCGACAGGGAATAGATCTGCACCGGGATCGGCGAGGCGTCGAACGCCAGACGGAATCGCTCCTCGCTGCGCCGGCGTGCCTGCTGATCAAGGCTTGCCTGATGTTCCGTTTCAGCGATCTCAAGACTCACCGTCGCACTCTGGACGGCCGCTTCGAGAAGGGTGCGGAATTCCGGATCGAAATAGGCCGTTTCGCCTGAATAGAGATTGAGGACCGCCCTCGTTTCGCCGCGCAGCACGATCGGAAACGACACCGAGGACTTCAGGCCGTACTCCCGCGCCAAAGGCCGCCAGGGCGCGGTGGCCGGGTCGGTCAGGAAGTCGTCGATGTAGACGATGCGCTGCTCGACCATGCTGATCCGGGTCGGACCGTGGCTGGTCGCCATATGCGGGTCGGTGGTGATGCCGACCTGGTTGACGTACCCTGCCGCCGCACCGTGGGTCGTCACCGGAACCACGCGATCGCCCGCCGGGTCCACGACGCCGGCCCAGGCGAGCAGGAACTTGTCGTCCGCCACGGCCTCGATGCAGATCGTGTCGAGAATGTCTCGAAGGCCGCTGAGCTTGAAAACGGCCGCCCGGAGTCGGCCGAGAAATCCGACGAACAGGGTGAGCCGTTCGTTACGGCGCGAGGCCCGTTCGAGCGCCGTGTCCGCGTGATCGGGCTGCGGGTTACGTGCCTGCGTGTGGGCCTCATGCGACGTGGCGAGTTTGCGGGCCATCACGTCGCCGCCCGATCACACCGCCGATGGCAGACCATTGCGGAGGCGCAGTCCGGCGCGATGCCGAACCAAGGCCATCGAAATATCGATCTTGCCACGTTCACCATGGCGGTACGCACCTTGCCGAACCCGCAACGGGCGCAGCCCCGAGAAAGCTCACCTTTCGGGATACACCCCGTCGCGAGGGTCGCCAATCAACTCTTCGTCAATCCCTGCCTGCCAGAATCGAGGGCGCGGACGCGGGTCGGCGTGTGTCGCAATCGATATCGGCGAGACGCGCAGCGGGAAGTGAGCTAGCTGAGGGATGTCAGGCCGCCGTGGGGGAGCCTCAATGACATTGTCAATGTACGTCCTTTCCATAGAGACGTTCGCGCCGATGCTTCGCAATCTGTCAGGCCTCCTGGGCAAGGCGGGTGCTGGCGGCGAGGGGGCTCTCAATGTCGACGCCCTGGCGGGCGCGCGCCTGGCGCGGGACATGTTCACCCTGGCCGAGCAGGTCCGTCTCGCCTGTCAGCATGCCGGCGCCGGGGCGGCCCGGCTGATGGGCTGGGAACCGCCCGCCTGGGACCACGGCGGAGAGACCCTGGAAGGGCTCAGCGGCCTGATCGCCGCCACCATCGCCTATCTGGACGCCGCGCCGGAGGACGCCTTCGCCGGGGCGGAGGACCGCTGGATCATCTTCGATGTCTCCGAGGGCCTTGAGCTGCGGATGAAGGGCGTGGAGTTCCTCAAGGACTGGGCCCTGCCGCACTTCTATTTCCACGTGGTCACCGCCTACGACATCCTGAGGCACAACGGCATCCCGCTGGGCAAGCAGGACTACCTCCACCACGCGGCGGCGTTCATTCACGCCCGTCCGGGCGGGCCCGCGGCCCAGGGGTTCGCCCCGCCTGCGGCCTGACCGACGCCGTCGACGGCTGGCGTCCGCCGAGTTCCGGCGCATGACCCACCTCGGGCGCTCGTCGGCGGCGCCAAGGTCAGGACAAGATGACCGGAGGGCGTCTGTTTGCGACGCGATCGTCACAAATGCCCAGGGAAGTGGCGCCGATGCACTATTTTTCCCGGGCCGGCGGAGTCATGTGACGGCGCGCCGCCAGCCAACCTAGACCTTAAGGCGTGCGCGAATCGAACGGCAAAGCCGTCAGCCACCCAGGGGAACACTGAAAATATGCAGACCGCACGGCGCCCATCCGTCGACCTGTTCCGGTCCTCGTCGCTCCGCAATCGACGGGCGCGTCTCAACCGGGCGGTGTCCGCCCTTGCCGTGATGATCGCGGCGGCGACGCCGGGCCTGGTCCACGCGGAGGCCGCCGGCGACAAGGCCGAGGCGATCAAGACCGCCCCGACCGAGGTCGGCGAAGTGGTGGTGAACGGCATTCCGTTCAAGGAAACGGTTCTGCCGACGCGGCTGTCGTCCAGCTCCGTCTACGGTCTCGACCTGAACGTCATGGACACGCCCCGCAACACCACCCTGCTGTCGACGACCCAGCTGGCGACGCTGAACATCCAGGACCCGCGCGCCTTCTCCTATCTCACCGCCAGCAGCTACACCGACTCCGCCTTCGGCACGCCCAACATCCCGCGCATCCGCGGCCAGTACGCCGACGTGTTCTACAATGGCATGCGCTCCAGCTTCACCGAGAACGGCTATGGCGCGCCGCTGAACTTCGACAGCTTCGAAAATATCAGCATCACCAAGGGCCCAGCCAGTGTCGTTGACGGGCCCGGGCCGGGCGTCGGCGGCGAGGCCGACTTCATCACCAAGCGGCCGAACCTGTCGCGGGTGATCGTACAGGGTTCGGCGTCCATCGACACGGTCAGCAACCGGCGCATCACCCTGGACATCGGCGGACCCGTCATCCCCGGGGAGCTGGGCGTGCGGTTCAGCTACTCCGGCGAGGACAGCGGCAGCTGGTTCTACGGCCACTATATGCGCAAGAACGCCATCTACGGCGCGGTGCGCTGGGAGCCGAACAGCAACTACCAGCTCGACTTCAACTCCGAGCTGATCAGCGAGAACTACACCGAGAATGTCGGCGTCAACCGCGTCAGCCAGGCGCTCATCGACCATGGCTCCTATCTGACCGGCGGTCCGGACGGCACGGAGTATTTCTCCTCCTTCATCCTGGGATCCGACAGCCCGATCCCCATCGGCTCGCCCGGCAACCCCTACGCCCCGGTGGTGCCGATCCTGACCGAGGTGCGGCTGGGGCCGGCGGTCCCCCTGAACACCCGGATCACCATCGACCAGACGCCCGGCACCTCCTCGCGGGCGCTTAAGTACAATGCCCAGCTGATCCAGACCTATCGCCTGAACGACAACGTGACGCTCGAGGACAACGCCTTCTTCGACTACCAGGACAGCGATAACGCCGAGTCCTACTACTATTCAGACTCCTCGAACGGCTCATGGACCTTCGAGAACCGAGGGGATGTGAAGGTCAAGTTCGACCTCAACCTTGGCGGCTCGACGATCAAGAACGAGATCATCGCCGGCGCGACCTTCCGCTTCGCCCATGTGAACTACATCAGCAATTTCAGCGTCGAGGTGCCGCTGGTCTTCGATCTGACCACCAGCCCTCTTCTGTGGAATGTCGGCGCCGGCTCGCAGACCTTCGCCGATTCCTATCCCTACAAGTCATCGCTCGGGAAGACGCTCTACGGTGTCCCGGGTCGCGACGGCGTCAGCGGCGGCAACAGCGGAATTTCGGACCTCTACGACACCGGCTTCTTCTTCCAGCACCGGATCGAGTTCTCGTCGCAGTTCAGCGCCCTGTATGGCGCGCGGATCGACATCGTCCAGGCGCACAGCCACGACCAGCTTGGCGGCGCGAGCTGCTGCTTCAATGATCTGCCGCAGGACCACTCCACTGGCGTGTACGGCCTGGGCAACGGCAATATCAGTCTCGTCTACCGGCCCCGGTCCTGGGTCAGCGGCTACGTCACCTTCGACTTCACCCAGAGCGTCAATCCCAACGGCGGGGAGGGCGGCGTCAACGCCTACGGCCAGGTCCCCGACCACAATCTTTTGCGGTCCGACAGCTACCTTTACGAGACCGGCCTGAAGTTCAACCTGCTCAACAACAAGCTCTTCGCCGGCCTGGCCGGTTTCGATCAGAAGCGCGCCATACCGGTGGGCGCGGGCGGCACGCAGAGCTCGCAGGCCAATATCCGTGGCGTCGAGATCGAGATGAACTACCAGCCAACGCGGAACCTGTTCGCCACCGCGAGCTACTCCTACATCCGCACGACGCTGAACAAGCCGGCCGGGTTCTACAACGACCCGGCCGAACCGGGCCTGAACATCGACGGGGCGGGCCTGTTCGCCACCTTCGCCCCCGGCCAGAAGTTCAACGATCCGGGCGTGCCGCAGCAGATCTTCAACTTCCTGGGCAACTACAAGTTCAACAACGGCGTAGGTTTCCGCTTCGGCGTACAGGTCACCGGTCCGATCGAGATGACTACCTCCGGCCAGCTCGATCCGGCAGCCTCGTTTTTCGTTCCGGCCAGCGTTGTCGCCAACAACTACTACTACAAGTCGCCGGTCATTCCGTGGCAGTACACGATGAACATCGCGGCGTTCTACGAGTACAAGCATTACATCTTCACGGTCTCCGCCTACAACGTCACCGACCAGCTCAACTGGCAGTCCGGCCCCGCCTTCTACGGCAACGACTTCCTGGTGCGGAACGACCCGCGCACGGTGGAATTCCGCATCCAGGCGAAGTTCTGATCCCTCAGGGGGGCGACGTCTCGCTCCCTACCGGAACGGCGGCTCGTCGAAGCTGCGCAGCTTGCGGGAGTGAAGTCGCGCGCCCTCCCGGCGCAGCAGGTCTACGGTGACGATGCCGATGCGCAGGTGCTGGGAGATGGCGCGTTCGTAGAAGGCATTGGCCTGGCCCGGCAGCTTGATCTCACCGTGCAGCGGCTTGTCGGACACGCACAGCAGGGCCCCGTAGGGTGTGCGGAATCGGTACCCCTGCGCGGCGATGGTGGCGCTTTCCATGTCGATGGCGATGGCGCGCGACTGGTTGAAGCGCAGCGCGCTGTGCGTGTAGCGCAGCTCCCAGTTGCGGTTGTCGGTGGTGACGATGGTGCCGGTCCGCAGGCGCTGCTTGAGCGCGTCGCCGCTCTCGCCGGTGACGATCTCGGCCGCCCGCTGCAGGGCCACCTGCACCTCGGCGATCGGCGGGATCGGAATCTCCGGCGGCAGCACGTCGTCGAGCACGTGATCGTCGCGCAGATAGGCGTGTCCCAGTACATAGTCGCCGATGGTCTGACTGGCGCGCAGGCCGCCGCAGTGGCCGATCATCAGCCAGGCCTCCGGACGCAGGACGGCGAGGTGGTCGGTGATGGTCTTGGCGTTGGACGGCCCCACCCCGATGTTGATGAGGGTGACGCCCCGGCGGTCGGGAGCTGTCAGGTGATAGGCGGGCATCTGGTGGCGCCGCCAGGCGCCCGCCGAGACCGCCTCGAGACCCTCGGGGGTGTCGCGGGTGATGGTGACGCCGCCAGCGCAGGAGAGACTTTCATAGATCGAATCGGGCCGTCGGAGCTCCTCGGCGCCCCAGCGCACGAATTCGTCCACATAGCGATGATAGTTGGTGAACAGTACATAGGCCTGGACGTTGTCGGCGGGCGTGCCGGTGTAGTGGGCCAGTCGGGCTAGGGAAAAGTCGGTGCGCGGTCCGTCGAACAGGGTCAGCGGCCGGCTGTCGTCCCGGTCCGGCGACCAGAAACCGTCGGCGATCTCGTCACCGATGGTGGCCAGTTGCGTCGCCGGGAAATGGCGGCCGATTTCCCCGGCCGTGAGATCTTCCACGTCCAGGTCGATGGAGCCGTCCAGCACATAGGGGAAAGGGATCTCCTGGGTTGACCGCAGCACCTCGACGGTGACCTCGAAATCGGCCAGCAGAAGCGCCAGCTGTTCGGTCAGATAGGCGCGGAACAGGTCCGGACGGGTGATGGTCGTCACATAGGTCCCGCCCTGGCTGAAGCGGGCGAACGCCCGGGGCAGGCGCGGCGGCGGACCCTTGGCGACGTAGGTGAGTTTCAGGGCCGGGTAGGCGTAGGCGCCGGCGGCCCGCGCGGCGGGATCGGGCGCACGGCGACTGGCGAGGAATCGTTTGAGGTCAGCCCTCAGCCGGCTCACCGAACTGCGGTACTCGGTCTCCAGGCGGTCGACGATCCTGCCGGCGGCTTCAATCTGACTCATGGGGTCTTGTAGCCTTGCGCGTCGCCGGCTTCGAGAGGGCTCGCGCCGGCGGTCCGAACGTAGGTGTCGACGGCGGCGAGATGGCGGGCGACCTCATCTGGCGGCAGGAAGGAGCCCGACAGGCTGTTGCGGGCGAGGGCAATCAGATCCTCCCGCGTCAGCAGTGGCGCGACCGCCCGGTAGTTGTCGTTGATGTAGCCGCCGAAATAGGCCGGATCGTCGGAGTTGACGGTGGCTCGCAGGCCAAGCCGAAGCATGCGGGCGATCGGATGGCTCGCCAGATCGTCTACGACGCAAAGCCTCAGGTTCGACAGCGGGCAGACCGTCAGGGTCATCCGCTCCGTCGCCAGGCGCGTGGTGAGCGCAGGGTCTTCCAGGGCGCGGTTGCCGTGGTCGAGCCGGTCGATGCGCAGCAGATCCAGCGCCTGGAGAACATAGGCGGGCGGCCCTTCCTCGCCGGCATGGGCCACGCGCTTCAGGCCCAGGCCGCCAGCCGCGGCGAACACCTGGGCGAACTTCCCGGGCGGGTGACCGAGTTCGGAGGAATCCAGCCCGACCGCCGCGATGCGATCCAGCCAAGGTTCGGCGGCGGCCAGCGTGGCGAAGGCGTCGGCCTCGGGCAGGTGCCTCAGGAACGAGAGAATGAGCCTCGATGTCAGACCGTGCCTCGTCTCGGCTGCGGCCATGCCGGCCAGAAGTCCGTCCGCCACCACCGAAAAGGGTATGCCCCGGCCCGTGTGGGTCTGGGGATCGAAGAAGATCTCGGCGTGAACCACGCCGTCCGCGGCGACCCTGTCGAAGTAGGCCAGGGCGAGGTCGTGGAAGTCGGCCTCGGTGCGTAGCACGGCGGCGCCCTGGTAGTAGATGTCGAGAAAGTCCTGCAGGTTGGAGAAATTGTAGGCCGCCCGCAGCGCGTCGACCGAGTCGAACGGAATCGACAACCGGTTGCGTCGGGCCAGCGAGAACAGCATCTCCGGCTCGAGGCTGCCCTCGATGTGCAGGTGCAGTTCGGCCTTGGGCAGGCCGGCGATGAAGTCATCCACGGTCATGGCTCAGGTCTTCTCCCACGCAGCCCCTGCGCTCCAGCCAAACCTATCGGCCCGGTGTGATAACATCACGTCAGCGGTGCGGCGCCCGAATTATGGGCTGCCGCGGCCGCTGCGACCCGACGGCGGGGTGGGCCCGCCGGCCCCGGCCGGCTTCGGACGCGTGAGGTCAGATTTGGTCTGGCGCGTCGCCAGCGGTGGGCTATGCACGGCTGATGCGTGTCCGGCCGCGGCGCCGGACCGCTCTCCTGGCGGTGGGAACGACAACATGCTGGAACGGCTCTTCGGTCTCAAGGCGCACAACACGACCCTTCGGACCGAGGTGTTCGCCGGTTTCACCACCTTTCTGACCATGGCCTACATCGTCGTGGTCAATCCCCTGATCATGGGCGACGCCGGCATGCCCGTAGCCTCGGTCGCCGCCGCCACCTGTCTGGCCGCCGCCTTCGGCAGCATCCTCATGGGACTGATGTCCAACACGCCCCTGGCCCTGGCGCCCGGCATGGGGATGAACGCCTATTTCACCTACACCGTGGTCAAGGGCATGGGGGTGCCCTGGGAGACGGCCCTGGGCTGCGTCTTCCTGTCGGGCGCGGCCTTCATGCTGCTCACCGTGGTCGGCGTCCGCCAGCTGATTGTCAACGCCATTCCCCGCTCGCTGTTCTCGGCAGTGGCCGGCGGCGTGGGCCTGTTCATCGCCTTCATCGGCCTGAAAGGCGCCGGCGTCATTGTCTCCAATCCGGCCACTTCGGTCGGGCTGGGCGACCTGACGACGCCGACGGCGCTGGTGGCGCTGCTGGGCCTGCTGCTGATCGCGTCGCTGCAGGCCTGGAAGGTCAAGGGAGCCATACTGATCGGCATCCTCGCCGCCTCCGCCGCCGGTTGGGCCCTGGGCCTGGGCCATGTCGTCCCCGGCGCCTACCGACTGGGCGACCTCACGGCGACGGCGTTCAAGCTGGATATTCCCGGCGCCCTGAACCTGAAGGGGGGGCTGGGACTTGGACTGCTCGAGGTGGTGTTCGTCTTTCTGTTCGTCGACCTGTTCGACAATGTCGGGACCCTCGTCGCGGTGACCAAGAAGGCCGGTCTGGTCGACAGGGACGGATCGATCCCGCATCTCAACCGGATCCTCCTCGCCGATTCCACCGCCGCCATGGTCGGCGCGGTCGCCGGCGTCAGCACGGTGACCAGCTACATCGAAAGCGCCGCCGGGGTGGCGGAAGGCGGCCGGACCGGCCTGACCAGCGTGACCGTGGGGCTGCTCTTCCTGGTGGCGATGATGTTCGCGCCCCTCGTTCAGGCCATTCCCGCGGCCGCGACGGCGCCGGCCCTGATCCTGGTGGGCGCCCTGATGATCGGCGCTGTCAGCGAGATTGACTGGGCCGATCCGATCGTGGGGATCCCGGCGTTTCTCACCATCATCACCATTCCCCTGACCTACTCGGTGGCCAACGGCCTGGCCTTCGGCATCACCAGCTACGCGCTGCTGACCCTGCTCAGCGGCAGGGCGCGGCGCCGCGACTGGCTGTTGTTCGTGCTGGCGGCGTTGTTCATCCTGCGTTTCGCCTATCTGGCCAAGGCCTGAGACATGCTCGCTGGGGAACATCGGGCGCTGCTGCGCGCGACCTCCGGGCATCCGGACATCATCATCCGGGTGCACCCGAGCCTGGACCGGCTGGCGGCCTGGCTTCCCCTGTACTTCAGCGATCAGGTGGAAAAGGGCGGCCGGTTCGTGTCCGGCCAGACCGTCCAGGTTGGATTCGGCCTGCTGAGGCTGATGGAAACCGACGAAGGCGATCTTCTGATCCAGGAACCGGATTTCGTGTCTGCCCCGATCACCTGGACCGAGGGCGCGAGCCGGTGCGTGCGGTTTCTGGCTCTGCAGAAGGCGGTGTGCGCCGAACTGGGCGTGGAGCTGAACTTTCCCTCCCTGCGTCAGGTCCTGCTGGCCCAGGCGCCCACGCCGGGGCCAGACCGTTTCACCCTTTCGCGCGACCCCCTGGCCAGTGAGGGCTCTGGCTGGGCGCTGTTCGCCGACGCCAATGCGGCCATGCAACTGGTCTCGATTTATGAGGCCGTGCTGGCCTGCCCGGCGATCGTTCCCTTTCTCGCCCTGCCGCCCGGCTCGGCCGTCAAGCGTGAGGCCGGGCGGCTGGCGATTTCCGCCGGCGATCACCGGCAGTCGTCGGACTCGAATCTTTTCCTGTCCAGACTTGTGACGGCGACGATTTGAACGCGGCCGGCCAGGCCGGCGATCAACCCTGGCTGACCGCCAGATACCGGTCGACGACCGCCAGATAGCGGTCCTTTTGAGACCTGGGCAGCCAGGCGGCCTCGAAGGCGTTGCGGGAGAGTTTCGCCAGCCCCTCCGGGCCGAGATTCAGGTCGCGCTGCACCAGGACGAAGTTCTCGGCGATGTAGCCGCCGAAGTAGGCCGGATCGTCGGAGTTGACGGTGACGCGCATGCCCAGATCCATCATCCGACCGACGACATCGGTCTGGGGGCCGTCGGTCACGAAGGCGTTGGAGATCGGACACACGGTCAGGCCCAGGCCGCGTTCGGCCAGGAGGGCGCACAGCGACGGATCCTCGAGGGCGTTGACGCCATGGTCGATGCGCGAGACGCCGATGAGGTTCACGCAGTCCCATATATGGCCCACCGAAT
Source organism: uncultured Caulobacteraceae bacterium (assembly GCA_903923135.1). GTDB lineage: Bacteria > Pseudomonadota > Alphaproteobacteria > Caulobacterales > Caulobacteraceae > Acaudatibacter > Acaudatibacter lapponiensis. Next base: position 8,535 of record CAIXWN010000086.1, on the reverse strand, counting down.
CCTCCTGATTGACGTCGCAGTGCATGGTCAGCTGGAAGCCCTCGTCGCGGGCGCGGGCGAAGACACAGGCGAACTTGGCGGGCGGGTTGCCCTTCTCGTCGGAGTCCAGTCCGACGCCGACGATCCAGGCCTTGTAAGGCAGGGATTCCAGCAGCGTGGCCATGGCGGAGTCGGCGCTGAGGTCCCGCAGGAAGCACATGATCAGCTGCGAACGGACCCCCAGCAGCCGCTCGGCGTCCATTTGCGCCCGGCGAAGACCGTCGATCACCGCTCCGAACCGCACGCCCCGCGCGGTGTGGGCCTGCGGATCAAAGAAGATCTCGGCGTAGAGCACGGTCTGCGCGTGCGCACGGGTCAGATAGGCCATGGCCAGGTCGTAGAAATCGGCCTCGGTCAGCAGCACATCCATGCCGCCGTAGTAGAGGGCCAGGAACGAAGGGAGATCGTGGAAAGCGTAGGCGGCCCGCATTTGCGCGGCGTCCGTGAAGGGCAGGGTGACCCCGTTGCGCGCCGCCAGGGCGAACTTCAGCTCCGGCTCGAGCGTGCCTTCGATGTGCACGTGCAGTTCGCACTTGGGCAAATCAAGGATGAAGCTGTCGATGGTCATGAACGTCTCCGGCCGGCGCGCGCAGGGCGCCGCGGCGCATCGCCAGTGGAACAGGCCCGGACCCTGGCCTCAAGCGCCAGAAGCGGTAGCTGCCCGGTTGCGGGCGCCGTGTCCGGAATCGGTGCTCAGGGGCGATTTTCATGCCTTGACGAAGACGTTTCCGGTTATGCCGACGGTGATCTCCGAACCCGCCGCCAAGGCACAAGAGGCGCCCATGACGTTCGAAACCTGGCGAAGCACGGCCGCCGCCGGACGGACCGCCCTTCTGGGGCTGGCCGTCGCCTGTCTGTTCGGTCTGGGCGCGACGGCGTCGGCGGCCGCGCGCGCCAACCGGCCGATCGAGGTGCGGGTCGTGGTGGTGACCACCTGGGAGGTGATCCGGGACGGCAAGGACCTGCGCGGGGAGCTCTACGCGTGGCGGACGAAATGGCCGATGAAGACCGAAATGCCATTCCCGGTGGGCGTGCATCCGCTGCTCTATGATCCCCAACGCCACGTTCTCGCGGTCCTGACAGGCATGGCCACCGCCCGGGCCTCGGCCTCGACCATGGCGCTCGGTCTCGATCCGCGCTTCGACCTCCGTCACGCCTACTGGGTGCTGGCCGGGACCGCAGGGGTGAACCCCAAGGTGGCCTCCGCCGGTTCGACGGCGTGGGAGCGCTTCGTGGTCGACGGCGACCTTGGCCAGGAGATCGACGCCCGGGACATTCCGGCGGACTGGCCCACCGGAATGATCCCCAACGGTCGCCTCCATCCCTACGAACTGCCGGCGCCGGCGGCCCACACCGACGACGGCAACACCGCCTATGCCCTCAATCCGGCCCTGGCGGACTGGGCCTACGCCCGCACGCGCGACATCCATATTCCGGACGACCAGGCCCTGGCCAAGGCACGGGCGCCCTATGCCGGCCCCGGCGCCAGACCGCCGTTCGTTCTGGAGGGTGATGGCCTGATGTCGGCCCGGTTCTGGTACGGTGACCACATGACCGCCTGGGCCGAACAGTGGGTGCCCTATTGGACCGGAGGCAAGGGCGTTTTCGCCATGTCGGCCGAGGAGGATACAGGCGTCATGCAGGCGTTGAGTCTGCTGGCCAAGGCCGGAAAGGTCAGGCTTGATCGCGTGCTGATGCTCCGTGCCGGCAGCGACTATGTGGCGGCGCCGCCTGGCCTCTCAGCTGCTGAGTTCATCGCCAGGGAGGCCAAGGAGGGGCTGCCCGCCAACCGGCAGGCGCTGGAGGCGCTCTACCAGGTGGCTTCGCCCGTAGTCCGCGCGCTGGCCGATGACTGGGCGCACACGCGCGAAGTGGTTCCGGGATCGCGCCCGCACTAGGAACAGATCAGGCGTCTCCCGCCCCTGGCGATTGCGGGTATTCCTGCAATCAAACGGCAACAATTGGCGTTCAAGGGCGAATTGATCCTTGTCCTGGGGGGGAGAGGGTCGACGCACCGGAAAACCCTGTGAGTCGGCAATGTGGAAATGGACGTGACGTCTTTTGGCCATTCTTCAGGTCGCGAAGTGTCCACGCGTGGTTCTTCGATCCAGCCGTGTTTGCCGCGAACCCGGCAATCCGGACGGCGTGCTGTCCAGGGTCTCGCGAAGTCTTTGGCGGCGCGGCCGGACGCCTTCGCGTCGGCTCATGCGACCATTAGCGCAGTCCGCTGGACCGCGGACCTATTTCCCCGCCTTGCCATGGGTGCTGGCTAGCATGCCGCGCCGTGCGGGCGTGGCTGCGACCCGAGAGGAGGGTCTCGATGTGGGTTAGACTCTTCTGGTGGATGGCGATCGCCGGCCGGGCCGCGCTCTGGGTGGCCATCGCCTGGTTCATCATGAGGCTTCTGCACGGTTGAGTAGGCACGCTGGAAAGCGCCAGCGCCCCTGGCGAAGGCTTCGGGTGACGGACGGTCGGGGTCACGGGCTTGCCGACGCGGGAAACTCGGGCGAGTGTCATTCGCGACGTAAAATGGTGGCGGGTCGAATGGTCGACATTCTCGATCGGCGGGTGTGCGCCGAACTGGAGGGAGACTTCGTCGTCTTCCTTATTGGCATGCGTGTGAACAAGCCGTGGAAGGTCTGGAAATGGGCCCCTGTGGTGGCGGCCATGCCCCGGATGTTGCGTGAACTGGCGCTGCAGCCCGACCTGGGTCTGTTGCATGCGCGGGGCCACTTCGGACTGATCAACAACCTGGTGGTGCAATACTGGCGAAGCTTCGAACATCTGGAGGCCTATGCCAAGAGCGCCACGGCGGCCCACCTGCCCGCCTGGCGGGACTTCAACCGGGCGGTGGGATCGAACGGTGACGTGGGCATCTGGCACGAGACCTATCTCATTTCGCCCGGACGCTATGAGTCGGTCTACAACAATATGCCGCCGTTCGGCCTGGGGGCGGCTGGGCGTCTGAAGGACGCTGTCGCCGTCCGCAAGGATGCCAGACAGAGGCTCCGGGCGACCGTGGACTGAGGCGCCGGCTTCAGCCGCTGTTGCGCAGTCCCGCGGAGACGCCATTGATCGACATGTGAATGCCCCGACGGACGTCGTCGTCCGCCTCTCCGGCGCGGTGGCGGCGCAGAAGCTCGACCTGCAGGACGTTGAGCGGGTCGATGTAGGGCAGACGGAGCCGGATCGACTGGGCGAGCCGCGGGTTGTTCTGCAGCAGTTCGCTCTGGCCGGTGATGGCCAGCACCGCCTCCCGGCTCGTCCGCCATTCCGCCTCGATCCGCGGGAAGATGGCGGCGGCCAGAGTCGGGTCGGTCACCAGTTCGGCGTAGCGTGCGGCAATCGCCAGGCTGGACTTGGCGAGCACCATTTCGAGGTTGGACACCACCGAGCGGAAGAACGGCGAAGAGGTGTGAAGGCGCGCCAGCGCCTCGATCCGCGTCGGTCCCGCCCCGGCGGTGGCGGCCCCGAAGCCATACCAGCCGGGCAGCATCACCCGTGACTGCGACCAGGAGAACACCCAGGGGATCGCCCGCAGGTCGGCGATCCGGCTTGAGGCGGTTCGCGAGGCGGGCCGGCTGCCGATCTTGAGGTCGGCGATCTCCCGGACCGGCGTGGACTGACGGAAATAGTCCTCGAACCCCGGGGTCTCGTAGACCAGATCGCGATAGGCGCTGAACGCCTCCTGGCTCATCGCCGCCAGCAAGCCGGCGAACTCGTCATCGGCGGAGTCGGCCTCATGAGCCATGTCGGCTGTCAGGGCTGCGGCGGCGATGGTCTCCAGGCTCATCAGGCCGCCCAGCGGGTGGCCATACTTGGAAGAAACCACCTCGCCCTGCTCGGTAATGCGTATGCCGCGTCGCACGGCCCCGGCGGGCTGGGCCAGGATGGCCTCGAAGCTGGAACCGCCGCCTCGGCCGACTGCGCCGCCGCGTCCGTGGAAGAAGCGCATGTCTACGCCGCGGGCTGATCCCAGCGCCAGAAGGCTGTTGATAGCCGTGCGGATCTCCCAGTTCGAGGTCACATAGCCGCCGTCCTTGTTGCTGTCGGAATAGCCGATCATCACTTCCTGAAGGCGGCCCTGGCGTTCGAGAATGCCGCGCGCCAGCGCCAGATCGAACCAGGCGGACATGACCCGGGCGCTCTGGCGAAGGTCGTCGATGGTTTCGAACAGCGGCACGATGCGAAGAGCGCAAGACGGCGTTTCGCCCGGCGTGAAGAGGCCCGCTTCCTTCAGAAGGATCGCCACCTCCAGCATGTCCGAGACGCTCGCGGCCTTGGAGATCACATAGTTCGCGATGGCGCCCGAGCCGAAGCGTTGGCGCAACCGCGCCGCCGCATCGACGATTCCCAGTTCGCGGGCGGTTTCGGAGCCGTACTCGCGGTAGGGCGACCTGAGCAGGCGCGGGTTGCCGAGTTCGGCGACGAGCACGGCGATCCGGCGGCCTTCCGGCAGTCCCAGATAGTCGGCCACCACGCCCGCCGAGGTCAGCAGTTCGGCGACAACCCGCTCATGCACGTCGGAATTCTGGCGCAGGTCGACCACCGCCAGGTGGAAGCCAAAGCTGGTCACAGCCTCACGGAGGTCTAGAAGGCGCCCCTGGGCCAGGTCGGCGGCGTGGTTCTGGCTGAGCGAATCGGCCACCACCGCCAGGTCCGCCGCCAGGTCCTCGGGGGAACCATAGGGCGGGGCCTCGATGGCCGGCGCACGGGCGGGCCCGGCCCCCAGAACCTGCGCCCGGGTGGCCGCCAGGCGGGCATAGGCGCCGATCAGCACCCGTCGATAAGGCTCGTCCGACCGGTGGGGGTTAAGATCGCCCCCAACGGTCGCCAGCGCCGCGAGGGCGTCGCTGACCTGGGCGAACTCGTCCGAAAGCGACAGTTCCGAGCCCAGGGCGTCCAGCTGGCGCAGCAGCCAGTCGATCACGGTCTGTCCCTGGCGGCGCAGGGCGTATTCGAGCGTGTCGGCGCCCACGAACGGGTTGCCGTCGCGATCGCCGCCGACCCAGGAGCCCAGCTGGAAGCAGGCGGGCAGGGGGCCGTCGACGCCGAAGACGGCAGCGAGGCGCCGCTTGAGCGCCGGGATTTCAGGCAGGAAGGTCAGTTCGAAGATCGACACGGCGTTGTCGATCTCGTCGGCCACGGTGATCCGCTCCGAGCGCAGCATGCGGGTCTGCCAGAGGATGCGGATTTCGCGCTTGAGGGCTGTCTCGATCTCGGCCGCCGTGGACCGTCCGGCGCCGCCGGCCGCGTCGAGAAGCCCGGCGATGGCGGTCTCCCGGTCCAGGGTGCTCTTGCGGCGCACCTCGGTGGGGTGCGCGGTGATCACCGGCGTGACGACGGCCTGCTGCAGGAACTGGTGGCCGGCGATGGCGGTCGCATCGAGGGCCAGTCGAGCGAGCGGACTTGGCTGGCTCAACGCCTCCCGACGCAGCAGATAGTCGTCGGCGATGTTGGCCAGTTGGGAGAAGATGGCGAACCCGCGGATGAGCAGCAGCATGTCGCTCAGAGGCAGGCCGCGAAGCACGTCGCCCAGTCCCGCATCGGGAGCTCCGCGGCGATGTTCGCCGACCGAGCGGGTGCGGATCCGTTCGATCTGGTCGAAGGTCGCCACGCCCTGCAGTTCGCGGATGACATCTCCGAGCAGGCGACCGAGCAGGCGAACGATGGCCCGGCTCGACGCGGAGGCCGCCTTGCGGTCCGGTTCGTGCGATGGGGTCTGGTCCACGATGCTGTCGCCTTGCGTTGGTGTGAGCCGGTTCAGACTAGCGCCTCGGGGCCCCGAGGGCAGTGGCGAGGCGCCCGTCTGGCGACTTCGCTGAGAAAACGCCCGCTCGCTGTCTCCGAATGCGGCGCGGGCGCCCCAAGTTTACGCCGTCCGGCTCATCGTCGGAGGAAGCTGTCGATGCCGCTGCGGGCGCTGGCGAAGCCGAGGTTCTCCGCCATTGTGGCCGACGCCAGGGCGTAGGCCTGCGGCAGGGTCATCTCGATCTGCCGGCTGAAGAGGCCCTTGCCCAGGGCGATGGCGTCGGGCGCCTTGCCAGCAATGGCCTGCGCCGCCTGGTCGACCGTGAGGTCAAGGTCGGCCCCAGGAACCGCACGGTTGATCAGGCCGGCGTCGGCGGCCTCACCAGCGCTGACGAACCGGCCGGTGAGCAGCATGTCGAGCGCCGTCTTGCGGCCCACCGACCGTGACAGAGCCACCGCCGGGGTCGAACAGAACAGCCCCAGATTGATGCCCGAAACCGCGAAGCGCGCGGTCTCGCCGGCGTAGGCGAGATCGCAGCTGGCCACCAGCTGGCAACCGGCCGCCACGGCGGCGCCCTGCACCCTGGCGATCACCGGCTTGGGCGAGGTGACAATCGCCATCATCAGCTCCGAGCAGCGCCCGAACAGCGCTTCGTGGGCAGCGGGGTCCTCAGTGGACCGCAGCTCCTCCAGGTCGTGGCCGGCGCAGAAAACCTTGCCGGCGGCGGCCAGAACGATCACGCGCACCGCCGACGTCAGGGCGGCCTCGGCGAACGCCGCGGTCAGGGCCTGGATCATCGCTCCGGAAAGCGCGTTGGCCCGACCGGGATCGTTGAGCGTGAGGCGCAGGACGGGGCCTTCCTGCTGGCGAAGGACAAGCGGTTCGGTCATGACGGATCACAGCCCCTCTTCATTGGCCAGGGAGGGTTCGCTGGAAAACGCACCGGGTCAAGTCGGCCCGTCGCCGGCGCTTGGGTGACCGGCCCCATTGACGCGGCCGGGCGCTCCATCTTGGATGCCCTTCAGGACAAATGGAAAGGAAACCCTGGGATGACCGATCTGGTGACGATCGCCGACACGGGCCACGTGCGAACCATCACGCTCAATCGCCCGGAGCGGAAGAACGCCCTCAGCGACGAACTGGCCTGGGGCGTGGTGACCGCGGTCGAGGAGGCGGCGCGTGCCGACGATGTCTGGGTCATCGCCATCACCGGCAGCGGCGATTCCTTCTGCGCGGGCCTGGACCTTTCCGGTGCGGCGCGGTTTTCGCCGCTCTCCCCGCAATCGGCCCAGCTGGACGACATCCATTGGGTGGGCCAGTTCCTGCTGGCGATCCGTCGGCGCTGCGACAAGCCTGTGGTGGGCGGGATCAACGGGGTGGCGGTCGGCGCCGGGCTAGGTCTGGCCATGGCCACGGACGTACGCCTTGTCAGCCGCAGCGCCCGTCTGATGGCCGGCTACACCCGCATCGGCGGCTCGCCGGACGCCGGTCTGACGGTCACGCTCCCTCAGGCGATGGGCTATGAGCCGGCGCTGCGCTTCATGATGGAAAACCGCACCGTCATGGGGGACGAGGCGGTGGCCCTGGGCATGGCCGGCGAGGTCGTCGATGACGAGGCGTTCGGCGCGCGTCTGGCGGCCTACTGCCAGCAGCTCTGCGAGTGGTCGCCGATCACCTTGAGGCTGCTGAAGCGGGGCATGGTCAAGTCGCTTGAAACCACCGACCTGGAGCAGCAGCTCCGCTACGAGCTTTCCAACATCCGCATCGCGTTCGGCAGTGAGGACGCCAAGGAGGCCCGCAAGGCCTTCTTCGAGAAGCGCAAGCCGGTCTTCCAGGGGCGCTGACGGAATTTCACGCCGGCAGGACCGGAAACGCCTTGGGCTGCGCCGCCTCGAAGGCCGCGGCGGCCGCGAGCACCCGTGCGTCGCGATAGTGCCCGGCGACGATCTGCAGGCCGATGGGCAGACCATCCTCGCTCAGACCACATGGCACGGTGATCGCCGGGTGTCGGGTGAGGTTGAATACCGCGGTGGCGGCCCAGTGATAGTTCGGCGCTCCATCGGGTCCGAGCGGCAGGTTCTGTCCGGTCGCCCAGGGCAGGACATTGACCGTCGGCGAAATCAGCAGGTCGTAGCGTTCGAAAAACAGGTTCCAGTCGTGTGTCAGCTGGCGACGGATCACCTGGGCCTCGACGAGATCCTGCAACGAAAAAGTCGCGCCCATCCGCGCCTGGGCGAGCAAGCCGGGATCGAAATCGCCGTGGCGGGCTTCGGGATAGACGGTGAGCAGGCGCTGCAGGGCAGACAGCCAGTGAACACTCCAGACCCGCCCGGCCTCTATGGTGTCAAATGGCGGCGTGGCCGCCTCGACGACGCAGCCCAGGGCCTCGAAGCGCCGCGCCGCCGCGGTGACGGCCCGTGCGACGGGTTCGTCGAGGTGATGGTCGCCGTAGTTCAGGATCAACGCGATCTTCACGCCGCGCACGCCGTCCCGGAGACCGCTGACATAGTCGACGCCGTCCCCCGGAAGGGCGAAGGGGTCGCGGGGATCCGGACGGGCGATGAGGTTCATCAGCATGGCGCAGTCGAGCGTCGTCCGGGTCATCGGGCCGGTGTTGGCCAGGTCGCCATGCATGGAGGCCGGCCACGCCGGGATGCGGCCGAACGTGGCCTTCAGGCCGACGAGACCGGTAAAGCTGGCCGGTATGCGCACCGATCCGCCGCCGTCCGTGCCGATGGCCAGCG
>CAIXWN010000085.1 GCA_903923135.1 uncultured Caulobacteraceae bacterium | reverse complement strand
TAACGCTTTGTCTTCTTGGCGATCTCGGCCATCCGGCCACGCGTCCGCTCTGTCCACATCCAGAGCTTGAATCATAGACCGCGCCCCGCAGGAATCCCGCCACGGCATTTTCCAAACGGACTCTTAGAGGTAGAGGCCGGCCACAGCCTGGCGCATGGCCAACAGGGACTGCCCGGCGACCATACCCTTCCAGTCGTCGGCGTCGCCGTAGAACGCCGCCCGGATCTGCGCCTTGATCGGCGCGGCTTCGGGCGAGGCGGGGTCGCCGTGCGCGTGAAGCCAGGCGTCGGCGCGCAGGGCCAGCAGAACAGAATTGAGATCCTGGGTTCCCACTTCGATGGCCATGCCTGTGACCTCAGCGTCGGGCAGCAGTCGTGGAGCGGCCTCCAGGCCATCCCCGGTGATCGGCGCGGAGGTTGAGGTGCCCGCCGAGGGCGAGGTCACCGCCGAGCCGTACCAGGACCGCGCTCGGGCGAACGCCGCGCTGCCGGGCAGGTCGGTGACGATCTGCTCGCCATAACCCCACGGACCCAGGCCCGTGTGATAGTCGATGACCCCCACCCGGGCGGCCCGGCCGAGATATTCGCCGAAGATTTTGGTCTGGGTCAGGCGCGACCAGGTCGGCCCGGTCCCGCCGTAGAAGATGCCGGCGGGATGGGTGTACTGTCCGCCGCTCAGCGCCTGCTGCAGGGCCGCTGGGCCGTTGGCGCCCAGGAAGGCGCCCAGGGCGCGGGCGCTGGCCGTCCGCGACTCTTCGGTCCAGGTCGCCGGAACGGCCGCGCCGCAGAGCGCCTCATAGCCGGCGTTCACCGGCCGCGGCGTCGAGAAGTCCACCCAGTTGCGGTTGAGATCCACGTTCTCGTGCGTCACCCGACGCAGCCAGGAAAAACCATAGGGGTTGATGGCGTGAATGATCAGAACGCCCAGATCCGCCGGTCGGCGGGCCGCCTCGCCGCGGTTCAACCAGTCGACCTGGGCGCCCGACCCGCAGAAGCCTTCCACACCGTGCGTGGCGGAGATGGTCACAAGCACACGTTCGGCGTCGCGCGGGCCGAGCCAGGCGACATCGGTGGCGAGGTCCTCACCGTTACGGCCGCGCTCCGGGTGGCTGACGCTGTCGAGCGCCGCGCCGGCGGCCCTGGCCGCGGCGAGGAATTTGGTCCGGGCCTCGTCATAGCTGGCGCTGAAACTGTCTGTGGCGTTCATGCGCGTCTCTCCTGGTCCAGGAACTGCCGAAGAACCCCTTCGGCCCGGGCGGGCTCGTCACGATGCACCCCGTGGCCGGCGTCAGCAAACACCACCCGCTGGCCGACGCCCTCGGGCAGGGCCGCGAGGATGGCGTCCGAACAGGCCACCGGTGTGATCGGATCAAGGCCTCCGGCCAGGACCAGGGTGGGGCAGGTCACCCGGCCGAGCCCGGCGCGCAGATCCATGGTCCGCTGTTCCCCGAGGATAAAATGGAACATCACCTCGGTGCGCATGATGGCCCGCTGGCGGCCCTCGTCCGACAGAGCGGCGCCGGGGTTGTAGAGCGGCATGCAGACGGCCATGTACTCGCCGGCCGCCTCGGCGGTGGGCTCGGTCCAGAACCGCCGGGCGATGCGCCGGGCCTCGGGTCCGCCAAGCCGTTCCATCGTTTCGTAGGTGGCCTCGAGGTCCATTCTCGCCGCCGTCGAGGCGAGGATCAGCTTCGAGGGGCCCTCCGGATGACGCGCGGCGTAGGACATGGCGACCATGCCGCCGAAGGAAAGGCCATAGACGACGGGTTTGACCACCCCAAGGACCTCGCAAAGCGCGTGAATGTCGTCGCCCCACTGGGCCAGCGTCCAGGTCTGCGGCGGCCCGCCTGACCGGCCATTGCCACGGTGATCGATGTAGATCACCTGATGGGTGTCAGCGAAGCGGTCGAAATAGGGCCGCATGAGCGAGTGATCGAAGCCCGGCCCACCGTGCATGACGATGAGCGTGGGCCGTTCGACCATGGTCGCACCCTGCGGCGAAAGTTTCGAGCCGACGACGTCGAAGAAGATCGGCGCCCCGTTGACCTCTATGCGCATGGCCTCTCCCTGGGCATGATCCTGCTCCCGACTCAACACCTATGGCCTCCGGATCAGGTACGTCCGGAACCCCCTGGCCCTAGCTGCGGCGTGGCCGGGGCTCAGCTCTTCCCATGGGCGGTTTCTCTCATGCTGAGGGAGGCGATCAGGCCAACCGCCGTGGCGGCGATCATGAACCAGGCCGGCGAGACCGGATCGCCGGTGACGTGAATGATCGCGGCCACGATGGGCTGGGTGGTCCCCCCGAACACCGCCACGGCGCTGGCGTAGATCGCGCCCATGCCCACCACCCGGACCTCCTTGCGCAGGGATTCGCTGAAAGCCACAAAAAGGGAGGCGGTGGTCAGGGCGCTGAGAAAGGTCATCACCGCGGTGCCGCCCAGCAAGGCAGCGGCGTTGTGGTAGCGCACGATGAGGATGAACGCCGGCAGTGTGGCGATCATGAAGGCGATCCGGGGCCAGATCAGCATGGGGCGACGGCCGAACCGGTCGGACAGCACCCCGCCGAGAAGCCCACCGGTCAGGCCGCAGACGCCGCTGACCATCGACGCCGCCAGGGCGACCTGGGCCCCCATGTGCAGGGTCTTGATGGCGTAGGTGGTCAGGTAGCCGAATACATAGGTCGAGATCGTCGAGGCGGCCACCAGGCCCAGCCCCTGTAGCAGCACCGGCGCGCTGGCCAGCAGGGTGGCGGCGTCAGGATGCACATGCAGGCGAGGCTCGGGGCGGTGCAGGGTCTCGGGCAAGGCGCGGCGCAGGATCAGGCCGAAGGGCAGCACCGCGGCGCCGAGCAGCATAGCCAGTCGCCAGCCCCAGGCCGCCACGGCCACTTCGCCGGCCACGCCGACCAGGATCACGCCCACGAGGCCGCCGACGATATTGGCCAGGTTCTGGCTGCCGCCCTGCCAGGCGCCGTAGATCCCCCGGCGTCCGGTGGGCGCGGCTTCCACCAGGAAAGCGGTGGTGGGACCGACCTCGCCGCCGAGGGCGAAACCCTGGCAGAGCCGCCAGAACACCGCCAGCACGGGCGCCGCCGGCCCGATCGTCGCATAGGACGGGGTCAGCGCCAGTCCCAGGATGGACACCCCCATCAGGCCGAAGCTGAACATCATCGCTCCGCGCCGGCCGTGGCGGTCGGCCCACCGACCGATCATGATCGCCCCCAGCGGGCGGGTGACGAAGCCCACCCCGAAGGTGATCAGGGTCAGCATCAGGCTGACATAGGGAGTCTGGTTGGGAAAGAAGCTGGCGCCGATCTGCGAGGCAAACGTGGCGTAGATGGTGAAGTCGTAGAATTCCAGGGCGTTGCCGGCCACCGCCGCGGCGACCTGTCTGATGGTGATCGGCGGATAGGTGTCGGCCTCGGTGATCTCCAGAGGCAGGACTATGTCGCTCATGGGTGGAACCGGGCCGCAGCGCGCGTCAGGAAAAGACGTCCGCCGCCGAAGCGCCGCCGACGGTCAGGCTGCGGTAGATCGCCGCCGGCGGAGTGAACAGCACCGGCCAGACCAGGGCCGAGACGCCGGCCGTCAGCACCGTCTGGGCAAGGCGCCACGGGGTGAAATAGCTCTGCAGGGAGGTCATGTCGGGCCTGACCGCCATGGGATTGCCGCCGGTCGCCACGGCCCCGATGGCGAAGATCACCAGCAGGCTCAGAACATAGACCACAAAGATCAGCGCCGAGGTCAGAAGGTAGGTTCCCAGAAGCGGCCAGAACCGGCCGCGGGTCAGGGCCCATGACCCCCAGAGGTCTATGCGTCCGCGATCGAAGGTCAGGGCCGGGGCCAGGGACAGCCTGACCGCCAGGAACAGCATCGCCCCGCCGACTCCGGCGATGATGAGGAAGACTCCAGCGGCCGGCGTGGCTTTGGCGACCGCAGCGATGATCCCCAATACGATGCCCAGGGCGATCGCGAGGCCGAAATACACGCCCATGAACACCGCGAAGGTCAGCAGGCCGAGACCCAGCTGGCGCATTTCGTCGGCGCCCAGGCGCAGGAAGCCGAACCGGTCGTCTGCAGGTTGCAGCACCGCCCGCAGCATCGCCGCGCCGAGAACGGAATTGGACACCACCCCGGCGATCATCATGACCAGATAGCCGGGCGCAAGTCGTGCAAACAGCGCCAGAATCTCGGCAGGATCCTTGGTCGAGGACGCGCTCACGGCCGTGAGTTTGGTGAAGTCCGGGCCCATCATGCCGACGATGATCACCGCGAAGATCACCGCCAGTCCCAGCGCATACAGCGCCCAGTAGCCCAGAGCCTTGGGATGGGCCCGCACCACACCGAAGCCCGTGAACGCCGCGTCCTGAATCGAGAATTCGGCCATCGCTCAATCCCCCGCGCCCGGCGGCGCGCAGCCCTCCGTCAGGGCGAGTTAGTCACAGAAAACCGTTTCCACCGCCAGAGTCTTTTCCAGGCGGCGCGAGCCCTGCCTCCGCCGGCCCATGCGCACGCGCATTGAGAGGCTGCAGTGTCGTATGTTCCCCCAACCGGATGGACGGCGCATGTTGCACTTTCACTCCCGAACCCTACCGGAGACCCCATGCCCTGCACCCCACCGATTCCTCATGCTCCGCCACGGCGCTCGCAGCCGCCTCCCTTGCCACGGCCGCGAAGGTTGGCGACAGTCCCCCCCGTGCGGCGCCAGACCCGGGCCGCGGGAGCGTCGAGACCTTGACCAAGGACGAGCGGAACCGACAGGCCGACGGGCTCTCCCTTGCGAAGATACTCACCTTCGCCCTCGCCAACCTTCCCATAGCCGCCCTGAGCATCGCGGTGTTCGTCTATCTGCCCCCTTATTTCGCCGGGCATCTCGGCGTGGGCATGGCGTTGGTGGGCAGCGTCTGGATGGGGGTGCGGCTGATCGACATCCCCATCGACGTGATGCTGGCGGTGATGATGGATCGCACCCGCACGCCGATCGGCCGCTATCGCTTCTGGATGGTTCTCGGCGCGCCCGTGCTGATGCTGGCGCTCTACAAGCTGTTCATGGCCCCGCACGGCTTCGGCGCGCCCTATCTGATCGGCTGGCTGCTGGTGATGTATCTGGGCAATTCAATCGTCTATCTGTCCACCTCCGCCTGGGGTGCGACGCTCGCGACCCTGTATCACGAGCGCTCCCGCCTTTTCGGCGTGATCACCGCGGTGGGCGTGCTGGGGGCGCTTTCGGTGTTGGCGATCCCGATCCTCGGCGAGACCTTCGGCCGCACCAACGCCCAGAGCGTGCAGGCCATGGGCTGGTTCCTGGTTGGGCTGATTCCCCTCGCCATCGGCATCGCGGCCCTGCGGACGCCCGAACGTATTGTCCCGGAGACCCGGCGGCCGAAATTCGCCATCGGCGACTATGTGGAGGTGCTGCTCAAGCCTGACCTGCTACGGCTGTTCCTGGCGCAGATGGCCCTCACACTGGGGCCGGGCTGGATGAGCGCCCTCTATCTGTTCTTCTTCACCGATTCCCGGGGCTTCACCGTCCAGCAGGCGTCGATCCTGCTGGCAGTCTACATCGTCGCCGGCATCCCCGGGGCCCTCGGCACGGCGGCGCTCGCCCGGCGGATCGGCAAGCACCAGACCCTGATGCTGACGACGACCCTGTTCTCTCTCGGCCTGCTCGCCATCCTGGTGACACCCAAGGCGAACCTTGTCGCCAGCCTGCCGTCGATGATCTGGGCGGGCGCCATGGCGTCGGGATTCGGGCTGATGATCCAGGCCATGCTCGCCGACGTGGGCGACGAGATCCGCCTTAAGCAGGGCCGGGCGAGGATCAGTCTGCTCTACGCCGTCAACGCCCTGGCCTCGAAGATCGCCGCCGCTTTCGCCATCGGCCTGACGTTCCCGCTCCTGGAGCGTCTGGGTTACAACCCTGCCGAACACGCGGTGAACACACTCGCGGCCATCCACAATCTGACCATCGCCTTCATCGCCGGCCCGGTAGTCTTCGTGATGCTGGGCGGCGCCTGCGTGCTCGGCTGGCGGCTCGACGCCCGCCGGCAGGGCGAGATTCGCGATGCGCTGGACGCCCGGGACGCCGAACTCGAGGCGGCGGGCGGATAGCCGCACTGCCCCTTCCGCCCTCTAGCCCTCCCCCCTTTCGCCACAACCTCCCGCCCGACGGAGCCGCCCGATGATCGATCTTCAGTCCCTTCTCGACCAGGCCGTGGTCGACGGCTGTGCGCCTGGCTTCTCGGCGGCGGTGATCACACGGGACGGCCAGCGATCTAGCGCCTGCGCCGGCGTGCGCGGCGCCGACAATGCGGTCCCCATGACGACGGATACGATGTTCGCCATCTTCTCCTGCACCAAGGCCCTCACCAGCGTGGCCGCCCTGCAGCTGGTTGAACGCGGCCTGCTTGATCTGGACGCGCCCGTGGGCGAGCGTCTGCCCGTGCTCGCCGCGCCGGTCGTGCTCACCGGTTTCGACGCCGCCGGCGCCCCGATCACGCGCCCCGCCAGCGCACCGGTCACCCTCCGGCGGCTGCTCACCCACACCTCGGGTCTGGCCTACGACTTCTGCAGCGAGTCCCTCGCCCGCTACCTTGCGGCGACCGGCGGCGCGCTGATGGGCGCCGACAATCCCGACCTGCCGCTGATGTTCGAGCCCGGCGAGGCCTGGCTCTACGGCATCGGAATCGACTGGACCGGTCGGCTGATCGAGGCCGTGACCGGCCAGGGTCTCGACGCCTATTTCGCCGAGAATATCCTCGGCCCCCTGGGCATGGCCGACACCACCTTCTTCCCCGACGCCGGGCAGGCGGCGCGCAAAGCGAGCGTTCACCAGCGCCTGCCCGACGGGTCGCTGATCTCGATTCCCTTCGGCATGCCGTCCCGGCCGCATTTCATGATGGGCGGCGGCGGCCTGTATTCGACGGCCGAGGACTACCTGAAATTTCTCGCGGCGATCCTCGACGGCGGGGCCCCGCTGCTGAAGCCCGAGACATTCGCGATGATGATGCACAATCAGGTCGGCGATTTCGCAGCCGGTGGGCTGAAGACGGCCCAGCCGATGCTGAGCAACGACTTCGAGCCCCTGCCCGGCGTGACCAAACGTTGGGGCCTGGCGGGCCTGATCAATACCGATCCGGTTCCCGGCTGCCGGTCGACCGGCAGCCTCGCCTGGGCCGGCCTGGCCAACTGCTACTATTGGGCAGACCCGGCGGCGGGCGCGGCGGGCGTGGTCCTGTCGCAGGTCCTGCCCTTCGGCGACCCCGCGGTGGTGGCCACGTTCGAGGCGGTGGAACGGGCCGTATACGCCTGAGGGCCGCGGTCAGGCCGCCGCTTTCAGCCGGGCCAGGTCCGCGCCGGCCGGCAGGCCCAAGGCGGCAAACATCTCCCAGCGGTCCGGGCCCGGCTTTTCCGGATAGAGATGGGCGTTGGCCTTGCGACCCCGCGCCATGGCGCCGAAAATCTTGATCAGGGTCGCCGGCCGCCCCAGCCAGGCGCGCGGCGGATCGAGCATGTGGAACGCCCGCATGGCGGCGCGGAACAGATCGGCGTCCTGTCGCACCGCAACGCCCACGCCATCCTCGATGAACCGGCGCATCAGACGCGCCCGCCAGGGCGGACGGTAGTCGGGGTCCAGACCGTGGGCGGCCCGGCGCGCGGCGGCGCGGTCCTGGGTGCACATGTCCAGGTAGAAGGGTTCGAGCGTCGCGCGAGCCCGGGCGCTGTAGGCGCGGGCCCGGCCGGTCGGATCGGCTGTCTCGGCCAGGATGTCACGCAGGGCGTGGGCTTCGATCGCCGCGAAGGAGCACCCACGGCCGTAGAGCGGATTGGTCCGGACCAGGCTGTCGCCCACGCAGAACAGATTCAGCGCCGCGGGCTCGCCGGCGGGGACCATCTCACGCCAGCGGCTCTTCAGATCGCCCATGGCGTAGACCTTGCTTACCGGAGCAGCCTTGGCGGTATCGGTCCAGGGCGCCAGCCCGGGCAGGCGCCCGCAGATCGCCTCGAAGATCTCCGGCCTGACCACCGCCGCACGCAGCGCCTCCTCGACCTCCGGCACCGCCATGGTGATTGAGAAGGTGCCGTTGTCGGCCGGAAAGACGCCGAACTTCAGATAGCCGAGATCGCCGTTGGGCGCGTGCCGGCCGCGCGGAGGCTCGACCTGTCCAGGCAGCAGCTGGTAGAATCGGGTGTAATAGAGGATTGCGCAATCTTCGGCGGTTTCTGTCACCGAGCCTCCCGCCTCCGTGAGCCAGTCGATCATCGGCGAACTCCGCCCGCCGGCGTCGACGACCAGATCGCCGCAGACCGCTTCACCGTCCTGCAGACGATAGCCCCGGGCCACCAGGTGGCCGGCCGCATCTCGCTCGCAAAGCAGGCCCGAGACGAACACCTCCGAACGGATCATCACATTGGGGGACTGCTCGACATAACGGCGGATGACCATTTCGAGGGTCGTGCGCCGGCTGACGAGGATCGCCATTTCCTCATCCTCCGGCAGGGGGACGTAGCCGGCCTTGAGCGGATCGGGCAGACCGTCGGCGAATCGCAGATCACGCGCACCGGCCTCCTGCAGCGCCGCCAGCAACGCCGGGTGCTCGCTGGCGATGAGCTTGCGCAGGCGGGCCAGAAAGGCGTGGCTGTGGCGCAGCTGGCTGGCGCCGCGCCTCTGCCAATGTTCGAACACCGCGTCGGCCCCGCCATCCGGAGGCGGCGCGTCGCGCTCAAGCAGGGTGATGGAGCGGCCCGTGGGAGCCAACGCCAGCGCCGTGCAAAGGCCGGCGACCCCCGCGCCAAGCACAACGACACTCTCCGGCCTCGTCTCCGACATCGCGCCCTCCGAACGGTTCAGCTAGGGTCGATCAATCACAGCCCGCCCAAGGGAAGGCAAGGAGGACGATGGTGGAGATCACTTCGCGGCGAATCCAGGCCAACGGCCTGAGCTTCATGGTCGATGAAGCCGGCGAAGGCGACAGGGTCGCCCTCCTTCTCCACGGTTTTCCGGAAAGCCGGTTTTCGTGGCGACATCAGATTCCTCTGCTGGCGGCCCTGGGGTGGCGGGTGATCGCCCCTGACCTGCGCGGCTACGGCCAGTCGAGCCGTCCGCCCCGCACGGCGGACTACGCCATCGGCCATCTGGTCGATGATGTCGCCGGCCTGTTCGACGCCGTCGGCGCCCGCCGACGCCTGCTGATCGGACATGACTGGGGGGCGGGCATAGCCTGGGCGTTCGCCCTGGACAGGCGGTTGCCCCTGGACGGACTGGTTATCATGAACGTGCCTCACCCGGCCGTGCTGGGACGGGTGATGCGGTCGTCGTGGCGCCAGCCCCTGAGATCCTGGTACATGGGCTTTTTTCAGCTGCCGGGACTGCCGGAGGCGATGATGACCGCCAACGGCGCCCGGGCCATCGGTCAGGCCTTCACCGGCATGGCGGTGGACAAGTCGCGCTTTCCGCCGGAAGTCACTGACGTCTACCGTCATAACGCCCTGATCCCCGGGGCGATGACGGCGATGATCAACTACTACCGCGCCAACACCCGCCTGCTCGGCCGCTGGGGCGCCACCCCGCCGGTGATCGAGGTCCCCACGCTGATGATCTGGGGCGAGGAGGATACGGCGCTTGGCGTCGAGAACACCGAAGGCTACGGCCCCTACGTGCGCGACTTCACCCTCCGCCGCCTGCCAGGGGTCTCGCACTGGGTGCAGCAGGAGGCCCCGGAACGGGTGAACATCATTCTCGGCGACTGGGTGGGCGCGCGGCTGGCGGGCCCATGACGGGACCCGACACGGTGAGACGGTCCGCCGCCCATGCCCAGCTTTCTTGAGTTCTTCGCCGGCGGCGGCATGGTGCGGGCGGGCCTGGCCGGGGGCTGGACCTGCCTGCTCGCCAATGACATCGACGCCGCCAAGGCCGCGGCCTACACGGACAACTGGGGCGCCGCAGTCCTCAAGCTCGGCGATATCGCCACCCTGACGACGGCGGATGTGCCTGGTCAGGCGGATCTGGCCTGGGGTTCCTTCCCCTGCCAGGACCTGTCGCTCGCGGGCGCGAAGGCGGGGCTGGCCGGCGGCCGTTCGGGGACCTTCTATCCGTTCTGGCGCCTGATGACGGCGTTGATGGCTGAAGGACGCGGTCCCAGGCTGATCGCCCTTGAGAACGTCTGCGGGACGCTTACGTCACACGGCGGGCGCGATTTCGACGCCATCGGCCGGGCCTTCGCCGTGGCGGGGTATCAGTGGGGCGCGCTGGTCATCGACGCCTCCCTGTTCACCCCGCAATCGCGGCCGCGCCTTTTCCTGATCGGCGCCCGCGGCGATCTGACAATCGATCCGGACCGTGTCGGAGATGGGCCTTCGGCCCCGTTTCACCCACCGCCCCTGCAGAGCGCCGTGCGGGCGCTGTCACCGATCGCCCGGGCGCGCCTGGTCTGGTGGCGGATCGCGCCGCCGCCGCCGCGGATCCGGACCTTCGCCGACCTCATCGAGGAGGCGCCAACCGACGTCGCCTGGCACGATCAGGGCCAGACCGCCCGCCTTCTGGACCTGATGTCGCCGGTCAATATCGCCAAGGTCGAAGCGGCGCGGCGGCAGAACCGGCGACGGGTCGGCGCCGTCTATCGCCGGACGCGGCCGACATCGGACGGCGGACGGACGCAACGGGCCGAGGTGCGTTTCGACGACATCGCCGGTTGCCTGCGCACCCCTGCGGGCGGATCCAGCCGCCAGACGATCCTGGTGGTCGACGGCCCACTGGTCCGGTCGCGGCTGATCTCGGCGCGCGAGACCGCAAGGTTGATGGGTCTTCCGGACAGCTACCGACTGCCGAAGGGCTACACCGACGCCTACCACCTGACCGGGGACGGCGTTGTTGCGCCGGTCGTGCGCCACCTCGCCAGCGACCTGTTCGAGCCCCTGCTGGGCGAGGCCCCGACGTCGCGGGCGGCCAGGTGATCCCCGCGGCCGCCACCCGGAGCAACAACGCCATTTCCTTCCTCGCCCCGGGGCGCTAAGTCGCCGCCGATGAACGCCCCCTCCGCGCCCGCGGCCGCCGCCCCCTTGAGCCTTCACGCCGCGCGGCGAAGGTTCGGCGGCCTGATGCTCGGCTCCATGGGCGTAGTCTTCGGCGACATCGGCACAAGCCCGATCTACACCTTCAAGACCGCCATCGGCCAGGCGGCCCAGGGCGTGCTCGGCCGGTCCGAAGTGCTGGGTGTGGTGTCGCTCATGTTGTGGGCGCTGATCATCGTCGTGACGATCAAATACGTGTTGTTCATGATGCGGGCCGACAACAAGGGCGAAGGCGGCATCCTGTCCCTCATGGCCCTGGCGCAGAGCGCCATGGGCCATCGCACCCGGGTCATCCTTACGCTCGGCGTGGTCGGCGCGGCGCTGTTCTACGGCGACGCCATCATCACCCCCGCCATCTCCGTTCTCTCCGCGGTGGAGGGCCTCAAGACCGCGCCCGGCCTCACAGACGTCATCACCCCGTCGGTGGAGATCGCCATCGCCCTGGTGATCCTCATCGGGCTGTTCCTCGTGCAGTCCCGCGGCACCGCCAAGGTGGCGACCCTGTTCGGGCCGATCTGCCTGTTGTGGTTCGTGGTGATCGCCACCCTGGGCGTGATGCACATCCCCAGCGAACCGGGGATTCTCTGGGCGTTCGATCCCCTCCTGGGCCTTTCCTTCCTGGCGCACCACGGCCTTGTCGGCCTGTTCGTCATGGGCTCCGTGTCGCTGACCATCACCGGCGCAGAGGCGCTCTACGCCGACATAGGGCATTTCGGCCGCGGCCCCATCCAGGCGGCCTGGACCATCGTCGTCTTCCCAGCCCTGGCCCTGAACTACCTGGGTCAGGGCGCCTTCGCCCTCCATTACCTGGCCACCGCCGCCAATCACGGCGCCGACGCGGCCGACCAGAACTGGTTCTTTCTCATGGCGCCGGCGGCGCTGCGCATACCGATGGTGGTTCTGGCCAACGCCGCCACGGTGATCGCCAGTCAGGCGGTGATCAGCGGAGCCTACTCCCTTTCCAGCGCCGCGATGCAGATGGGGCTCCTTCCGCGCCTGGAGGTCCATCGCACCTCCGGCGAACACGCAGGCCAGATCTATGTGCCGACAATCAACCTGGCGCTGATGATCGGCGTCATCCTGCTGGTGGGCATCTTCAAGAACTCCGACGCCCTGTCGAACGCCTACGGCCTGGCGGTGACGGGCACGATGAGCGTGACCACGATGCTGGCGGCGGTGGTGGTGCGGCGGCTGTGGAAATGGAGCCTGCTGCGCACCGCACTGCTGGTCACCCCGCTGGTGGTCGTGGACCTGGCGTTTTTCGGCGCCAATTCGCTGAAGCTGCTGTCCGGCGGCTGGGTGCCGCTGGCCATAGGCGCGGGCATGGTGCTGGTGATCTCCACCTGGATGCGGGGCAGCGCCATCATCGCGGCGAAGTCCCGACGCGACCGCATTCCGATGACGGACTTCCTGGCCTCGCTGGCGAGGCGGCCGCGCCATCAGGTCGCCGGTACAGCCGTCTATCTCACGTCCCACCCGGAACTGACGCCCAGCGCCCTGCTGCACAACCTCAAGCACAACGGCGTGCTGCACAAGATGAACGCCATCGTCGCGGTCAAGACCACAGACGAACCCCGCGTGCCCGACGACGCCCGGGCGACCGTGGAAATTCTCAACGAATCCTTCGTGGCCATAACCCTCGCCTTCGGATTCATGGAGACGCCGGATGTGCCGGCGGCCATGGCGCAACTGCGCATCTCCGGCGTGACCTTCGTGCCGCTCGACACCTCCTACTTCCTCGGACGCCGCACCATTCTCCCCACCCATGACCGGGGCCTGCGCCGCCTTCAGGATCTGCTGTTCGCCACCCTCAACCGCAACTCCGCCGACCCCAGCGAGGTCTTCGCCATTCCGCCTGGCCGCGTCGTGGAGATGGGCGTTCAGGTCGCAGTCTAGGCCCTACGACGTCAGGGCCGGGCCGGTCTGGCCACCCGCCAAAGCTGAGCGAAGCCGTCGTCCCGCACCAGGGTCAACTCCGGCGGCGGACGGAACGGGCCGCTCTGATCAGCCAGGTCAGCGTTGAGCACCAGCACATAGTCGAACCGCTGGCGCCAGCCGGGCAGATAGGAAGCCTCGCCAGGGCGTGGCGCGCGAGTGAGTGCGCTGACCGACGCCAGATCCCCGCCGTTATGTTCCACGATCCCGTCCCAGGCGCCGAGCACGCGCAGCGGTTGCAGGCCGCGCGCCGAGAACAGGTTGGGCACGAAGGCGTGACGGAAAGGGACGGCGAGGGCGTCCCGATGCCGGAATGTGGCGTCGCCGACCGCAAACATGTAGCGCCCCCCGGGGGCGCGCCACTTACCCAGAAGGGTCGGGTCATGCTGGACGGGCAGCACACGCTCGCCGGGCCGCACCGGCTCAAGCGCAAGCCTGACCTGGGCGATCTCGTCCGTCATGGCGTTCCAGTTCCAGCCAACCCAGGCCGACTGCAGAACCGCTAGGCCCAGGGCCCCTGACGCCAGGGCGACGGCGAACCGGTCGCTGACCGTCCGCCGCACATGCAGGGCCGCCAGGGCGCAGAACAGGCCCATGATCGGGAAGCGGCGATCCACCCAGCTGGCGCCGGCGGCGTGGCTGGGGGCGAGGATCGCCAAGCCGATCATCCCCGCGGCGGCGACCATGAGGCCGGTGTGAGCCTGCAGCGCTCGACGGCGGTTGAGCCACACCATCAAGGCGATCACCGCCGAGGCGACGACAAGTTCCTGGAAGACATTGTAGCTCGCGAGCGGCGAAAGCAGCGTGGCCAGCTTTCCGGGCATGACATTGTACTGGATGGAACTGGCGAAATCGGTGGTCGGCGACTGGCTCCCCGGCAGGGCCTGCCTGTGCATCGCCAGCAACGCCAGGGGAATCAGGCACCAGGACGCCGCGAGAACCGCGCGCGCCAGCCTCCGGGCGGCGGCGACGGGGTCCCAAGGCCTCAGCGACTCCGGTCCGAAGCCAAGTCCAGCGAGCAGGATCGCATAGAAAATCAGTCCAAACAGGTGATCGGCGCCCAGGATCAGTCCCAGCGGCGCCCGCATGATCACCGCACCGCGCCAAAGTCGCGGCTGGGCCAGCGGGTCGACAGCCGCAAACAGCAGAGCAAGCCCGAGGCCGAGCTGGAAATTCAAAAAGCCCATGAGGAACGTCGTGGACCAGGCCGCGACCGGGAAGAGCGCCTGCCAGCCGGTAATCCGGCGAGCAAGGGCGAAGTTCACCGCGAGCACCCCCAAGGGCGGCAGCACCGCTGCGGCAATGATCGCCATATGTCCCAGCAGAAGAACCGGGACGAAGGGCGACAGAAAGGCGACCAGATGGTCGACGCCGAGATTGGTGACCGCGTTCGACCAGTCGATCCGGTAGAATCCGGACAGCGCCGGATCGCTCACGCCGCCGGCGATCAGCCAGTAGCGGGCGAGATGATTGGGATAATCGGTAAGCGGCGGGATATCGGTGACGAAAAAAGGGGCCGAGAGGGTGGCGAAGCTGAGCGCCACCAGGGCCACAACGGCGTGACGCGCAAAAGGACAACGCGATTTCAACATCAACGCGAACAACCCATCTGACAGGAACTGCGCTCCGCACGCACGCCGAACCGGCGATACGGCCAAGGCCCCGTCGCCTTAGTGGGCTTCCTGGCCGAGATAAAGGCCCCCGGTCGCCGGCGCGCAGACGAGACAGCGCTGACGCATCCTTAGACACTTCACCCAAAGTCATGTCTGGCCTAAAGCGAAGCCTACCAACGGCCTCAAGGATCAGATGTCTTGAAACGCGCCCTGCTGTTCGCCGCCTGCCTTTCGCTTACCACGGTCGCCGCTCTGGCAGCCGAGGCTCCCCCGAAAGCGCCCGACAGCCACAAGGCCGATCTGCCCGGCGGGTCGGTTGAAAGGACGGGCCTGTTCAGTCCGGAGAGCGTGGCGAGCGAGGGCTCAGTCACCGTCGAAGGTCAAAGGATCGACTACCGGACCGTCGCCGGAACCCTCGTGATCCACCCCAAGGGCTGGGACGACGCGGCAAGGGCGACGGCGGGCAAGGGCGACGACAAGGCCGAAAAGGGACCGGAGGCCGGCGGCGGTCCAGAGGCCTCGATGTTCTATGTGGCCTACTTCAAGAAGGGCGCGCCCACCGCGGGCCGGCCGATCACCTTCCTGTACAACGGCGGCCCCGGTTCCCCGACAGTTTGGCTGCATATGGGCGCTTTCGGACCCCGCCGCGTGGTCACCCGGGATGGCGGCCACACGCCCGCGGCGCCCTACGGCCTGGTGGACAACGCCTACAGCCTACTCGACGCCAGCGACCTGGTGTTCATCGACGCCCCCGGCACGGGCTTCAGCCGCATCGCCGGCAAGGACAAGGAGAAGGCCTTCTGGGGCGTGGATCCGGACGCCCACGCGTTCGAGCAGTTCATTATCGGCTTCCTGGGACAGTACGGTCGCTGGAACTCCCCGAAATATCTTTTCGGGGAGAGCTACGGAACACCACGCTCGGCGGTGGTGGTCAGCCAGCTTGAGACCGACCAGAGCATCGACTTCAACGGCGTGATCCTGCTGTCGCAGATCCTGAATTTCGATCTGTCGGTGGACGGCCCCCTGGCCAACCCGGGCTCCGACCAGGCCTATATAACCGCCCTGCCGACCTATGCGGCCACAGCCTGGTACCACGACAAGGTGTCCGGCGGTCGCCCTTCGGATCTCGAGACGTTCCTGAAGGACGCCGAGGCCTTCGCCATTGGCGACTACGCTTCGGCGCTGCAGGCCGGCTCCGAGCTCGACCCGGCCCGCCGGCAGGCGGTCGCCGAACGCCTGAGCCACTTCACCGGACTGCCGGTCGCCTACCTGCTGAAGGCGGACCTGCGGGTGACTGGCGGCATGTTCGAGAAGACCCTTCAGGCCGACATCGGCCTGACCACTGGCCGGCTGGACACCCGCTTCGCCGGTTCAGACATCGACCCGCTGAGCAAGGAGGCCGAATACGATCCGCAGTCGGCAAGCCTGAGTTCGGCCTATGTGTCCGCATTCAACGACTATGCGCGGACCCAGTTGAACTACGGCGCCGGCAAGACGTTCCTGCCCCAGGCAGAGGTCTACCGATCCTGGAGTTTCACCCATCGCCAGCCCGGACAGTCGGAGGGTCCTCCTGGCGGACTGAACGTCATGCCCGACCTGGCCGTGGCCCTGAAGTACAATCCGCAGCTGAAGATTCTGGTCACCGGCGGCTACTACGATCTAGCGACACCCTTCTACGAAGGCTGGTACGAAATGCACCACCTGCCGATCCCGGCAAGCCTGCAGGGCAATATCGAGTACCACTACTATCCTTCGGGCCACATGGTTTACGCCAACGAGCCCTCGCTGAAGGCGCTGCATGACGATACCGCAGACTTCATCCGCCGCACGCAGGAGCCCGGGCGCTAGGTTCTGGTGAGGATTTAACGCCTGGGGATTCCCGGCGCCAGCGAACGGTGATTCAAGACTGATTTTTGGGATCAGTCATGAGCCACAGTCACGATCCAGACCGTCTGACCGACGAACAGTGGGTTCGCATCGCGCCTCTGATGCCAGGCGGCTGCAAAGGTAAGCGCGGGCCAAGAACCAACAACCGGCGCTTTATGGAGGCCCTGCTCTGGATGGCCCGCAGCGGTGCTCGCTGGCGCGACCTTCCAGAGTGCCTTGGCGATTATCGGACAGTGAAGAGACGCTACTACGACTGGATCGAACGCGGTGTGCTGGATGATATCCTCGATGCGGTCAGCACAGAGCTCGACATCAAGTGGGTCAGCGTGGACGCCACGGTAGTGCGCGCTCACCAGCACGCCGCCGGCGCACGCCGGGAAAAAGGGGGCCTGATGCCCAGGGTCTGGGCCGCTCACGCGGCGGCCTGAGCACGAAGGTTCACGCTTCGGTGGACGCAATGGGTAAGCCCGCGCGCCTGTTGGGCGGTCCCGGTCAGCAGGGTGATGTCCTTCGTGGAGCCGAACTCATCAAGGGGCTGGAACCCGGTTGGGTGATCGCCGACACGGCCTACGACGCCGACCACTTCCATGAGACGATCCAGAAGGCGGGCGCCGAGAGCATCGTCAAGCCGAGACCCAATCGAATCGAAATCCGTCCCTTCGACAAAGCGCTCTATAAACAGCGCAACCTTGTCGAGCGCTTCTTCAGCAAGCTCAAGCATTTCAGGCGAGTGGCCACCCGGTATGATAAACTTCTGGCCAACTTCATGGGCTTCGTGACCATCGCCGCCATCGCAATCACACTGAGATGACGGTTAATTCCTCACCACAACCTAGAGCAAAATCCGACCAGATGGAAACATCTGGTCGGATTTAATTTGCTCTAGAATCAAATATTTAGGGCCCTTCTGATCCGATCTGATCGTCACAATCAGATCGGGAACTCTAGAGTCGCGACCAATTTGACGGTCCTGATCAGATCCGGTCAGGTGAAAAGGTCCGGACGGCGCGTGCGCAGGCACTGAACAAGCGCGAGAAGCTTCAGGTCGACGATCGCCCCGGCGTCGGCCTGAGCCGCCAGAGCCGCCAGTGGCCGCTCGAGGACGGTGATACCTTCATGCTCGTGTTCGACTCCGCCGCCCGAGGCGATCCGGTCATCGGGGTCGTAGGGCGCAAGGTAAAGCGTGACACGCTCCGCCGAAACGCCGGGACTGGGCCAGACCCGGCCGACCATCTCGAGGTCGCCCAGCGAGACACCCAGTTCCTCCATAGCCTCCCGGCGCGCGCTCTCGGCGGCGTCTTCGTCCTCGACCATTCCGGCGCAGGCCTCCTCAAGATCCGCCTCGCCGAGATGGACAAAGGCAGGTGTGCGGAAAAGGCGGACCAGCAGCGCTGTGCGATTGACCGCATCAAAGGGCAGCACGGCCACGGCGTCACCGTGGGTCTCGACCTCGCGCACCACCTCCGCCCCGTCGGCAAGACGCAGGCGAAGGCGCTCCACAGTCATATAGCCGGCGTAGACGGTCTGGCGATCGAGGACTTCAGGGTTCATCGATTCCCGCCGGGATTGGCGTTCCACAGATCGGCGGCCGCGGCCGGATAACCGGCGCAGCCCAGCCGCAGGACGCCTGAACCCAGACGTCCCGCCGAAGGCCCCGGGGCGGATGGACGCCGAGTTAGCCGGCCGCCTTGGGCGCTCGCTTGGCCTTGGGGGCCGGCGCCGCGACCACCGCCTGACGGCCACCCTTGCCGAGGCCCATGTTCTTGGCCAGGGCGGAGCGGGCTGCGGCGTAATTGGGGGCGACCATCGGATAGTCCTTGGGAAGGCCCCATTTCGCCCGGTAGTCCTCAGGGCTCATGTCGTATTTCGTGCGCAGGTGACGCTTCAGCGACTTGAAGGTCTTGCCGTCTTCAAGACAAACCAGATGCTCGGGTGTGATCGAACGGCGGATCGGCACCGCCGGTTCCTTGCGGGCTTCGGGTTCAGGCGCCGCTGTGGAGATTCCGGTAAGTGCGCGATGCACCGCCTGAATCAAGGCCGGAAGATCGGTTGTGGCCGTCTGGTTGTTGGAGACGAACGCGGCGACGATCTCGGTGGTTTTTTCGAGCGTCATTTGAACAGTATTTTCGTCCATGGGAATCCTCAGCTTTACGGGGTGGGTTTGTTAATCAAGGAGTCGAGACAAAAACAAGGCAGCTGACAAAATTAGTTGTTTTGGTTCCGGGCCGACGCGCGGCGCTTTGGCAACAACGGCAATTCATCATAATGGTTGCCCATTCGACGCACCGATGGCCGCTATAGAGGTCTCATGGCTGATCCGACCGCCTATATCTACGAGCCGAAGAACGGCCACGGTCTTAGACACGACCCGTTCAACGCCATTGTCGGACCCAGACCGATAGGCTGGATCTCGACAGTCGACGCTGGCGGCGTCGCCAACCTGGCGCCCTACAGCTTCTTCAACGCCTTCAACTACCGACCGCCCCTGATCGGATTCGCCACCATCGGCTGGAAGGACACGGTCGCGAATGTCGAGGCCACCGGTGAATTCTGCTGGAGCCTGGCGACGAAGGCCCTCGCCGAACCGATGAATCTGACCTGCGCGCCGGCGCCCGCCGACGTCGACGAGTTCGACGTCTCCGGCCTGACGCGCGCACCGTCCCGGCTGGTTGCGCCGCCGCGGGTGCTGGAGAGTCCGGTGAATTTCGAATGCAGGCTCAGTCAGCTCGTCCGTCTGCGGGCCGCCGACGGGACAGAACTCGACACATGGTTGATTCTCGGCGAGGTCGTGGCGGTGCATATTGACCGGGCCTATATCCGCGACGGCGTCTATGACACGGCCACGGCCCGCCCAATCCTGCGGGCCGGCCGCATGGGTGACTACGCCGAAATCACGCCCGCAGCGATGTTTGAGATGCCCCGCCCGGATTGGCCTATCGGCTGATCTCCCGCGGCCAGCCGGAAGTCTGCTCGAAGGCTGCGCTGTTCGCGCCGGCGGATGTCCTGGACCGCACCCCGACGATGACCGATAGTGTGGTCCGCCCACGACAGGAATGCCCCGAATGAGCGTCGCCTTCACCAAGGAGCAGGACGCCGAGTCTGCCGCGGCCGATCTGCCCGATCGTCCGATTTCGCCGCACCCGAATCTGGTCACCCCGGCCGGCCTCGCCGCTCTCGACGCCGCTCTGGGCCTGGCTCGCGCGGCCCGAATGGCCGCCCAGACCGCGGGCGATGTGAACGTCGACCGGACCGCAATGGCCAGGGCCACACGCGACCTTCGATATTACGCCGCCCGCCGGGCGACCGCCCAGCTGGTCGAGCCGGAACCCGCCAATGGCGTAGTCCGCTTTGGGGCGTCGGTGACACTGGATCGCCAGGATGGCAGGCGGCAGACGTTCCAGATTGTCGGAGAGGACGAAGCGGAACCCGCGCGAGGCAGTGTCAGCCACGTCTCTCCGCTCGCGCGGGCGCTATTGGGCAAGCGCGTCGGCGACACGACCGCCCTGGCCGGCCAGGAAATTGAAATCATCGCAGTGGCCTGATGCTCCTACATCGCCCGCCGCAGTCGACTCCAAGCCTCGGCGAGATGCGGCCGGTGGGCGGGATCGGCAACCTCGATCAGCGCTTCCGCCCGCTCATCCAGCCCGGTTCCCCTGAGGTCAGCGACTCCGTGTTCGGTGATCACCAGATCGGTGTCGTCGCGCGGGATCGAGACAGTGGGGACGTCAAGGCGGACGACAATACGTGAAAGCGCGCCGCTCTTTGCGGTTGACGGGAGCGCCAGGACAGCCCGGCCACCGGCCGAACGCCGCGCCGCACTGGCGAAATCCGGGGCCCCGCCCAGGCCGCTGGCGAGCCGGCCGCCTCGCCACTCAAGGTTCGCCTGGCCAAAAAGATCGACTTCAAGGGCGGAGTTGAGCGCGAACAGGCGCGGCGTGCCCGCCAGCACTGCAGCGCCGTGGGTGACCGTAGCGTCGGCGAAGACGAATCTGCCGGCGCCCCAGCGCATGAACGCTTCCGATCCCAGGGCCAGGCCGGTGACGTGCTCCACGTCCGTGGCGAGCGCGCCCGCCTCGTCAAGCGCCCGGTATCCCTGGGTGACCATGCCGGAACGAACCAGGAGATTCCTGCGGTCCTTCAGTCGGGCGACCGCCGCCGCGGGCGCGCCGCCAATGCCCGTCTGGATCGCCGCTCCATCCGGTATCAGACCGGCGATCCGGTCGGCGATCATCGACAGCTCTGCCCCTGCCTCGCCGTCCGCGCCCAGGATGAACGGGCCGTCCGCCTCGAACGCGACGTCAATGGCGTCGAACGGAATCCACGGCCCCCCGGGTGCGCGGGGCAGGTTTGCGTTGACGAAGGCCAACCGTCGGCGGGCGCGCGGCCAGATCAGGCCAGGGAAATCCGCGCACGGCCCGAACGAACACCGCCCATCAGCATCCGGCGGCGTCACTTGCAGCACGGCCAGGTCAAATGGCGGATCGGCGGCGAACGCAGCGGCGATCTGGGAATAGGGCAAGGGCCGCACACGCACCCGACCCGCCTCGAAGGACGCGCGCAGACCGGTCGGCAACAGGAACGTGGTCAGACGCGCGTCAGGGTTGAGCCCCGCGTAGTCGAACTCGTTCATCCCGGGCAGCAGGCAGGCGGTGATGGCGACGCCTGCCAAAACCTCCGGACAAGCCTCGAGGATCGCCCGCAGCGCCAGAGGTTCGCCGATGGCGCCCTGGATATAGACCGAGAGGCCTGGCCGGAACTCAGCGAGAACCACGTCGCGTGTCGTCGTGAGGATCATGGGACCCGCTCCATTCGCCCCGCTGATCCACGCTTGAGGGCTCGGGGGTCTTTTCGCCCAAAGCGGTCAACGAGTCTCCCCCGCAACCGTCGGCGCGCGCCGGTCGGGCCGCGTTCCTGATCGTCGCCGCTCGGGCAACGCCGTGCACGGGGCGAACCGCCAGTACGTAAAATTACAAGGTAGTCGGCGGTAAGCTAACCGCTAGCCTGGGTTGCCGAACACGGCGAGCCTCGTCGCACCCCGTACGCCCTCAACAGGTGGTCGATTGGACGTTACGACAAGCCCTGCGGACCGCGATCCAGTCGTGATAGCCGTCAAGGAGCCCGCCCTGGCCGTCTCTTTCGAGTTGGCCGTGCAGGCTCTCGGCCTGACCGCCCGGATTCATGCCCCCGAACGCGATCTGGTCGATCTGGTCCTGGCCCGGCATTCGACATTGATCATCGATTTCGACATCCTGCCGGGCGCGGCCCTTTCCTTCCTCGATCAGTTGCGGAGGCGGGACTGGCGCGGATGGGCGATCGTCCTCACCGAGGGCGCGGCGAGTATTTCGGTGGCCCCGGTCGACAGCCTGGGCCTCTCGCTGATCGAAAAACCCTTCGTCAGCAGCCAGTTGCTATCCATTGTCCGTCAGGCCCACGCGAACAGGCTCTGGTACGCGGCGATACCGAAATAGAAGAGGGAGCGCCCGCGGGGACGAAATTCGTCTACGCGACCGCTCCGGTCGCCGCGCTGCCCGAGGCCGCAGGTCGACTGATCAGCAACGCCCCTTGTGGAAACTACAATATCGACTCTCGAACGGTATACGAGGCATTGAGAACCCAGGCCTGGTCCTCGCTGTGCGGACTGGCGCTTTTCAGGGCAACCGCCCGCAACACCGTAAGGGGAACTACCATGACGACCATCACCAGCTACCTCCGCGACGAATCCGGCGCCTCGGCGGCCGAATACGCCCTGATCCTGGCGCTCATCGCCGCCGCCATCATCACCGCCCTGACCACCCTGGGCACGAACATCGGCAAGGCGCTGAAC
>CAIXWN010000084.1 GCA_903923135.1 uncultured Caulobacteraceae bacterium | reverse complement strand
CGTGCCGGTCACGGCGATGGCGGCGGCGGCGTGGTCCTGGGTGGAAAAGATGTTGCACGAGGCCCAGCGCACGTCGGCGCCGAGGGCTTGCAGGGTCTCGATCAGCACGCCGGTCTGGATGGTCATGTGCAGGGAGCCGGCGATACGGGCGCCCTTCAGCGGCTTCTGCGCGCCGAATTCCTCGCGCAGAGCCATAAGGCCCGGCATTTCGGTTTCGGCGATGTCCAGTTCCTTGCGGCCCCAGGGGGCCAGGGTGATGTCCTTGACGAGATAGTCGGCCACGCGCGGGGGCTCCTTGGGGATGAGGGCTGGCTCTATAGCCGCCACCCGCCCGCCTCGCAATGGCATATAAGGATATCTTTATGTCACCAGTAGGGGCGGGCGACCCTGAAGGCCTTGAAGGCGGCCTCGGCGGCTTCGAGCAGCTCGCGTTCGCGAACGGCCTCGGCGGCCAGCACCGCCGCGCTCTCGGCGAACGCCGGCGCCAGGGTGCGGGCGGTGGCGATGTCGTTGAGCCCGCCGAGGTCCTCCAGCAGGCGCTCAAGGGCGGCCAGGAACCGGCGCGCCCGCTTGGGATGCTCGGCGAAGAGCTGGTCGAACACGTCGGCGCCGTAGCGCAGACCTTTGGCCTGGATGCGGATGCGGTGGCGCTGTTCAGGTTCAAGCCGGCCCAGCCGCGCGGCGCGGGCGATGAGCCTGTGGCGGCCCTTTTCCAGCGACGCCGCGGCGAAGCGCCTGACCGACCGGTCGCGCGCCTTCGCGCCCGCGGCGCCTTTCAGGGTCCAGGGTCCGGCCTCTATCCAGACCAGGGTTTCCAGCAACAACGTTCTCATCGCCGGACTGACGACCGCCGCGCGGGCCCGGTCATGGGCCGCCGCACGGGCGGCCTCCACATCGGCGTCGAGGTCCCGGTGGGCGGCGCGGCCCCAGGCGCCCTCGATGAACACATCGAGATTGCGGGCCGGATCGAGTTCGCCCGCCAGCCACTTCAGGCGGGTCTTTATCTCCGCCACCTGCTCGTCGGCGACGAGGGTTCGGAAGGTGGCCAGGGTGGCCCGCAGCCGGCGCACGCCAACGCGCAGCTGGTGGATGGCCTCGACGGCGGCCTCGGCGCGGACCAGCTCGGCGTTCCAGACGATCTGCTCCAGCGCCGCCCGCGCCATGGCGCTGAAGGCCTGGCCCGCGGTCATCGCCGCAGTGAGCGATGGGGGCGTGAAGTGACGCGCCGCCAGGGCGCCGCCCTCCGCCAGGGCGAAGCCGCGGTCGGCCTTGGTGACCACCGACAGGTCCGTCGGAAACGTCTCGCCCAGGCGAGCGGCCAGGGCGAAGAGGGCTTCGGGCGGGCCGGCCTTCAGTTCCAGCTCCAGTTCGTCCACCCGGCTCGAACGGCAGGCGGCCTCGACGGTTCCGCCGTCCAGGCACGCCTCGATGAGGCTGTCGGGCGTGCGGATCTCCAGGGCGAGGCGGTCCACGCGCACGGTGAACAGCGGGCCCAGGTGGGCGCGCGG
>CAIXWN010000083.1 GCA_903923135.1 uncultured Caulobacteraceae bacterium | reverse complement strand
GGCGCCGCGGGCGGGGCGACCGCCGCGACGACGGCCGGCGGCTTCGGGACTGGCGCCCAGGCACAGGCGGCGGCCACGACGGCGGCGAACACGGCCGCGGCGATCCAGGCGCGCGGTTCCCGCCATCCCGGGGCCGCCCCCGGCGCCATGTGGCCGAACACTTCGTCGCGATCGATCAGCTGGTGCTTCGCCACGGCGCCGACATGCAGGGCGAGGAGCAGATAGGTGGCCTTGACCAGGAGGTGATGGCCGGAGACCGCGCCGGCGTGCCAGCTCGCCTTCGCCGCCGACGGGAGATCGGCGATCCAGGGCAGGTGCGGCCAGGGCGCGACGCCGAACAGCACGGTGGGAATATTCAACTTGCTGGCCGAGACGATGATCCATCCCGTCAGCGGAAGCCCCAGGAGGATCACATAGAAGCCGGCGTGCGCCGCCAAAGAAGCGATGCGTTCCCACCGGGCCTGACCGGCGGGCGGCGGCGGCGGGCGATGGGCGAGGCGCCAGGCGATCCGCGCCAAGGTCAGGACGAGGATGGAAATCCCGACCGACTTGTGGAGCTGGAACAGGGCGAAGACGGCGGGCCCCTTCGGCGCGCCGGAAAACCGCCAGCCGAGGACGATCTGGAAGACCACCGCGGCGGCGATGACCCAGTGCAGGGCGATGGCGACCGCCGTGTAGCGGCTGTGCTGTTTCGTCATGAGGACGCCTTCGCATGAATCCAAAGGCCGGAGGAGACCTGCCCGGCCCGGGCGGTCAGGGCGCCAGCTTGCCGTCCGCGACCAGCCTTTTCTCGACCGCATCGAGGATCGGCGCATCACGGTGGGTCAGCACCCTGTCGGCGACGCCGAAGTCCATGACCGGATCCTCCGCCGCCGAATAGGCCGGCCAGGCGGGCGCGCCGGCGCAGACCGGAACGCCGGTGGCGGCGAAGCTGACCCAGCAGCTGTGGGTCGTGGTGATCGAGGCCTTGTCCGCCGCGGTCAGCAAGCCGGCGAACGGCGGCGACCGGCCCAGACTGTCGAACACGAACGGCACCTCATAGCCGTGGGGCACGCCCGTCCACACCCCGCGCAGGCGCTCGGGCGTATAGTCATAGTGATACAGCCAGACCTTCTGGGCGGCCGAAGCCTTCCGCGCGACCCAGCGGGCCGGGGCGGTGAAGGTGACGTCGCGCCAGAGGTTGCGCGCCAGGACGGAGTCCTTCGCGGCGGGCGCGCCATAGGTTGTCCGGGCGAAGGCGACCAGGTCCGGCGAGCCCTCGGAGAGCACCGAAGCGGGATCGCGCGCGGCGACCAGCGAGCCCTCGTCGGAGTTCGTCCCGATCATCAGGGGCACATGCAGAATATCGCCGCGGCCGATGGCGATCGCCGGCCTGACCGGCAGCAGCCGGCCGTCGACCACCGGCCCGGACGGCAGCTTCTCCTGGGCGGCGATGAGCGCCTCGCCGGACACGGCGCGAAGCTGATCGACCGTGGCGGCGGCGCCGGGCAGGCCCACGGCGGCGGCCACGCCCGCGCCGGTCGCTTCGGCCTCCGCCAGGCTCGGGAACCGGCCGCCGATATAGGCCGACTGAACGATGGCGCGGGCGAAGAGGCCCCGGGCCGCGGGCGTCGCCAGCAGGGTCAGGGTGCTCTGGGCCCCGGCGCTCTCGCCGAACACGGTGACCGCCTTCGGATCCCCGCCAAAGGCGGCGATGTTCCGGCGAACCCAGCGCAGGGCCTCGAGTTGATCGGTCGTGCCATAGCTCCCCAGCGGCGCGGTCTTCCCCGCCGCCTTCGTCAGCGCCGGGTGGGCGAAATAGCCGAGCAGCCCCAGCCGATAGTTCAGACTGACCAGGATCACCCCGTCGCGCGCGAAGCTGGCGCCGTCATAGAAGCTCAGCGAGGCGGCGCCGGCGGTATGACCGCCCCCATGGATCCAGACCATCACCGGCAGGGGTTTCGTCGCCTTGACCGGCGCCCAGACATTCAGCGTCAGGCAGTCTTCCGACACCGAGGCCGGGGCCGCACCCGAAGACGCCGTCTCCCGGGCCGAAAGTTTGGTGCGTTGCAGGCATCCGGGGCCGAAGGCCGTGGCGTCCCGCTCGCCAGTCCAGTCCGTGGCCGGAACCGCCGGCTCCCAGCGCAGCGGCCCCACTGGCGGCGCGGCGAAGGGGATGCCCTTGAAGCTCATCACCCCGCCGGAGTCGACCACGCCCCTGACCGGGCCGAGGCCGGTCTTCACCGAGACATAGGTCGGGGCGGCGGCGGAAGCGGCCGGCGCGGCGGCGGCCGGCTGGGCGTTCGCGCAGGGCGAAAGACCGAGGGCGACCATGGCGGCCACTGAACAGACAACCCGATTCATGGCACTGGCCCCCGCGGAAACTCCAGGGGCGACCATGGCCGATCCCCGCCCGCGGGACAATCGTGATGGCTCCGGGCCTTTGGCGCCCGGGCCGGACGGACCTGGAGCCCCTGCTCTACTTGCGGGCCGAAGCCGGCAATTCCTGAGGACGGCGCAGGCGGTTGGAGTGAAGATTGGGGATATGGCCAGCCTGATCCTTCGCAACCTGGACGACGACCTGAAAGCCCGCCTGCGCATTCAGGCGGCGAGGCGTGGGCGCTCGATGGCGCAAGAGGCGCGGGAGATTCTGGGCGCGGCCCTGAACCCCGACCCGGCCCTGCCCGGAAGCCTCTTCGAATCCATCCGGGCAAGGTTCGCGCCCTACGGCGGCGTGGACCTCGCACTTCCGCCCCGGGACCCGATGCGGGAGCCGCCGACGTTCGTCTGATAGCGGGTGGCGAGATCACCACGGCGCTGGCGTCGGTGCGCCCCGCGCCGTGATCAAGTGAGGCGATCCGTATCGCCTACAGGTAATCACCTCGATCCCCGAGACCGCCGCACGGGCGCACGGGCGCACGCGGCCGGAGTGACGGACCCCGGGATCGCGGGTCGACGCCGCAGTGTGGACATTCAAAGTGGAGGATCTTGCCCTCTCCAGCGCAGGGTGTAGTCGGCAAGTGATCTTCGCACGGGCCGGGATCAGACCCTGGCGGATCTGGAGCCGCGACATGGCGACATCATCCGAGAACATCTCGGCCTCGAGCCCGGAGTCCTCAGCCCGGACGAAGCCCTCTACCTTGCCGGTTTCAAATCCGCTGACGATCTCCGAAGTGCAATCGCTAAGGGACGACGCGAGGCAGAAAGCCGCCTTCTTCGAAGAGGCGTTCGCGACGGAGAGGGCGGCGGCCGACCAGGCCAGGCCGAATACGGCGACGTAGCCTATGACGGGCCGCGAAACCTGGCCTTTGATTTCCTCCACGACGCCAACCAGCGCTTCGCCGCCGGCGACGCCGGTTCGTTCGGGCTCGCACGCGGAACCGACCGTGCGCCCTCCAGCTCGGAAATGGCCGTCTGTGTCGGGTCGGTTGTCATTTGGCGGCTTTGGGAGCCACATGAGCCCGCGTGAACCGCCCATCGACTCAGTCAACTTCGCCGGGCGCTCCTCGGAACACGTCCTCAGCGTTAAGACGTGCAAGCCTCGTGAGCCGACCATATGGCGCGCTGCGCAACCACCGATTGAGGACGAGAAGACGAACTGAATGCCCATCCTGAATTGGCTCACCCGAGACGACGATATCCGCGCCGCACAGCGTGTCCCCTATCGACTCCTGGAAGAAGTGCCCGATCATTCGGCCGGCGATCCGGCGACAGGAAACATCCTAATCCAGGGCGACAATCTCGACGCTCTGAAGTCCCTCCTACCTCTGCCCGACGCATCACTGGATGTATGACGCGGGTCTCTACCCTCCCGAAGCGATCCGACTGATGCGGGCCCATTGGCAGGAGACCAAGGGCAAGCCGAACCACAAGGCGCGGATGAAGGATGCAGGCGCCAAAGCCGCCGAGAAGACCTGAGCGGCGCTGACCGCGCGCGCCACCCTCACCGCCCGATCGCCCCGGCCAGGTACTTGCGGATCGCCGGGCCGTAGGGCGGGCGAAGGGCCTTGAGCTGGGGCAGGTCGGTCTTCAGCTGGGTGTAGATCGCCTTCTTGTGACTGAACTCCTTGAAGCCGTCGTGGCCGTGATAGCTGCCCATGCCGGACGGCCCCACCCCGCCGAAGGGCAGGTCTTCCTGGGCGACGTGGAAGACCACGTCGTTGACCGTCACGCCACCGGAGGTGGTCTGGTCCAGCACCTTTTCCCGCTCCGCGGCGTCCTCGCCGAAATAGTACAGTCCCAGCGGCCGGTCATGGGCGTTCACATAAGCCACCGCCTCGGCCACCGAGGCGTAGCCCTTGACGGGCAGCACCGGGCCGAAGATCTCCTCGCGCATCACCTTCATGTCGTCGGTGGGGTCGAGGATCAGGGTCGGGGCGATCTTGTGATGCTCCTGCTGGGTGAGGTCCTCACCATCGGGCTTGATCTCGATGACCGTGGCGCCGGCCGCCCGGGCCTCGTCCACATAGCCGGTGATGCGCTCGTAGTGCCGCTGGGAGATCACCGAGGTGTAGTCGGGATTGTCCTTGATGGTGGGGAACATCTCGGTCACCGCCGCGCGCGCGCCATCGACGAAGGCCTGCATCTGCTCCTGGGGCACCATCACATAGTCCGGGGCCAGACAGATCTGGCCGGCGTTCATCGTCTTGCCGCCCATGATCCGCGCCGAGGCGGTCTTCATGTCGGCCGAGCGGCTGACGATCACCGGGCTCTTGCCGCCCAGTTCGAGAGTGAGGGGGGTGAGGTTGTCGGCCGCGGCGCGCATCACATGGGCGGCGATGGAGGTGGCGCCGGTGAACACCAGATGGTCGAACGCCAGGCCGGCGAAGGCCTGGCCCACGTCCGGCCCGCCGGTGACCACCGCCACCTCTTCGACCGAGAACACCGAGCCGAACATCCGCGCCATCAGCGCCGAGGTGGCCGGGGTGTATTCCGAGGGCTTGATCATCGCCCGGTTGCCCGCCGCCAGAACGCCGGCCAGGGGGGTGAAGGTGAGGTTCACCGGGAAGTTCCACGGGCTGATGATCCCCACCACGCCCTTGGGCTGGAAGCGCACCTCGGCCCGGGCGCCGAAGAGGCCGAGGATGGCCGGGCTGGTCTTGCGCTTTTCCGGGCGCATCCAGGCCTTCACCCCCGCCCGGGCGTGCTTGAGCGTGGCGATGGAAGCGGCCACGTCGGTGAAGGCGCTGGATTCCTTCGACCGCGCGCCGAAATCGGCGTTCAGCGCCGTCTCGATCTCGGCGCGGTAGTCGACCAGCAGGCCGATGCAGCGGTCGATGCGCTCGACGCGCTGTTCGGCGGTGGGGGCGCCGTCGCGCAGATGCGCGGCCTTCTGGCGCTCGAGCAGGGCGTGCATGTCTTCGGCCATGGGATCCTCCGGTTGGCGCAAGGATGGGCCTCGCGCCGCGGGGTCGCAAGAGGCGCCCGCGCGCCGCCGCCGCGGCAGATTTGACTGGCGTTCCGCAGCGTCCGCCGCTTTAGCTGCGCGTCAAAATCACCGCCGGAGGATCTGCCGTGGCCTATGCGAAAATCAAACTGTCGTTCGCCGATGACCTGGCGACCATCGCCCTGGCGGACCCCGCCACCATGAACGCCGCCGGTGTGGACATGATCGTCGAACTGGCGGACGCTTTCGGCCGCGTGGCGGCCGGCGAAGGCGGCGCGCGGGGGGTGGTGCTCACCGGCGAGGGTCGCGGCTTCTGTTCAGGCGCCAATCTCTCCGGCGGCGGTCCGGCCGCCCGCACGCCCGAAAGCGACGGGCGACCCAACGCCGGCGGGGCTCTGGTCACCCACTACAATCCCTTCATCACCCTGATGCGCGATTTCCCCATGCCCATCGTCACCGCCGTCAACGGCGCGGCGGCGGGCGTCGGCTGTTCCCTGGCGCTGATGGGCGACATCATCGTCGCCGGCGAGAGCGCCTATTTCCTGCAGGCCTTCCGCCGCATCGGCCTGGTGCCCGACGGCGGCTCGACCTATCTGCTGCCACGGATGATCGGCCGCGCCCGGGCCATGGAAATGACCCTGCTGGGCGACAAGGTGCCGGCGACGAAAGCCCTGGAGTGGGGCCTGATCAACCGCGTCGTCCCCGACGCCGACCTGCTGGCCGAAGCCGGCAGGATCGCCCACGAACTGGCCCACGGACCGAAATCCCTGGGCATGATCCGCAAGCTGATGTGGCAGAGCCTGGACGCCGAATTCGCCGAACAGCTGGCGGCCGAGGCCAGCACCCAGACCATCGCCGGCAAGTCGGACGACTTCATCGAGGGCGTGCAGGCCTTCCTGCAGAAGCGCCCGGCGAAGTTCACGGGGCGGTAGGCCGGCGCCGGCGGAGATATGGGCATGGGCGCGATCGGGACCTGGGCCGTGGCGGCCGCGCTGGCGGGCGGCGCCCTGCTCGCCGGCGGCCCGTCGTCAGCCGAGGACCTGGTCATCCACGCCGGCCGGCTGTTCGACGGCGTCAGCAAGGCGCCCCGGCAGACCGTCTCGATCCGCATCCACGACGAGCGGATCGTCTCCGTCGAGCCCGGCTTCGTGGCGCCGGCCGGCGCGCGGCTGATCGACCTTTCCACGAAGACGGTGCTTCCCGGCCTGATCGATTGCCACGATCACATCTCGGCCAGCTTCCATAGGGGCGACCCTATCCGCAACGCGGTGACGCGCACCGGCTTCGACAACGAGATCGACGCGGTGAACAACGCCCGCGCCGAGCTGATGGCCGGCTTCACCAGCGTTCGCGACGTCGGCGGCGAGACCGGCGTGGTGGTGGCGCTGAAACGGGCGATCGCCGCGGGGCTCATCCCGGGGCCGCGCCTGTGGGTGTCGGGCGCGCCGATCAGCCCCACCGGCGGGCACGGCGACCCCGCCAACGGCCTCGATCCGGAGCTGTCGCACGCCGGCTGGAGCGACACCCTGGTCGACAGCCCCGAAGCGGCGCGGCGCGTCGTGCGCACCCTGAAGCGCGAGGGCGCCGACCTGATCAAGATCCTGCCGTCGGGCGGGGTGATGTCGATCGGCGACGACCCAGGCCTGCAGCTCATGGCCGACGACGAGATCCAGGCGGTCATCGACACCGCCCACGCCCTGGGCATGAAGGTGGCCGCCCACGCCCACGGCAAGACGGCCATCGACCACGCCCTGGCGATGGGCGTCGATTCCATCGAGCACGGCTCCTACGCCGACGCGGCCTCCTACCGGCTGTTCATCCAGCATGACGCCTATCTGGTGCCCACTCTGCTGGTGGCCTCGACGGTGTCGGCGCGGGCGCGCGAGCATCCGGAGGACCTCAATCCCTCGACGGCGGCCAAGGCGCTGGCGGTGGCGCCGCTGACGCTGAAGAACCTGCACGACGCCTACGCCGCGGGAGTCAGGATCGCCTTCGGAACCGACACCTTTGGCATCAGCGCCCACGGCCAGAACGCCGAGGAGTTCGCCCTGATGGTCAGGGCCGGGATGCCGCCGGCGGAGGCCATCTGGTCGGCCACACACAACGCCGCGGACCTGATCGGCGACGCGGCCGACATCGGCTCCATACAGGCCGGGCGCTATGCGGATATCGTGGCCGTGGACGGCGATCCGATGACAGACGTGACCGTCCTCGAACATGTCGCCTTCGTGATGAAGGGCGGCCGGACGTGGAAGGCGGACGGCAGGCCGGCGTCCTGACCCTGGCCGGCCTCAGAGGCTGGTGCGGACCTTCAGCAGTTCGGGGAAGAACGAGGTTTCCAGGGCCCGGGCCAGATAGCCCAGGCCGGCGCTGCCGCCGGTGCCCGTCTTGCGCCCGATGATCCGCTCGACGGTCTTCAGGTGGCTGAACCGCCACTGCTGGAAACGGTAGTCCAGGTCGACCAGCTTCTCGGCCAGTTCATAGAGATCCCAGTACCGGTCAGGCTCGCGATAGATCGCCAGCCAGGCCGCCTCAACGGCGGCGTCCGGCGCATAGGGCAGCGCCCAGTCACGTTCGGCGACGGCCGGGGGAATGGCGAACCCCCGTCGCGACAGCAGGCGCAGGGCCTCGTCATAGAGACTGGGCGAATTGAGGATCGCCGTGAGGGCGGCGTGGACCCGCGGCGTCCCCTCATGGACCCGCAGGGCGGCGGGGTTCTTCGATCCGAGGATGAAATCCAGCTGGCGGTACTGGAAGCTCTGGAAGCCCGAACTCTGGCCGAGCGCGGGCCGGATGCGGCCGTATTCGCTGGGCGTCAGGGTCGCCAGCACGTCCCAGGACTGGATCATCTGGGTCTGGATGCGCCCCACCCGGGCGATCATCTTCAGGGCGCCGGGCAGGTCGTCGGCGGCGATGCGGTCGCGGGCGGCGACGAGTTCATGGATCGACAGCTTCATCCACAGCTCGGAGGCCTGGTGGATGATGATGAACAGCATCTCGTCGTGCTGGTCGGATCGCGGATGCTGGGCCGAGAGGATCTGGTCCAGGCCCAGGTATTCGCCGTAGCTGATGT
Source organism: uncultured Caulobacteraceae bacterium (assembly GCA_903923135.1). Lineage (GTDB taxonomy): Bacteria > Pseudomonadota > Alphaproteobacteria > Caulobacterales > Caulobacteraceae > Acaudatibacter > Acaudatibacter lapponiensis. The sequence goes on along the minus strand of CAIXWN010000083.1, from coordinate 4,279 downwards.
CGGGCCGCAGGTGGACGCCGGCTTCGTCGGCCATGATCTAGTCGAGGCTGGCGGGCTGGATCGTCACGCTCTCGCCGCAGCCGCAGGCGTCGGTCTGGTTGGGGTTGCGGAAGACGAACTTCGAGGCCAGGCGGGTGACCTCATAATCGACCTCGGTGCCGATCAGGAACAGCACCGCCTTGGGTTCGATGAGGATGCGCACCCCCTTGTCCTCGACAACCTCGTCCAGCGGCCCGGCCTCGTCGGCGTATTCGAGGACATATTCCGAGCCGGCGCAGCCGCCGTTCTTCACTCCGACCCGCAGGCCGGCGTAGGGCTTCTCGGCCCGGTCCATGATCTCGCGCACCCGCGTGGCGGCGGCGTCGGTGAGGGTGACGACCTTGGGCCGCGGGCGGCGCGCGCGGGGCTGGATGGTGGTTTCCATGGTCAGAACATGTTCAGTTCAAGCTTGGCCTCGTCCGACATCAGGGAGGGATCCCAGGGCGGCTCGAAGACCAGGTTCACCGTGCATTTGGTCACTTCCGGGATCTGCACCACGGCGTCGTGCACCCATCCCGGCATGTCGCCCGCCACCGGACAGCCCGGCGCGGTGAGGGTCATGTCGATGGCGACGGCGTAGTCGTCGGCGACATCCACCTTATAGATAAGACCCAGTTCATAGATGTCGACCGGGATTTCCGGATCGAACACGGTCTTGAGCTGGACGATGAGCTTGTCGGTCAGAGCGTCGAGCTCGGCCTGAGGGATGGCGGAGGGGGCCTGTTCGGCGGCGGGGGTGCTGGCGTCCATCACGAGAAAAATGTCCGTGTCCGGGTGAGAGCGTCGACGAAGGCGTCCGCCTCGTCGAGGGTGTTGTACAGGCCGAAGGAGGCCCGGGCGCTGGAGGTGACTCCGAAGCGGCGCATCAGCGGCTCGGCGCAGTGGGTCCCGGCGCGCACGGCGACGCCATACTTGTCCAGAATCTGAGCGACGTCGTGGGCATGGGCGCCGGCGAGCCCGCCGCGGACGCGGTCGTAGAGGGCGTGCTCATGGGCGGCGATGGCGGCGCGGTCAAACCCCTCCAGCCAGGTGATGGCGGCGCCCAGGCCGATGGCCTCGAGGATGGCCGGCGTGCCGGCCTCGAAGCGGTGCGGCGGGTCGGCGTAGGTGATTTCTTCCAGGCTGACCGTGCCGATCATCTCGCCGCCGCCCTGGTAGGGCGGCAGGACCGCCAGACGTTCGGCCTTGCCCCAGAGGACGCCGATGCCGGTGGGGCCGTAAAGCTTGTGGCCGGAAAAGACATAGAAATCGGCGTCCAGGGCCTGGACGTCCACCGTCTGGTGGACGATGGCCTGGCAGCCGTCGATCAGCGCCAGGGCGCCGGCGGCGTGAGCCATGGCGACGATGTCCGCGACCGGATTGATCGTGCCGGTGACGTTGGACATGTGCCCCACGGCCACCATCCGCGTCCGCGGCCCCAGCAGGGCGGCGAAGGCGTCCATGTCGAGGCGTCCGTCGTCGGTGACCGGAATGAAGCGAAGCACCACCCCGGCCCGTTCGCGCAGAAAGTGCCAGGGGATGATGTTGGCGTGATGCTCCATCTCGGAGATCACGATTTCGTCTCCGGCCTGAAGCGACTGGCCGAAGGACGAGGCGACGAGGTTGATCCCCTCGGTGGCGCTCTTGGTGAAGACGATCTCGGCGGCGGAGGCGGCGTTCAGCAGGCGGCGGACCGACTCACGGGCGGCCTCGTAAGCGTCGGTCGTCTCATTGGCCAGGGTGTGCAGGCCGCGGTGCACATTGGCGTAGGAAGACTCCATGGCGTGGGTCATGGCGTCGATCACCGCCCGCGGCTTCTGGGCCGAGGCGGCGCTGTCGAGATAGATCAGCGGCTTGCCGTGAATCTGGCGGGCGAGGATGGGAAACTGGGCGCGGGCAGCCTGGACGTCGAAGCTCATGGGCGGGGCGCTCCCAGGGTTTCGGCGAGCCAGTCGCGGGCGATATCCCGTGCGCCCTCGTGGACGATGCGATCGAGGACCTCGCCGAGGAAGGCGGCGGTGAGCATGGCGCGCGCCTCGGGCTCGGGGATCCCGCGCTGGGCGGCGTAGAACAGGGCCTCGTCGTCCAGGGCCCCCACCGTGTTGCCGTGGGCGCAGGCGACATCGTCGGCGTAGATCTCCAGTTCGGGCTTGCCGTCGATCTCGGCCCGGTCCGACAGGATCAGGGCGTGGTGGCCCATGCGCGCCTCGGTGCGGTCGGCGCCGGGCGACACGACGATACGGCCCTGGAAGACGCCGCGGGCCTGGTCGTCCGCCACGCCCTTGACCAGCTGGTCGGTGGTTCCGTCCGTCCCCTCGTGGGTGACGACGGTGGTGATGTCGGCGTGGCGGCGGCCGGCAAGGCGGTAGACGCCGTCCAGGCGCACGGTCGCGCCGTGGCCCGGATGACGGACCCAGGTTTCGAGACGCTGGCGCCGGGCGCCGGTGGTCAGCACCGTCTGGGCGAGGCTGGCGCCGGCGGACAGGCGGATGTCGGCCCGGGAAACGCCTACGCCGCCCTCGGCGTCAGCGGCCAGGACGATGCGCTCCAGCCGCGCTCCGGGCGCGAGGGTGACGGTCAGTTCGGCGTCGGCCAGATAGTCGGCGCCCTCGCCCTCATAGCTTTCCAGCAGGGTCAGGTCGGCCCCCTCCCCCAGGTCGATGGCGATCCGCGAGACGTGGGCGCCGGCGTCCGGCGCGGCGACGAAGCGCAGGGCCACCAGACGACGCTCGCCCGCCGCCAGGGTCAGACGGTCCGGGCCGCGGCCGTTGACCAGGCGCAGTTCCTCCCCGCCCAGGGCCGCGAATGGGCCTGAGGCGGCAGGCGCGGGCGCGGCGGGCGAGGCCGCCGGCACGGCGCGGATCAGGCCGCGCAGATCGGTCCAGCGCCAGTCCTCGTCCCGTCGGGACGGCAGGAGCGCGGCGTCGCCGGTCTCTATGGCGCGCGCCAGGCTCATGCGGCGACCTTGCTGTACTTGTCGTAGCCTTCGCGTTCCAGTTCCAGGGCGAGATCGGGCCCGCCGGAGGCGACGATCCGCCCGGCCGAAAGCACGTGCACGCGGTCGGGGCGGATGTAGTCCAGCAGGCGCTGGTAGTGGGTGATCACCAGCATCGAGCGGTCCGGCGCGCGCAGGGCGTTCACCCCGTCGGAGACGATGCGCAGGGCGTCGATATCCAGGCCGGAATCGGTCTCGTCCAGGATCGCCAGACGCGGGGAAAGCACAGACATCTGAAGGATTTCCATCCGCTTCTTCTCACCGCCGGAGAAGCCGACGTTGAGGGCGCGCTTGAGCATGTCGAAATCCATCCTCAGCGCGGCGGCCTTGCCCCGCACCAGGCGCAGGAAGTCCGGCGCCGAGACCTCGGCCTCGCCGCGCGCCTTGTGCTGGGCGTTGAGGGCCGTGCGCAGAAAGGTCAGCGCCGGGACGCCGGGAATCTCCAGAGGGTACTGGAAGGACAGGAACACACCCCGGGCCGCCCTCTGGCTCGGGTCGAGATCAAGCAGGTTGACGCCGTCGAGCGTCGCCGACCCGCCGGTAACCTGATAGCCGGGCTTTCCGGCCAGAGTGTAGGAAAGCGTCGATTTCCCCGCCCCGTTCGGCCCCATGATGGCGTGCACCTCGCCGGTCGGCACATCGAGCGACAGGCCCGACAGGATGGCCTTGTCGTCGATCGAGACGGACAGATTCTTGATTGAAAGCATTGGTCTAGCTGTCTTTTCCGGAAAGATGTGCGGAAGGGGAAGGCGGTCTTGGACCCCGGAGGCGCGCGGATGCGCCGGGAGGCGCGACCTTGCGGCGACGGGCCGCGGGCGGGATCATCCGACGCTCCCTTCGAGGGAGATGGCGACCAGCTTCTGGGCCTCGACGGCGAACTCCATGGGCAGTTCCTGGAGAACGTCCTTGACGAAGCCGTTGACCAGCAGCTGCACGGCCTCCTCCTGCGAGAGCCCGCGCTGCATGGCGTAGAACAGCTGATCGTCGGAGAGGCGCGTGGTGGTGGCCTCATGCTCGAACTTCGCCGAGGCGTTGCGGGCCTCGATATAGGGCGTCGTATGGGCCGCGCAGTGCTTGCCGATCAGCAGGCTGTCGCACTGGGTGAAGTTGCGCGCGCCCTTCGCCCTGGGGTGGGCCGAGACCAGGCCGCGATAGGTGCTGGAGGAGTGGCCGGCGGAGATGCCCTTGGCGATGATGCGCGAGCGGGTGTTGGCGCCCAGGTGGATCATCTTGGTGCCGGTGTCGGCCTGCTGGTGATTGTTGGTG
>CAIXWN010000082.1 GCA_903923135.1 uncultured Caulobacteraceae bacterium | reverse complement strand
TGTGTACCGGCGTGGAAGTTTGACCCCGTTCCGGGTGTGATCGGCGTCCAAGTTTGACCCCTCCCCGGGGCTTGATGATGGCCAGATCGGCGGCTTGTGCAGCTGCGGATCGAGACGGGGATGTTGGTGGTGGAGACGATTGCGAAGATCCGGCGGGAGCACCTGGTCGGGGGCAAGGGGATCAAGACGATCGCGCGAGAGCTTGGGTTATCGCGCAACACGGTCCGCAAGGTGCTGAGGTCTGGGGAGACGCGCTTCGCCTATGCGCGGGAGGATCAGCCCCGGCCTATGCTGGGCGCCTTTGTGGGCCGGTTAGAGGCGCTCCTGGCGGAGAACGATGCCCGCCCCAAGCGGGATCGACTGACGCTGACGCGCATCTCGGACCTGCTTGGGCGCGAAGGGTACGCCGGCTCCTACGACGCGGTGAGGCGCTACGCCGGCCAGCGAGTGCAGGCGCGCCGTGGGTTGGCGTCCGCGGGCGAGGCATTCGTTCCGCTGAGCTTTGCGCCCGGCGACGCCTACCAGTTCGACTGGAGCCACGAGGACGTAGAGATCGCCGGCACGCCCATGCGGGTGAAGGCGGCGCACCTGAGGCTCTGCCACAGCCGTCGCTTCTACATCCGGGTTTACCCGAGAGAGACGCAGGAGATGGTGTTCGACGCGCACGCCCGGGCGTTCACGGCGCTGGGAGGGGTCGCTCGCCGAGGCATCTACGACAACATGAAGACGGCGGTGGACGCGATCTTCACGGGCAAGGCGCGCCGGTTTAACAGCCGCTTCGAGCAGATGTGCTCCCACTATCTGATCGAGCCGGTGGCGTGCACGCCGGCGTCGGGCTGGGAGAAGGGTCAGGTCGAGAACCAGGTCGGCTATGCCCGCGACAACATCTTCAGGCCGCGCCTGCGCTTCGCCAGCCTTGAGGAGCTGAACGGCTGGCTTGAGGCGGAGTGCGAGCGCCGGGCGCGGAGCGACCGCCACCCAGAACAACGGGACCGCACCGTCTGGGAGGTCTACGAGGCGGAACGGGCGGCGCTGACGCCCTGCGTCGGCCCGTTCGACGGCTTCCACGCCGGCGAGGTGACCGCCTCGGCCACCTGCCTGGTCAGCTTCGATCGCAACAAGTACTCGGTGATGGCCCGCGCCGCCCGCCGAGCTGTGCAGATCAGGGCCTACGCCGATCGGATCGTGATCTGGTGCGACGGCGAGATGGTAGCCGAACACCCCCGCTGCTTCGGCCGGGACCGGACGGTCTACGACCCCTGGCATTACCTGCCGGTGCTGGCCCGCAAGCCCGGCGCGCTCCGCAACGGGGCGCCGTTCGTGGACTGGGCGCTCCCTCCGGCGCTGGCGCGGCTGCGGCGCAAGCTCGGGCCGGGCGACGAGTCCGACCGGCGGTTCGTGCGGGTGCTGGCCACGGTGCTGACCGACGGCCTTGAGGCGGTCGAGGACGCCGTCGGTGAGGCCCTGGAAGCCGGGGCCGCCAGCGACGAGGTGATCCTCAATGTCCTGGCCCGTCGGCGAGAGCCGCCGCATCCGGCCGGGATCGCCACGGCCGAGGCCCTGGCGCTCGCCCATCCACCGGTCGCCGACTGCGCCCGCTACGATCGCTTAAGAGGCTCCCATGCAGCGGCATGAGATGATCGCTGCCATGGGCGGCCTGGGTCTGAAGGGCATGGCCGGCGCCTTCGATGAAGCGGTCACCACGGGCCTTCAGCGCAAGCGCACCGTGATGGAGGTCCTGACCGACCTGCTGCAGGCTGAGGCCGCTCATCGGCATGCCGCTTCGATCCGCTATCGGATGACCGCCGCCCGGCTGCCGGTGATCAAGGATCTGGCCGCGTTCGCGTTCGAAGGCACGCCCATCAACGAGGATCTGGTGCGCCAGCTCCACGGCGGCAGCTTCCTGCCTAACCGGCGCAACATCGTCCTGGTCGGGGGCACCGGAACAGGCAAGACCCATCTAGCCATCGCCATCACCGCCAACGTGGTGCGCGACGGCGTCAGAGGGCGCTACTTCAACACCGTCGATCTGGTGAACCGCCTCGAAGAAGAGACCCGCCTGGGCAAGGCCGGCGCGCTCGCCGCCCAGCTCTCCCGCCTGGACCTCGTGGTGCTCGACGAGCTCGGCTATCTGCCGTTCGCCCGGTCCGGCGGCCAGCTGCTGTTCCACCTGATCAGCAAACTCTATGAGCGGACCTCGGTGATTATCACGACCAACCTGGCGTTCGGGGAATGGCCCACCGTCTTCGGCGACCCCAAGATGACAACCGCGCTGCTCGACCGGCTCACCCACCACTGCGACATCGTCGAGACCGGCAACGACAGCTGGCGGCTCAAGCACCGCTCCTAAACAAACCCGGGCGGTGCGCCCGTCGGCTACGCGCTGCGCTCCGCCAATGGCTCCGCGCTACGCCGCCGGGCGAATGCAAACCTCAGCGCCAGAGGGGTCAATGTTGGACGCCGACGGGGGGTCAATCTTCGACGCCGTTTGACACCAGAAGCTGGTGATATGAGAGATGGCGCCCATCTTCTCCCCCAGGGTGACGAACATTTCAGGCGCGTTCACCAGAGGCTTGCAGCGAAATTGGACATTGACCATTGCGAGCCT
>CAIXWN010000081.1 GCA_903923135.1 uncultured Caulobacteraceae bacterium | reverse complement strand
GCCCTTCTGATCCGATCTGATTGTTGCAATCAGATCGGATCAGAAGGGCTCTAGCGGGCGGCCGGGTCCGTGGGGGCGCTCCGGCCGCCGCGCAGCAGACGGCCCGGCAGGGCCCCAGTGGCCTCGCCGTCGCGATAGGTGACCTGGCCGGCGACGATGGTGGCGAGGTAGCCGCTGGCGCGCTGGATCAACCGACGTCCGCCCGCCGGCAGGTCATAGGCGACCTGCGGGGCGCGCAGGGTGAGGCCCTCATAGTCGATGACATTGAGGTCGGCCCGGTAACCGGGGGTGATCAGGCCGCGATCGTACAACCCCACGGCCCGGGCGGTGTCCTGGGTCTGCATGCGGATCACCGCCTCCAGCGGCACCCTGGGGCCCCGCGTCCGGTCGCGGGTCCAGTGGGTGATCATCGAGGTGGGGAAACTGCCGTCGCAGATCATGCCCACGTGGGCGCCGCCGTCGGAGAGTCCGGGGACGCTGTCGGCGTGAACGATCATCTCGCGGACCGCGTCGAGGGAACCCTCGCTGTAGTTAAGGAACGGCACATAGAGCATGCCCCGACCGCCGTGGCCCAGCATATGGTCCAGGGCCACCACCTCGGGCGCCAGGCCGAGGGCCAGGGCCCGGGCCTCGACGGTGCTCTCCGCCGTCGGCTCGTAGTCGGGTTCGTCGCCCATCAGGTGCATGCGCGACCAATGCGCCATCAGGCCCCGCGCGCCGCCTTCAGGCGGTTCGGCCAACAGGACCCGTCGGAAGTCAGGATCGGCTAGCAGGGCTGCGCGTTCGGCAAGGGGCAGGCCGGCGATCCGTCGATAGGCCGGATACGCGCTGAAGGGATTGACGGTGAGCTCCAGCCCGAGCAGCACGCCCACCGGGCGGGCGGCGACCTGCGCCTTCATGGACACGCCGGCCGCCACGGCGTCCTCGAGGGCGTCGAGCAGGATGCGGTAGCCGCGGGGATTGTTCCCGCCCTGCGCCAGGCTGAACGACAGGGGCCGACCACTGGCCTCGGCGATCCGCCGCATCATGGCGAACTCCTCGCGCGGCTGGGCGAAGTCGGACACGAACTGCAGGACCCCCTTGCCCGCCGCGGCCAGGCCCATGGCGATGCCGGTGAGTTCCGCCTCGTTGGCGGTCAGGGTGGGGGTGGGCTGACCGTCGCTGGTGCGGTGGTTCAGCGTCCGGGAGGTGGAAAAGCCCAGGGCCCCCGCCTCGGCCGCCCGGGTGGCGAGGGCGGCCATTGCTTCGATGTCGGCGGCCGTGGCCGGCTCCCGGTTGGCGCCGCGCTCGCCCATGACATAGACCCGCAGGGCGGCGTGCGGCAGCTGGCTGCCGATATCCACGTCGAAGCGGCCCCTTTCCAGCGTGTCGAGATAGTCGGGGTAGCTTTCCCAGGTCCACGGCAGACCCTGGCTGAGCACCGGGAACGGGATATCCTCCACCCCTTCCATCAGCCGCACCAGCCGGTCGTGATCCTCCGGCCGGCACGGCGCGAAGCCGACGCCGCAATTGCCCATGACCACGGTGGTGACGCCGTGCCAGGACGACGGCTGCATGCGCCCGTCCCAGGTGGCCTGGCCGTCGTAGTGGGTGTGAATGTCGACGAAACCGGGCGTGACGATGCGGCCGCGCGCATCGATCTCCTCGGCCCCCTGTCCGGCGACCTTGCCGACGGCGACGATGCGCCCGTCCCGCACCGCGATGTCGGCCTCGCGAGGGGGGCCGCCGCTTCCGTCGATCACGCGCCCGCCGCGGATCATCAGATCACAGGCATGGGTCATCGTCGGGGTCCTCGCGTCTTGATTTTGGGACGCATTTGCCGCCCTGGTGACCTGCGGCGTCAAGAGGCGATGGCGGCTGGCCGGGGTCGAGAGAAAATGGCCCGGCCGACGTTAGATTTACCCCGCTTCCAAAAAACGACGGCGGGCCTAAGGTCCGGTCGGCCTCCGCCCGATGAAAGACACTCCCATGGACACCGCTCCACTGCCCTATGACGCCAGCCGCCATGCCCGCACCGGGCGGGGCCAGATCTATGACTCCATCCTGGACACCATCGGCAACACGCCCCTGGTCCGGCTGCCGCGGCTCACCGCGGCCCTGAAGCCGCGCGGCGAAGTTCTCGCCAAGCTGGAGTTCTTCAACCCCCTGGCCTCGGTGAAGGACCGCATCGGTCTGGCGATGATCGAATCGCTGGAGCAGCAGGGCGCGTTGAAGCCCGGTTCGACGATCGTCGAACCCACCAGCGGCAACACCGGCATCGCCCTGGCCTTCGTTGCGGCGGCCAAGGGCTTGAAGCTGATCCTGGTCATGCCGGAGAGCATGTCGCTGGAGCGCCGCAAGATGCTGCTGTTGCTTGGGGCGAAGCTGGAGTTGACCCCCGCCGAACGCGGCATGAGCGGCGCTGTGGCCCGCGCCCGCGAACTGCTGCAGGAAATCCCCGGCGCGGTGATGCCCCAGCAGTTCGAGAACCCGGCCAATCCCGCCATCCACAAGGTCTCCACCGCCGAGGAGATCTGGAACGACACCGACGGGCGGGTCGACATCGTGATCAGCGGCGTCGGTACGGCGGGCACCATCACCGGCGTGGGTCAGGTGCTCAAGGCCCGCAAGCCCTCCCTGCGCATGGTGGCCGTGGAGCCGTCGGCCTCGCCGGTGCTGTCGGGCGGCAAGCCCGGTCCGCACAAGATCCAGGGCATCGGCGCCGGCTTCGTGCCCGCCGTCCTCGACCGCGGCGTGATCGACGAGATTGTCCAGGTTTCCAATGAGGACAGCCTGGCCATGGCCCGACGCGCCGCCCGCGAAGAGGGCATACCGGTGGGCATCTCCTCCGGCGCCGCCCTGACCGCCGCCTTCGACGTCGCGTCGCGGCCGGAGTCGGCCGGCAAGGTGATCGTGGCCATCATCCCCAGCTTCGCCGAACGCTATCTGTCGACGGCCCTGTTCGACGGACTTTGACCGACGTCTATCCTCCGGAGAAGCGCTCGGCGGTGATGCGCCGGGTAAAGGGTGCGGGCACCTCGCCAGAACTGGCGGTGCGACGCCTGATCTGGCGCCTGGGCGGGCGATACCGGCTCAACCGCCGGGATCTGCCGGGCAAGCCCGACATCGTCCTGCCCGGGCGGCGGCTGGCGATCTTCGTCCACGGCTGCTTCTGGCATGGCCATGGCTGCGCCCGCGGCGCGCGGGTCCCCAAGGCCAACCGGGACTACTGGGTGGCCAAGGTGGCGCGCAACCGGGCGCGCGACGAGGTGGTGTGCGCGGCGTTGACCGCGTCGGGCTGGCGGGTCGAGACGGTATGGGAGTGCGAGCTCCGCGACCGGGCGGCTCTGGAGCCGCGGGCGCAGGGGTGGCTGGCCAGCAAGGAGACGGGGGCGTAGAATCGGGGCCATGAAACACGTTCAGTTCGGCCGCACCGGCCTTCGGGTCTCCAGACTTTGCCTGGGCACGATGACGTTCGGCCTGCAGTGCGAGGAGGCCGAGAGCTTCGCGATCATGGACGCGGCCGCCGACGGCGGGATCGACTTCCTCGACGCGGCCGACGTCTACCCCCTGGGCGGCGACGCCGGCACGGTGGGGCGGACCGAGGAGATCGTCGGCCGCTGGCTGAAGGGCAGGCGGCACGACTTCATCCTGGCCACCAAATGCTTCGGCCAGATGGGCCCCAAGCCGTGGAACCAGGGGATGAGCCGCAAGCACATCGTCGAGGCGATCGACGCCTCCCTGGCGCGGCTGGGGACCGACTATGTGGACCTCTATCAGCTGCACGGCTTCGACCCGGCCACACCGATCGACGAAGCGCTGGGCGCCCTCGACAGCGTCGTGCGCTCCGGCAAGGCCCGCTATGTCGGGGTGTCGAACTGGATGGCGCATCGCCTGGCGCGCGCGCTCGGCCGGTCGGAGATGAAGAACCTTGTGCGCGTCGACAGCGTTCAGCCTCGCTACAATCTGCTGTTCCGCGCCTTCGAGCGCGACCTGCTAGCCCTTTGTGGCGAGGAGGGGATCGCCGTTATCCCTTACAATCCTTTGGCGGGCGGGCTGCTTAGCGGCAAGCACAGCCCTGAGGGTGCGCCCCCGCAGGGGTCACGCTTCACCCTCGGCCGGGCCGGAGCCATGTATCAGGCCCGCTACTGGCATGATCGCGAGTTCGAGACGATCGAGACCCTGAAGGGTGTCGCCGCTGAGGCAGGCATGAGCCTGGTGGCGATGGCGGTGCGCTGGGTGCTTTCAAACCCGGCGATCACCGCCCCGATCATCGGCGCCAGCCGACCGGGGCAGCTGGTCGACAGTCTGGCCGCCGGAGAGGCCGGCCCCCTGCCGGCGGAGCTGAAGTCCAAACTCGACGAGATCACCCACGGATTTCGCGCCGTCGACGCCGAGCGGTGAAGCGATCAGCCTGAAGGGGGCCGAGGCGCTGAACGCCCCGTCGCCGGGACGACAGCGTCAGGGATCGGGCCGGGAACAGGAACGGCCACCGCTCCGTTCCTCGACCTGCGGTCAACCCGACGCGACTCGCCGCCATTCTGCCCAAATTCCCCCGGAGCCCGGCGCTTGAGATCACGGTCGCGCCCTTCGAGGACGCGACCCGGCGGGCCGCAGCCGTCACACCGGAACGACCGGGGAGACCGGGGAGACCGGCTCTTCCGACTGTCCCTCTGGGAGCGCTGTCGGATCTTCACCTTCGTTTACGCGGCCTGAGCCACCGGACGGGATCGCCCGCGGCGGGCTCGGGGTGTCGCGGAGATCCGGCGGGAATTGCCCTGGCCTGAGGGTTGCTGTTCGGTCGATGACACCGACTTGGTTTCAGCGAGGTCGCGAGCGACCGGGGTGCGCAGGAACGACAGCACCGCCGCCTCCTCTGGTCGCAATGTCTGCGGTTGGTCCTGAAGCTGCTCGTCGATGTCCCGGTGCATTTCGAGAAACAGGTCACCACCCAGGTAGGCCCTGACGATCCCAGGATGGATGTACCATTTTCAGCAGATGGTTGGCGTGTTGCCGAGCTTTGCCGAGACCCGCTCGATGGCGTGGGTGACATTCCTCTTCGCACGAGCCGCGCTGTCGGCTGTTTCGAACTCGGAGAGGGCCATGGCGGCCAACACCGTTCCCGTCCAGGTCCGGAAGTCCTTGGCGGCAATATCAATCCCACTCGTCTCCCTCAGGTGGCTGTTCACGTCAGTCGACGTCACCGCCCGTCTCTCGCCGGCGTCATCGAGATATTGGAACAGGTGCTGGCCGGGAAGCTCCTGACAGGTCTTCACGATGCGGCGATCGCGAACGCTCAGACGCCAGGTCTTTCCGCTCTTGCCTTTGAATTGGAATCTCAGCTCGGCCCCGTCGATCTTGGCGTGGCAAGCCAAAGGAGTGGTCAGACCATAGCTCTTGTTTTCCCTGGCGTAGGCTTCGTTGCCAACGCGGATTGTCGCTGTCTCGAGAAGACGGACAACCGTGGCCAGGCCTTTGTTTCGGCCGAGGCCAGGCGCCGCCACGTCGGTGGCGACTCGACATCGAAGACGCGGAGGCGCTTCAGCGAACAGCATCATGTGCTCGAACTTCACGCCGTCGCGGATCTCGCGAAATGTTATGTGATAGCGGTATTGCTTACGGCCTTTTTCGTCGTAGCCGACGGCCTGGATGTGGCCATTTGGGTAAGAGCAGATCCAGACCGGAGGAATGGAGAGCGCTCGAATCCGGTGGAGCGCCGCACGATCCTTCAGACGGCAGCCATCCAGTCCGCGATAGCTGAAGCCCGTGCCGACCCGCCTGCGGGTCAGCCCTGACGCCTCCTTCGAGGCGTAGGACAGTCCAGCCGATTCCGCGGCCTCTTTGCAGTCGACGATCGTTTGTGGCTCGGAATGTTGCGTCATCGCGCCCTCCACTCCACCAACGGTTTTCGTCGAGCGCCGTTCCGGCTCCCCCATATCCACTCCGCTGGCAACGCCGGGGACGCCCCAGCGCCAAATCGTTGCGGATGGTCGTTGCGGCCACCCTGGCTTCGCCCATCGCATGGCTGATCTGATCGAGGCTGATCACGACATCTCCGGCGGCGCAACGGCGAGTCAGGGTCGTTCGCCGGTGAGCATCGACCTTGACGTATGCGCCCGCGGCGACCGAATCGCCGAGGTCATTGGCCAGTGTTGAGCGCACGGTCGAACCGACGGTGGCGAGCATGCCGACGGCCGCGGCGGACATGGCCCCGGCGGCCCCGGTGGCGGCCCATCCGACCGTCTCCGGACCGCCGTGGATCCTGACCTCGCCCATCGCCGGCTTGTGGCTCGCCAGCTGCATGGTCATGCCCATGAGCGGCGCCACCGCCGAAGACCGCTTTGATCCGCTCTGCGGACCGCTCACCACAATAGCCGCTGCCGGTGTTCAGCGCCTGTGCAGCCGGCGGAGCGAAATCGCGCTGGCGTGCCCATGCAAGGCAAAAGGCCCGTCTCTTCGGAACCATCAGCATCCGCCTGGGTTCCGGTGAGAGCTTCGTCGGTGAGGATCTTCCAGCGCGAACATGGCCATCAGCGACGAAATTCTGACCGAATTGGCCCCCGAGCCTCTGGACAAGATAGCCCGCCGCATCCGCGACGGGGACATCCTGCTCTGTGCGGCCACGGACATGGGATCGCGGTTGATCTCGTGGAGCACCCGCAGCCAGTGGACCCATATCGGCCTCGCCTACCGCTGGCCGTCGCTGGGCCGGATCATGGCCTTCGAGAGCGTCCACACCATCGGCGTACGCGCCGTGCCGCTGGCCAAGTTCATCAGGCGCACCAGCAGCGGGGTCACCCCTTACCCCGGCAAGATCATCCTGGCCCGCCACGAGGATTTCGCGGCCGCCAAGCGCGACGGCAAGACAGACGCCATGCGCCGATTGGGCGACTTCGCCGTGGACCGCTTCGGCGATCCCTTCGCCAGCGGGGAGATTCTCAAGATCACGGCGCGGATCATGCTGGGCCGGACCAGGACCAAGACTCCAACTCACCTTGCGCCGAAAAACGAGTTCATTTGTTCGGAATACGTCGCCAAATGCTTCGAGGTCATCGGAATCGACGTCCCCTGGGACGGGGCCGGTTTCATCGCCCCGGCCGACTTCGCCCGCGACCCGAAAATCCACGCCATCGCCCGCTTTCGCACCTGAACGGTGAGTCCGACCTCGGACAAAACCGGACGCGTTTTGGCGAAAACGCAACGCGCCGACGGCTTTCACGGCAAGGCTAGCCTGCGGGAACAACGTATGGGCTAATCGTAGACCGGCCTAAGGACATCCTTGCCCGATGGGGGCCGGGTCTCGCAATCACCTCGTCCTCACCATTTGTTCTGTAGAAGACCGCTCCCCGGTGCGCCCCCCAGCCCGAGCCGCGCTTCGACGGGCCGGTCGCCCGTTCGCAGGCACACTACGGATGCGCCCTTTGCGTCCGGTGTTTCGCGACGTCGACGTCGATCCGCCGGAGCCACGCCTCGATGAAACCATAGACGCCAAACGCGATCAGCCCCAATGCGGTGAACGCGAGTATCCACCCGCCAGGCAACTGATCCTGCAGCCACTGCAGTGCGCCGCCCAGGCTTCTGGCGTCGTGAGCGTCAAGCGTTGAACCCGCCTGGCAAAGGAAGAAGCCCAAGGGCAGAAAAGCGACGCCCCTTCCCAGATAGCCGACGCGGCCCAACCAACTGGCCCACAGGTGGGTGGCTGGACCGCACACTAGACGGTCGCCGACATCTCCGTGCACGGCACGCACGACGTTGGCAACGCCGCCGCCGCTGACAAACAGGCCCACGCCTATCAACAACCAACCACCGTACGGCCAGGCCAACAGATGCGCTGCTCCTGCGTGGGCTGAAGCTTCCTCTTCCGGCGGACTGACCTGCCGCAACAAGGGCAGCAGTCTGAAGGTCGACCAGGCAAGCGTCCCATAGACCATTGCACTTATCGCCTGTCCGGCTCGCGCCAGCAGAGCCTTGCGTGACCCGCCTTGCCGGTCCGCGTCCAGCAGCGACTGAAGCGCACGCCAAACCGAAAAACACGTCAGACCTACCGCCATGGCGACCATCCAGAACCGGCCGAGCGGCCATTGTGAAATGGCCGCTATCGCGCCCGTGCTGCCGCTGGGCGCGCCTCGGTTCTGCAGCGCCGTCAACAGCGCCAGACTTCCAACGCTGAGGTAGACAAAACCGCGCGCGCCGTAACCCAGGCGGGCCAAGATCTCAAGGGAGGCCGACAACCTTGAGGAAAGTCCTGTTGCCCGCACGTCGCGCGCCCTCCTTGGTTGGCGTGAAAACCACGATCTCATGGGATTGTCCCGCCAACCAGGGTGACGGCCAATCGTCGCTTCCGAACTCGAACGGTCCCGGGCCCTGACCCTCCCTATCGGCGCTCTGCCGGAACCAAGGCGCGAAACGCCAGGGGCAGAAAGCTGATGCACACCGTCCGGCCCATCTGCACCGTCTCGCCGTCGAGGATAACTGGAACTTCGCCGTGGCCGGTGACGCGCAGGTTCTTGACCTTGGCGAGAGACACGGCGGCGCTGTTCCGCCAGTCGTCAAACGCGGCGTGAAAGGCCAGTCCGAACAGCCCGGCCGCGGTCTCCGGGTCCACGGCCGCCGCTTCGAGTGCGCGCTCGTCCTCCCCCAGCGATGTCGAGATCGCTGGACAGATCACGATGACCGCTTCGGCCGAGCCGGTAAGCTCGCCGCCGAAGTCATAGTCGAGCGAGCCACTCAAGCTTCGTCGCGCCGCGGTGATCGATCGCTTTACCGCCTCGACCAGGTCGCCCTTGCGGCCGGCCTCTCGCGCCTGGGCCCACAGCGACGGCGCACCGAGGATAGCGACGCAGAAGAACGGTCGATCGTCCGCCTTGCCGCCGCTGAGGTCATGGATTTTCGGGCGGGACAGGGTTTCGGCCAAGGCGTCACGCCAGGACCGTTCGCCATAGAGCGCCTTGGGTAGCATGTTCATGGTCCCGCCAGGCAGCGGGATCAACAGGGTTCCACCGGGGGCGCACCGGGCGGCGGCGGCCGATATTGTCCCGTCGCCGCCCAGAACGACCAGAACGTCCGAATTGGCGACGGCGTCGTCAAGCGCCTTCTCCAGGTCCTTGGGCTCGACAGCGACGATCTCGGCGTGAGCAATGCCCGCCTGATCGAACACCGCTTTGGCCTGCGGCGCGGATTCCGCGTCGCAACTCCCGCTGCCGATGTTCAGCACCGCCACGATCCGTCGCTGAAGGACCGCCGACGCAGCCGATTCCGGCTCCACGCCCATCGCGCCGAGATCCTGGCGGGCAAGACCGTCGTCAGCGCCTTCCACAACGCCGCTCACTTGGCGAGAACCGTGCAGAACGACAGCAGTTCGCGATGCCGCTTCCTGCTGGTCTTGGGGTAGCTCACGTTCAATCGTTCTGGATTTTTGGACGACAATTTCAAAAGCGAGACATTGAGCATTTTGCTTATCGTCGGCGGACGCCACATACCAGGGTGAGTCTTTGATGCTGGTAGGCTCCATGTACGGCCCATAGGCCGTCGTGCAGCGCTTCCGGCGTTTGCGCTCCGTGATGCGGTCCAAGCTGAACTTCCGGTTCCTGTCTGGCTCGTCGACAGCGGCGAGGAAGAGCTTTCAGTGCTCATTATTCGACGGTGAAGTTAGATCGCAATGAGCCGCGTTCCGCTCGCGTAGAGGTGGCCCTCCAGGTTCCCGATCGAGCTGCGGCGGTCGCGCCAGTCGGTTTTCCTCTTTGGCGGCGAGTCGAGGACCACCTCACTGACATGCAGCTCCGGATGCCGCCGGACCACCAGCACCTCTCCACCGGATGACCGGTTGAAGATGCCGATCCGTTCGCGCCCGGATGTTCGACGCTGAGAGCCTGGGCGCCCTGAGGATGGACCTCTGACATTACAGAGTTGATCGCCCCATCCTTTCCGGCCACGTCCATGGTCTGAAAGATGAGCAGAGGCGCGTAACAATCAGAGGGGCGGATCCGTTCCTGTTGCTCGACGGGCTTGTCGAAAAGGTCGTGACAGTCTTTTTCGGACCGACTGGGAGGATCGATGGCGGTCGGTCTGCTTTTGAGATCGACCGCTTCGCCGCGTCGAACGCGAAAGTCCTTCGACTTGATTGCCGTCGTCATCGGGATGGAACTCTCTGCCGGGCTCTTCGGTTCCATCGGCGACGCAGGCCGCCCCGGCGGCCCGCGTGGATCGTTGGGCGTTGGCTGGCGTTAGAGGACCATGAACAGCGCGCCCTCGACTACCCTCAACCGAAGAGGTCTGCGATCAGTCATGCGCCGGCTGGAGATGCGGCTGTTGCTGACGCTTCTGGCGGTGAGTGCGACTCTTACCGGTTTCATCTATCTGACCTCTGAAGTTCGCGAGGGTGAAACCTCTCGCTTCGACCGCGCGGTCGTTCTGGCCTTCAGGTCGGCCGGAGACCTTGGCACGGCGATCGGCCCGCGGTGGGTGCAGGAATCCGCGCGCGACTTCACCGCCGTCGGCGGTTTCACGGTGCTCGCGGTCATCACGCTCGCCGGGATAGCCATGCTGTGGATGCACGGGCGGCGATATCAGGCGATGGCTTTCGGCGGCACCGTGCTGATAGCTCAGGCCGCCGCCGAGATCCTGAAGCATTTCGTCGATCGGCCGCGCCCGATGATCGTTCCCCAACTCGACCTGGTCTATTCCTCCAGCTTTCCCAGCGGCCACGCGATGATGGCCCCGGTTGTCTACCTCACTCTGGCGGCGATCTTGGCGGCCGGCGACCGGCGCCGCGGCGTGAAGGTGCTTCTGCTTGCCGGCGCGGCCTTCCTGGTGATCGCTGTAGGCGTCAGCCGCGTGTATCTCGGCGTGCATTGGCCAACCGATGTGATCGGCGGCTGGACCCTGGGCTTCGCCATCGCCTTGGCCTCGGCCTTCGTGCTGCACAAGACCGCGCCCGTGCGCGGCGCCGCCGCCGAAGTCAAACCCGACGCACCCGGCGCCCGCTGACACTGATCAGGGGCGACCTTGCCGAGCAGCGTGAGTGGTTCTGCTGCACCTGGCCAAGGCCGACGATGACCCCAGACCGGGTCGATCGGGACGGGATGCTCAGCTTTGCCTGGGGGACTTCCGATCGCCCGGGGGTCCTGATGGCGAGCAAGGCCCCGGCGGCGGCGGCCGAGGCCAGCCAGGACACGCCCGGCCGGCGCCGTGGCCTGCCGGTTCTGTTCCGCCACCACGGGCGGCTTGCTGGTGTCAGCAGCCCTTGAGCACCCGGCCAACATGCCGACCGCGAGGATCGCATCGATGAGTCTCTTCAGTGTTTCTGCGGGCTGGCGCCTGTTGATCTGCTGCTGGACCCCGCGTGGGGAAGACCCTTGGCGCGGACCTCCGTTGCGAGCTTCACCTCGGCGTCGGGCCGGCCGTGAAGGCGGGTTTCCGGGTGAGCCGGCTGCGGACCGCCGCGGCGTCGCGCGCGTTGGTCGCCGCTTCGGGATGGCGGCTTGCCGGGTGGTAGGCGTCGACGGGATCGGACCCGGTGCGCCGGCGAGATATCGGCCGAACTCTCGAAAGGCAGGAGCGCCGTTACGGCTGCGAAACCTGCTTCTCAAGCTCGCTGTTGAGTTCGCCGCCGAGCAGCAGCACCATCAGCGAGAGCCAGACCCAGGTGAGAAAACCCACGATCGCCCCGAGCGAACCATAGGTCTTGTCGAAACGGCCGAAGTTGGCGACGTACCAGGAGAACAGCGCCGACATGATCATCCAGCCCATCGCGGCCAGTAGGCTTCCAGGGGTGATCCAGCGCCATTTCGCCTGCGGCCGCGAAGGGCCGAACCGGTACAGCACCGAGAACATCACCCCCACCGCGCCGAGCGCTATCGGCCACCGAAGCAGCGCCAGTCCCGTCAGGCGCCGGAGGCCAAAGCTCGCCAGGAGGTGGGGCGCGGCCACGATTACGGCGACGCCCGCGATAGCGGTCAAGATCACGCCGGCGGTGAAGGCCAGGGCAATCAAATTGAGTCCGATGAGCCCGCGCTTCTCTCGCGTCTCGTATGCGACGTTCAGGCCCGCGATCAGCGCCTTAAGCCCCGCGTTGGCGCTCCAGATCGAGAACAGAAGGCTGACGACGAACGCCAGGCCCAGGGCGCCGTGGTCCGCGGCCGCGAGCCGGGCCAGTTCTGCCTGCAGCACGCTGACGGCCCCGCCGGGCACGAACCCATGAAGCCCGAGGACCAGCCGGCGTGCGTCCTCGATGTTGGCGACCAGCCCGTAGAGCGAAACGAAGGCGCTGAGCGCCGGGAACAGCGCCAGCAGAAAATAGAAGGTGACTGCTGCGGCTGCGGCCGGGATGCGATCCTGGCCGAACTCGCGCACGCTCGCCGTGAAGGCCGACCGCCAACCGCGCGCCGGAATTTGGGTTGGGCTGGACGCGCCCGGCGCGCGCGGCGCGGCGGTCGTGTCCGCCGTCCGTTGTGGCGCACGGAGGCCCTCAGCCAACGCCACGAGGAGGCCGACCAGGACGCCTGCGGAGAAGGCGCTCACGATGCCGGTCGCCGATGGCTGCTTTGCAATGGTGGACAAACCTGAACCTCCAGCCAACCTGAACCGCATCGCTAACGGCCAGGATGTGGGAAGGCTTCAGCCGGGCGGCGCCAGAGTCGACGTCGCCTCGCGTCCGGGCATGGAGGGCAAGCTGATCGTCACCATCATCCCCAGCTTCGCCGAACGCTATCTGTCGACGGCCCTGTTCGACGGACTTTGACCGACGTCTATCCGCCGGGGAAGCGCTCGGCGGTGAAGCGCCGGGTTGAGGGCTCGGGCACGTCGCCGGAGCTGGCGGTGCGACGCCTGATCTGGCGCCTGGGCGGACGATACCGGCTCAACCGCCGGGATCTGCCGGGCAAGCCCGATATCGTCCTGCCCGGGCGGCGGCTGGCGATCTTTGTTCACGGCTGCTTCTGGCACGGCCATGACTGCGCGCGCGGCGCGCGCGTGCCCAAGGCCAACCGGGACTACTGGGTGGCCAAGGTGACCCGCAATCGGACCCGGGACTCCGCCGTCCTTGTCGCGCTTCACGCCGCCGGCTGGCGGGTCGAAACGGTCTGGGAGTGCGAACTGAAGGACGTCGAGGCGCTGGAGGCGCGGGTGAGCCGCTGGCTGCGGATGGACCATCCGGCGCCTGAAGCGTGAGGCGGACGTCGCCGCAGCCCTGCCGCTCTCTGCCGGCGGCGACGGTCAGGCCGGCTCGACAACCACCTCTGTGGTCACCGAATTGGCGATGAAGCACAGCTCGTGCGCTTCGTGGTGCAGGCGGCTCAGGTCGTCGGCGGACGGCCGTCGGTCTCCCGCCCAGGCGATCCGCGGCCTCAGGACGACCCGCGTCACCGCCATCCGGCCGCGCCCGGTACGGTCCAGGGTTCCCTCGGCCTCGTCACGATAGGCCGTGGCCAGGAACCCCGCCCGGCGAGCCAGATCCAGGAACGTGAGCATGTGGCAGGCGCTGAGGGCGGCGGTGAACGCCGCCTCGGGATCCACGGCGTCGTGGCTGGACCAGGGCAGGGGCACCACGGCGGGGGACGCCGAACCGGGCAGGCTGGCGCCGCCTTCGAACGACAGGGTGTGAACGCGACTGTAACGTCCGCGGGCGAAGTCCTGTCCTTCCGGGAGGGTCCAGTCGACGGTGGCGCGGTGCGTGCTCATTGTGCCCCCTGCCTGTGAAGCGCCCCCCTGCCGGATCGCCCCCTCGCCCACGCCCCGGCTTCGGGACGGGGCGAGGGACCGGCCCTACAGGGTGCGGGCGATGAGAACCTTCATGATCTCGTTGGCGCCGCCGTAGATCCGCTGGACGCGGCTGTCGCGGTACATGCGCGAGATCGGATACTCGTCCATGTAGCCCCAGCCGCCGAACAGCTGCAGGCATTCGTCGATGATCTTGTTCTCCAGGTCGGTGACCCAGTACTTGGCCATGGACGCCTTGGCGGCGTCGAGCTTGCCCTCGAGGTGCTGGCCGATCAGCCAGTAGACGAACACCTTGGCCACCGTCGCCTCGGTCTTGCATTCGGCGAGCTTGAACTGGGTGTTCTGGAAGTCGATCAGTTTCTTGCCGAAGGCGCCGCGCTGCTTGACGTAGTCGATGGTTAGCTCCAGGGCGCGCTCGATGGCGCCAACCCCCTGGATGGCGATGTTCAGGCGCTCCTGCGGCAGCTGGTTCATCAGCTGGAAGAAGCCCTGGCCGGCGTCTCCGCCCAGCAGGTTTTCCGCCGGCACGCGCACGTCATTGAAGAACAGCTCGGAAGTGTCGGCCGCTTCCTGGCCCAGCTTGGCCAGATTGCGGCCGCGCTCGAAACCGGGGGCGTGATCGGTTTCGACGAAGATCAGCGACACCCCGCGCGCGCCCTGGGTGGTGTCGGTCTTGGCCACGACGCAGATCAGATTGGCGGTCTGACCGTTGGTGATGAAGGTCTTCTGGCCGCTGATCACATAGTCGTCGCCGTCCTTGCGGGCGACGGTCTTGACCCCCTGCAGGTCGGAGCCGGCGCCCGGCTCGGTCATGGCGATGGCCGTGACGAATTCGCCGGTGCAGATCTTGGGCAGCCAGCGACGGCGTTGTTCCTCGGTGCCGTAGTGCAGGATGTAGGGGGCGACGATGGCGTTGTGCAGCGAGGCGCCGAAGCCGTCGACGGCCTTGGCGGCCATCTGCTCCATCAGGATCACCTCGTGGCGATAGTCGCCGCCGGCCCCGCCGTATTCCTCGGGAAGGGAAATGCCGAGCAGGCCAGCCGCGCCCGCCTTGGTCCACAGGTCGCGGTCGACGATGCCGTTCTCGCGCCAGCGGGCGGTGTCCTGAGGCGTGGCGTGCTCCTCGAAGAAGCGGCCGACGGCGCTCTCGAAGATGTTGAGATCTTCCTCAGCCAGGAAAGCCGGGCGTTCGACGTCGAGGACGGGCATGTTCAGAAAGACTCCGCGGGAAAGGACATGAGGGTGGAGGATCCGGCCTTCAGCCTGGCAAGATGGGCGCCGGCCTGGGGCAGGATGCGTTCGATGAAGTGCCGCCCGACGAGCAGCTTGTTGGCGTAGAAGGGATCGGCGTCGCCGGCGATGATGCGGGCAAGGGCGGCCTTGGCCATCAGGGCCCACATGAAGGTGAGCCCGGTCAGACCGAACAGGTGCATGTAGTCGGTCGAGGCGGCTCCGGCGTTGTCGGGGTTGCTCAGGCCGTTCTGCATCAGCCACAATGTCCCGTCCTGCAGCCGCGCCTTGGCGCCGGCCAGGGCCTCCGCGAACGGTCGCAGGCCGTCGTTGTCGCTCTCGGCGGCGATGAAGGCGTCGATCTCGGCGAAGAACGTCGTCACCGCCCGGCCGCCGTGCGCGGCCAGCTTGCGGCCCACAAGATCGAGGGCCTGAACGCCGTTCGTCCCCTCATAGATCAGGGTGATTCGGCAATCACGCAGATACTGACTGACCGGGAAGTGCTCGGTGAAACCCGAGCCCCCGTGCACCTGCATGGCTTCGGAACAGATGTTGAAGCCACGGTCGGTGAGGTAGCCCTTCAGCACCGGCGTCATCAGGCCCATGTAGTCTTCGGCGCGCTGTCGACCCGCTTCGTCGGGATGGCGGCGGGCGAGATCGCCGCACAGCGCCGTCCAGAACAGGAACGCCCGGCCAGCCTCGAGGATCGCCCGGGAATCCAGCAACATCCGCCGGACGTCCGGGTGGACCAGGATCGGGTCGGCGGGCCCATCGGCGTTCTTCGGGCCGGTGAGGGCCCGGCCCTGCAGACGGTCCTTCGCAAAGGCGGCGGCGGCCTGGTAGGCGGCTTCGCCCTGGGCCAGACCCTGAAGGCCGACACCAAGGCGCGCCTCGTTCATCATCACGAACATGACGGCGAGACCCCGGTTCTCCTCGCCCACCAGCCAGCCGACGGCGTCCTCATGGACCATCACGCAGGTGGCGCTGCCGTGGATGCCCATCTTCTCTTCCAGCCCGGCGCAGACCACCGAATTGCGCGCGCCCAGGCTGCCGTCGGCGTTCGGGATGAACTTGGGGACGATGAACAGGCTGATGCCGCGCGTGCCGGACGGAGCGCCCTCGATACGGGCGAGCACCAGATGGACGATGTTCTCGGCCAGATCGTGCTCTCCGCCGCTGATCCAGATCTTCTGGCCGGTGATCCGGTAGGACCCGTCGGGCGACGGCGTGGCCCTGGTGCGCAGCAGCCCCAGATCGGTCCCGCAGTGCGGTTCCGTGAGGTTCATCGTGCCGCCCCACTGGCCGGAGGCCAGACGCGGCAGATACAGGGCCTTCTGCTCCGGCGAGCCGCCGACCGAAATGGCAGAATAGGCGCCGTGGGTGAGCCCCGGATACATGGAAAAGGCCATGTTGGCCGAGGAGGCCATCTCGCTCACCGCCAGATTGACCACGGCGGGAAGGCCCTGCCCGCCCCAGGCTGGATCGGCGCCCAGGGCCGGCCACCCCCCCTCCACCAACGCCCGGTAGGCCGCCTTGAAACCTTCGGGCGTAGTGACGGTGTTGTCAGGTCGCCAGACGCACCCGGCCTTGTCGCCGACACTGTTGAGAGGGGCGATCACCTCGGCGTTGAACCTCGCCGCTTCCTGCAGGATCTGCTCGACCGTTTCATCGTCGGCGTCGGCGAAACCGGGCAGGTCGCCATATTGTCCAATGTCGAGAACTTC
Organism: uncultured Caulobacteraceae bacterium; assembly: GCA_903923135.1. Taxonomy (GTDB): domain Bacteria; phylum Pseudomonadota; class Alphaproteobacteria; order Caulobacterales; family Caulobacteraceae; genus Acaudatibacter; species Acaudatibacter lapponiensis. The sequence continues at coordinate 11,418 of CAIXWN010000081.1, read as the reverse complement.
GCGCAGCAGGAAGAGCTGCTCGCGGACCGGCGGCTGATAGGCCAAGAGCGAACCCTCAGGCGTGTCGGGCGTGGGCGAGATCCCGACCGCCGGCGGCGCGGGCCCTGACGCCCTTGGACGCCTCGCCCTCGACAGGAAGCAGATCGGGCCGCACGGAGCTGAGCATGTCCTCGAGACGGGCGCAGGCCTCGCGCAGTTCGGCGATGGCGTGATCAATGTCCTCGCGCTGCTGCTCGAAGGCGACAATGCGCTCGCGGAACTTGCGCAGGGCCTTGGCGTTCTGCGCGGCGGCGCCGTCGTCCTTGCCGTAGAGTTGCAGGATCTCACGGATCTCGGACAGGGACAGACCCACCCGCTTGCCGCGAAGGATCAGCTGCAGCCGGGCGCGATCCTTGTAGGAATAAACCCGGTTCAGCCCCTGTCGCGCAGGGGCCAGCAGGCCTTTGTCCTCATAGAAGCGAAGCGCCCGCGGCGTGCATTTGAATTCCAGGCAAAGCTGGCGGATGGTGAAGGTGCGTTCGGGGCGGCGTAGTTCGAGCGGCATGGCGGGTCTCTCCCTGGGGTCTGGATGCGGCCTCTGGGGGCCGTTGATGGCGGCGGACGCTAGTTAACCCTTACGCAAACGTCAACGGTCATGACGTTAGCGTCAACACCGAATTCGGCGAGCGCCGGGTGAAGCCTTGCGCCCGTCGTCGCCCGGCGTAAGGTGCCGTCCGGTCATGGGGGAGGAGACAGTCGTCATGCAGTTCCTCATACGAGCCCTCTCGGCCGCACTGGGTTTCTATGTGGCGACCCGCCTGGTCCACGGGATCTATGTGGACGGCCTGGGCAGCCTGTTGCTGGCCGGCCTGCTGCTGGGGTTGCTCAACGCTCTGGTGCGGCCATTTCTCGTCCTCATCACCCTGCCGCTGTCGATCCTGACGCTGGGGCTGTTCCTGTTCGTGCTCAACGGCCTGATCGTCTGGAGCGTGACGATCTTCCTGCACGGGGTCCACATCGTCGGCCTGTTTCCGGCCATCCTCACGGCGGTGACCATCAGCCTGGTAAGCTGGCTCGCGAACGGCATCCTCGGGGCGCTCGATGGCGGCCCTCGGCGACAGGACCTCCCCTGGCGGCCGCGTTGACAAGGCGGCGCGGGCCGCTCATCTGTTCAACGGGGACGCCAACTGAGAGGATGACATGAACCGTCACATCAAGGGTGTCCGCCGGAACGCGATTCGCGCCGGCCTGCTGAGTCTCGCCGTCGCCTGCGCCACCCTGCCCGCCCAGGCCGCCGCCCCGTCCGCCGCGCCCAAACCTGCGCGGACGCCGTGCTTCTTCATTACCCAATGGAACGGCTGGAAATCGCCCAGCCCCAATGTGATCTACCTGGGCGTGAACCTGCACGACGTGTACAAGGTCGATCTGAGCGCCGGGTCTCCACAGCTGCAGTGGCCTGACGTGCATCTGGTTTCGCGTACAGTGGGATCGGACAGCATCTGTACGGCGATCGACCTTCAGCTTGAGGTGGCCGATTCCAACGGGTTCCGCGCGCCCCTGATCGCCGCCAAGCTGACCAAGCTGACGACGGAGGAAGCTGCGGCGATTCCCAGGAAGTATCGCCCGAACTGACGGCTGCGGCCGGCGACGGCGGGGTCTGACTCTGGTCAAATTGTCCTGGATGGGCGATTGACGGTGCTGGACCCCGTTTCACCCGAGGACGACGCCCTATGCCGCGTAAACCCAATTACCAGTTCGAGCGCCTTGACCGTGAGCGGGTGAAGGCCGCCAAGGCGGCCGAGAAGGCCGCGGCCAAGCGCGAACTGAAGGAACGCGAGGATCGTGAGAAGGCCGCCGGCGGCGACGCCGAATAGTCAACAGGCACTTGGCGGCGGGGCCTAGGCCGCCCGACGGGCGGTGAACCGCAGCCAGGTCACGCCGCTCAATCCCGACAGCAGCAGGCCCGCGCCCAGCCACAGCACCCCGTGCACGTCGCCCTCGCCCACCACCCGTGAGGCCAGAAAGGGTCCGAGCGCGCCGCCCAGGAGCTGCGCCGCCCCGCTCTGCATGGCCGCGCGCCGGCTGGGGTCTGCGTCGATGGTCATGGGCACCAGGAACGGGCCAAGGAACAGACCGAAGAGGCCGGCCATGGCGTTGGCGCCGATGAAGAGCCACGGCGGCACGTGGCGGGCGAACAGGGACCAGACCGTCAGATAGACCAGCGAGGTCATGATGAATACGGTAAAATAACGCACCCGTCCGGCCAACAGGGTGGCCATGGCGCCGCCGACCACCTGGGCCGACAGGGAAATCCATACCGCCGTTCGGGCCACCCCGGCCGGCAGCCCGGCCTGGTGTGCAAGAGGCTGCAGATAGACCCCCACGGCCCCGCCCGCCGAGACGAAGATCAGGGTGGCCGCCAGGGCGATCCAGCCACGCGGCGGCGGGATCTCGCTCTCCCCGGCCAAAAGGGGCAGGGGCGCGAAGCGCTGAGGAGACAACAGGGCCGGCGCAACGCCCAGTAGGCTGCAAACCGTCAGGGAGAGGAACACGCCGTTCGCCCCGAAACGAGGCACGATGATGAGCGCCAGCGAGACGGCCAGAATCAGCTGCGCTAGAACCTGGGCGGTGAAGAAGGCTCCCGCCCAGCGCTCCGGTGTCACCGTGCGCGAGATCATCGATACGGTGATCCACAACAGCACCCCTTCGGTGGCGCCCGTCGCGCCGCGCAGGGCCATCAGCGCCAGGCCCCCGGCGCCGGTGGCCAGCAGGTTCAACAGGGCGAGCCCCAGACAGGCGCACGTCGCGATAAGGCGCAACCGCTCGGGACGCCGGACCAGGCCCATGGCGGCGGTGGACAGACCCATGGCCAGGGCCTCGGTCATGGCCGTCAGGCCGATGCCGGCGGCGCTGAGCCGGTGTTCGTCAGCCAGGGCGCCCAGCAGCACCGGCATCACTCCGGCGAACAGCAGGGCGTTGACGCCGACGCCGATCGTGGCGCCGACCTGCAGGCCCGTGAGCGACGGACCCACCGCCTCATGGACAAGGTGATCGTGCGGATTTCCCTCAGCGGGCGTGACGGGACTGGTCATCAGGTCCGCGGGTAGAGCAGGATCTGGGTGCAGCGAAACACGGCCAGCAGTCGTCCGGTCGTGGCGTCCTCAACGGCCGCGTCCCAGATCTGCGTTGTGCGACCGCCGTGCAGAAGCGTGGCCGAGACCACCACCTCGCCTTCGGTCAGGGTGCCCATGAAGTTGCACTTCACCTCGGCCGTGGTGAAGCCGCTGGCCCCGTCCGGCCAGACCGTCGAGACACCGTAGGCGCACAGGATGTCGGCGACGGTGAGCACCGCGCCGGCGAAAAGATAGCCGATGTGGGCCACCAGATCCGGGCGCACGGAGAACCGGCCGACCACCCGGCCCGGCTCCGCGACCGACACCTCCAGTCCCAGATGTTCCGGCAGCTTTCCCGCATTGGCGCGGTTGAGAGCCTCGACAGAGGTGGTGTTGCTGGTCCTGGGCACCGCTGACGCTCCCCCTATCTTCCGTCCGCTCCACAATGGCCGCCTTTGGCGTTCCTCGCCACAGGCGTATGGTCGCCCCCTTCAGATTCCGCAGGCGCAGACAATGGCCCCCCGACCGCAGGACGACCCGGACGCCTTCGCCGTGCGACTGGAAACCGAAGGTGTTGTCGTGCTGCCCGGCCACCCCTTCCGGCTGACCCCGGAGGAGGCCGATCTGGTCTCGCCGCACTTTTCCGATGGCAGGGCCAAGAACATCAGCCTCGGCCCGGACGGGGCCGTTCGCGGCGCGACGCCGGACCCTGCGGCCCAGCGTCGACTGGCGGCGTTGATGAGCCGCTACCGCGGCTGGGCCGAATCGACCATCCAGGCCGCCGCGCCGCGCTACGCCGCCACCCTGGAGCGGGGCCGCACCAGCCTGCGCACCCGAGAGGTGGCTGACGGCAATCCCAGCCGGCGCAAGGACGACCGACGCCTGCATATCGACGCCTTTGCCTCGCAGCCGACCGGCGGCCGGCGGATTCTGCGCATGTTCACCAACATCAATCCGGACGGCGAGGCCCGCCATTGGCATGTCGGTGAACCGTTCGAGGCGCACGCCCGGCGCTGGGCGGGACAACTGCGCGCGCCCTGGCCTGGAGAGGCGTGGGTGCTGCGCCGCCTCGGAATCACCCGCGCCGTCCGCACGCTCTATGACGCGCTGATGCTGGGGCTTCACGACGCGGCCAAGCTCGACGACGCCTATCAGCGCGACGCGCCGCGGCGCGAGGCCGCCTTCGAAGCCGGGGCGAGCTGGCTGGTGTTCACCGACAGCGTGGTGCACGCCGCCGTGCGCGGGCGGTTCATGCTGGAACAGACCTTCTATCTGCCGCCTCAGGCCATGGCGGCGCCCGAGACAGCGCCGGCGCGCATCCTTGAGCGGATCACCGGCCGCACCCTGACCTGAGCGCTGGCCGGCCCGAGTCGATCGCGGGGGACCCGGGGCGGTCCATAGGCTAGATTCGAACCCGACCGTCACACGCCATCCGTCAGGGACCCTCGCCATGGCCACAAAGCCCGTCGTCGTCCGCGAGGCCGACCTGCCCCTGGAGACCTGGGACGACCCGGTGCGGGGGACGGTCTCCTGGCGCACGCTGTTCAGCGGCGACCGCACGCCCACGGCGGGCCTGACCATGGGCGTCGCCGAGGTCCGGCCCGAGGACGCCGGCCGGACCACCCTGCACCGCCATGCGCATCCGGAAACCTATTTCATTCTTTCGGGACGCGGCGTCCTGCGCATCAACGGCGAGGACCACGACCTGTCGCCGGGCGCGGCCGCCTTCATTCCTGGCGGGGCCCTGCATGGCGCCCACGCCGTGGGCGACGAGCCTCTGCGCATCCTCTACGCCTTCGCCGCCGACTCCTTCGACGAGGTCCGCTACGAGTTCCCCGCCGCCGGCTGAACGGGTCTGGGCGGCCTGAACCCGGATCCCGTCGAGCCGTCAGGCGCTCGCCATCTCCAGCGTGGGATAGTCGGTGTAGCCAACCGGACCGGGGGTGTAGAGCGTCGCCGGATTGAGCTCGTTGAGCGGGGCGCCGGCCCGCAGGCGCGCCGGCAGGTCGGGGTTGGCGATGAAGGAGCGGCCGAAGCCGACCGCGTCGGCCACGCCGGATTCCAGGTCGGCGATGGACTGTTCGAGCGTGTACTGCTCGTTGACGATCACCGGTCCGCCGAAGGCCGCCTTGATCGCCGGCGCCAGCCGGCCGGGGGCGATGTATTCGCGCAGGAACAGATAGGCGAGGTTGCGCCGGCCCAGTTCCCGGGCGAGGTAGCTGAAGGTTCCCAGGGCATCGGAATCGCCCATGTCCTGGGCGTCGCCGCGCGGCGCCAGGTGCATGCCGACCCGGTCGGCGCCCCAGACCGAGATGCAGGCGTCGGCCACCTCCAGATGCAGACGCGCCCGGTTCTCCACGGGCCCGCCATAGATGTCCGTGCGCTTGTTGCAGCTGTCCTGGAGGAACTGGTCGAGCAGATAGCCGTTGGCGCCATGGATCTCGACCCCGTCGAAGCCGGCCGCCTGGGCGTTCTCGGCGGCCTGGCGGAACGCCTCGACCACGCCGGCCACCTCGTGGGTCTCCAGGGCGCGGGGGACCGGGAACGGCCGCTTGGGCCGCTGCTGGCTTATGAACCCGCTGCAGGCGATCGCGCTGCTGGAGATCGGCGTCGCGCCGTTGAGCACCAGCGGCTCGGAGATCCGGCCAACGTGCCAAAGCTGCAGGGCGATGCGTCCGCCCGCGGCGTGCACCGCCGTGGTGACGTGCTTCCAGGCCTCGACCTGCTCAGCCGACCAGATGCCGGGCGTGCCGACATAGCCCACGCCCATCGGGTCAACCGAGGTGGCCTCGGCCAGAATGAGGCCGGCCGAGGCGCGCTGCACATAGTGCTGGGCCACCAGGTCGGTGGGCGCCCGGGTCTCGCGCACCGCGCGCATGCGGGTCAGCGGCGCCATGATGATGCGGTTGGGCAGATCGAGATCACCCAGACGGATGGGATCGAAGAGGGTGGGCATGCGGCGCTTCCGGTTGATTAGGTTGCAAAGGATCGGGCGCCCTCCGCAAGGGAAGGCAAGCGGTGGCCTCAGAGGTCGACCCGGGGCGGGGTCAGCGCCCAGGCCGTGCGGGCGATCTCGATCGACGCCAGTTTGTCGGCGAAGGCCGACCAGTCGTCCCGCTCGGCGATGGGCGCCCAGAGCGCCTCGATCTGGTCATAGAGCAGTTCCTCCGGCTCCGGGGCGGCAAACGCCGCGTGGGTCAGTCGCTCGGGGCGGTCGGGTTCGCGCATCGCCAGGATGTCACGCAGGCTGCGGAACGCCTCGCCATCGTAGAGGCGTGCGCGCGGCCCGGCCATGGCCCGCGTCTCCGAGGCGGCGCCGCAGAACCAGTCGAAGAAGAACGGCTCCCAGCGCAGGGCGTCGCCACCCTCGGCGAGGGCGCCGAACGCGGCGTTCGCCAGATCGACGTCGGCCTCCGGCGAAACCGGCCTGACGCCGAGACGTTCGACGAGGGCTTCGGTGAGCGCATCGCGGTACAGGGCCCCGAAGCGGTTGAGCGCCTCGACCAGCGCCCCGCTGTCGCTGACCAGACTGAAGGCGCCGGCAAGCTGCCTCAGGTTCCAGAAGACCGCCTCCGGCTGCCGCCCGAAGCTGTAGAGCCCGGAGTGGTCGAAATAGGCGGCGACGAAATTGGGATCGTTGCGTGGCAGGAAGCGAAAGGGCCCGTAGTCGAAGCTCTCGCCATTGATGTTCATGTTGTCGGTGTTGAGCACGCCGTGCACGAAGCCGGCCGCCATCCAGCGGGCGACGAGTCTGGCGCTCCGGGCGGTCACGGCCGTGAGCAGGGCCGCGGCCCGGTCAGGCGCGTCGGACAGTTCGGGATAGTAGCTCTCCACCACGTGATCGATGAGCAATGAGATCGCCTGGGGCCGCTCCAGCGCCGCATGGCGCTGGAAGGTGCCGAAGCGGATGTGGCTGTGCGAGAGGCGCGTCAGCACCGCGCCCCGCGTGGGGCTCGGCTCGTCGTTGCGCTCAAGGGCCTCGCCAGTCTCGACGAGCGAGAACGACCGCGAGGTCGGCACGCCGAGGGCCTCCAGCATCGCCGTGGCGAGCACCTCCCGGACGCCGCCCTTCAAGGTCAGTCGACCATCGCCACCACGCGACCACGGCGTGCGGCCGGACCCCTTGGTTCCCAGATCAAGCAGTCGGCCCGCGCCGGACTCGCGCAGCTGGGCGAACAGGAATCCCCGCCCGTCGCCGAGGTCGGGATTGTAGGTGCGGAACTGATGGCCGTGGTAGCGCATGGCCAGGGGCGCGGGCTGGTTTTCCGGCAGCGGCGCGAACCTGGCGAAATGGGCGAGCCACTCGGCGTCGTCGAGCCCGGCCAGTCCGACGGTCGCGGCCGCCCGGTCATTGCGATAGCGCAGGGTGACCGCCGGGAACGCCGCCGGCGTCACCGGATCGGCGAGTTCGTCCCCCGGGGGGCTGGCGCACAGGGTGTAGAATCGCGGGTCGGCCTGATAGTCGCGGGAGACGGGCATCGCTCACCGATGCCGCAGGCTCGGGCATCCGGCAAGCCGCAAGGCGCTTTGTCCTTCTCGCCCGGGGGCCGGACATGCTAGCGGCGGGGTCATGGCTAGGCCCTCCACCCTCGAGTTCCTGAAGACCGAGTCCGGGGCGGGCGCCGTGCTGGCGCTGACGGCCCTGGCCGCCATAGCCCTGGCCAATTCGCCGCTGGCCGGCGACTATTTCCGCTTCATCCAGGCGCCGCTGGCCGTTCGCCTGGGCGCGTTCGATCAGACCCGAAGCGTGCTCAGCTGGGCCCGCGATGGCCTGATGGCGGTGTTTTTTCTGGTGGTCGGCCTGGAGATCAAGTTCGAGGTGCTGCGCGGCGAATTCTCGTCGCCCCGCCGCCTCGCCCTGCCGGTTTTCGCCGCCGTCGGCGGCATGGTCGGGCCAGCAATGGTCTATCTGGCCGTGAACACGGCGCCGGGGGGCGCAATGGGTGGCTGGCCGATCGCCACGCCCACCGACGTGGCCTTCTCTCTGGCGGCCCTGGCGGTTTTCGGGCGACGCCTGCCGGAGTCGCTGCGCCTGTTCCTGCTGACCCTGGCGGTCGCCGATGACCTGGGCGCGATCGTTCTGATCGGGGTGCTGTTCTCCACCCCAATCCATGCCGCCTCTCTGACCGGCGCCATCGTCACCCTGGGCGTCCTCGCCGCCCTGTCGCGCTGGCGAACCGCGCCTCGCCTGGTCTATGCGGCCGGCTTCCTTCTGGTGTGGGCGTTCACCCTGCAATCGGGGATCAACACGTCGGTGGCCGGACTCGCCTGCGCCCTCACCGTGCCGATCGCCCCTCGCCGGGCCGACCAGGAGAGCGTCCTGAAGACGTTCATGGACGGCCTTCACCCTTATGTGGCCTACGGCGTACTGCCCTTCTTCGCCTTTGTTTCGGCCGGATTCTCGCTCGGCGCCCTGGGCTGGCGCGCCCTGCTGGGCCCCCTGCCGCTGGGCGTGGCGCTGGGCCTGGCGATTGGCAAGCCGGCGGGCGTGCTGGGCTTCTCGGCCCTGGCCGTGGCCCTGCGCCTGGGACGACGCCCGATGGGCGCCAACTGGCTGGAGATGCTGGGCGTCGCCATGCTCTGCGGCGCGGGCTTCACCATGAGCTTCTTTCTCGGCGCGCTGGCGATCCCGGCGGAGGATCTCACGGCCCAGGGTTCCGTCCGCGCCGCGGTGATCGCCGGCTCCCTGCTCTCGGTCGCGGCCGGGGGGCTGGTGCTGGCCTGGGCGCGCTCCCGCCGCGCCGCCGCGCCTGGCGCCGATTGAGGCGGCGGCCTTGCGCCGGCGCCCGTCAATTACGGCGAAATCACCACCAGAAAGCGGCGCGCAGCATGGCAATCTTGTTCAAATTTTGTTAATGTTGCTCAATAACGCCCGCCACTACCGGCGGGCGCCAGCTCCAGGCAGGCGCATCATGGCCACGGGTTCCGTCAAGTCACCGATACCCCTGGCGATTGCGGTCGTCGCAGGCCTGTGGCTGGCGCCGATGACGGCAAGCGCGGGCCAGCACTTCGTCATCGACGCCGTCTTCACAGACGACGCGACCGTAACGGGCTTCATCGATTTCAACAGCTATGGCTTCGTCTCCAACTACAACCTGGTCACCACAGCGGCCGGCGCCTTCACCGGCTTCGATTTCCGACCGGGCTTCGGCAACATCGGCGCCGCCGGCGGCGCGACCGGCGACACCTACGTCGAGCTGCACGGCCCGACCTACAACAGTGACTTCCTTCATCTGGAGGTGTCGTCCGCCTTCAGCGATCCGCAGTCGCCGAAGTACCTGCTGACCTCGTCCTTTGAGTGCCAGAACTCCTACAGCTGCCAGGGGGACGGCGATCTCCGCTTCCTAGGGGGGGCGAGCGTGCTGGCGGCGCCGGAACCGACGACCTGGGCGCTGATGATCCTCGGCATGGGGGGCCTGGGCCTTGCCCTTCGCAACCGCCGGGCGCGTCTGCCGGCCTGACTCCGCATCGGCGCGGCGGCGGGATCACCCGACCCGGTTTGCAGCCGCGGTCGGTCCCGGAGCGGAAAACTCACCTGGCCTCGCTCCCCACAACCGCGCCTTGGCCGGCGGCCCCGGAGGCGCCCCGGTCTCCGGGGACGCCGATTGATCCCACGCCTGCCTCACGCCCGTATTGACGCCCCCGCCCGTATCCGCCCTATGCCGGTGCAATGGCGCCCAAGGACATCCGCGACGTAGCCCTTTGCCCCGGCCTGATCTGGGGTTTCGACTTCGCCCCCGGCGAGGCGAGCCCGGTTGACGAACTCGACCTGTTGCACCCGGACGCGCGGCCGCCGGGGTTCCGGTGGCTCCACTTCAATCTGTCCGATCTGAGGACCGAACGCTGGCTGCGCGCCGCTAGCCTGCTGCCGGGCGACATCGTCGACATGTTCCTGTCGGTCGATCAGGCGCAACAGTGTGTCTATGACCAGGGCGTGCTCGGCCTGGTGCTGCACGACCTCGAACTGGAATTCCACGACAGCGACCCCAATGTCGGCAGCTTCCGGGTCGCCCTGGCGAGTTCGTTCATCATCACCGGCCGCAACCATCCTGTACGCTCGGCGGAAACGATCAAACGGCGCATGGAAGCCGGCGTCTCGGTTCCCGACGCCGACGCGGCGCTCGACCTGATCTTCACCTCAATGGCCGACGTGTTCCGCCGAACCAACGCCGACCTCGAGGCGGCCGTGCAGGTGGTGGAAGACGAACTGCTCAAGGACCATCCGTCCACGGACGCCAGAACCTTCCTCAACATGCGGTCCCTTATGGTCAGAATGCACCGTCTCTACAGCGGCACGCGGGCCATGCTGGGCCTGCTGGAGGACGAAACCGCCCTGCCGACGACCTTTCTGAAGGCCGCCGACCGGTTCGCCGGACGGTTGTCGAACCTCGACGCCGAACTTCTGGCCAGCCAGAGCCAGCTGCGGTTGCTACGCGACGAACTCGACCTGCAGGCGACCCAGCAGACCAACCAGAACCTCTATTTCCTCTCGGTCCTCACGGCCCTGCTGATGCCGGCCACCCTGGTCACCGGCATCTTCGGCATGAACACCGGCGGCCTGATCTGGCTGTCGGCGAAGTATGGCAGCCTCTACGCCACCGGACTTGCCATCGCCTCGTCGCTGCTCGTCTATCTTGTCCTGAGGCTGTCGGGCTTCATCCGGCGCTGAGTGGCCGACCGGATCAGAGCGCCGCCTTGATCGCCGCGCCGGCCTCCTTCGCCGCCAGGACCACCGCGGGCGACACGTCGCCCATGATGTAGAAGTCGTGCACGAGATCGGAATAGTGCAGGTGGCCGGCCGGCACCCCCGCCTCGGCGAGAGCCCGCACATAGTCGCGCCCCTCATCCTGCAGGGGATCGAAACCGGCCGTCACGACCAGGGCGGTCGGCAGGCCGGACAGATCGGCGACCTGCGCCGGCGCGGCGCGGCGCCAGTCGGGATGGCCGCGCGCGGCGAGCGATTTCTCGAAGAAGTCCATCACCGCCGTCGTCAGCACGGGCCCGTCGCGCTCGCGCCGCGACGCGGTCGGCTCCGCCGGCGTGGTGGCCGGATAGATCAGCAGCTGGAACTTCAGCCGCCGGACCGGATCGTCACGCAGATCTATCGCGACCGAGGCGGCCAGATTGCCGCCGGCCGAATCTCCGCCCACGCCGATGCGCGCCGGGTCCGCGCCGATCTCTCCGGCGTGGTCAAAAGCCCAGCGAGTGGCGGCCAGGGCGTCGTCGTGACCGGCCGGAAAGGGGTGCTCGGGCGCCAGCCTGTAGTCGATCGCCAGGATCACGGCGTCGGAATAGGTCGCAAGTCGGCGGCAGTGCGCATCGTGGG
>CAIXWN010000080.1 GCA_903923135.1 uncultured Caulobacteraceae bacterium | reverse complement strand
CGTTCCTGCTGCACTACAACTTCCCTCCGTACTCGGTCGGCGAGACCGGCCGTATGGGCGGCACCAAGCGTCGCGAAATCGGCCACGGCACGCTGGCCTGGCGCGCGATCCATCCGGTGCTGCCGAAGAAGGAAGACTTCCCGTACACGATTCGCGTCGTCTCGGAGATCACCGAGTCGAACGGTTCGTCATCGATGGCCTCCGTATGCGGCGCCTCGCTGGCGCTCATGGATGCGGGCGTGCCGATGAAGCGCGCCACCGCCGGCATCGCCATGGGCCTCATCCTCGAGGGTGAGCGCTTCGCGGTTCTGTCCGACATTCTCGGCGACGAAGATCATCTCGGCGACATGGACTTCAAGGTGGCAGGTACCGATACCGGCATCACGTCGCTGCAGATGGACATCAAGATCGCCGGCATCACGGAGGCGATCATGAAGCAGGCCCTGGAACAGGCCAAAGGCGGCCGTCTGCACATCCTTGGCGAGATGGCCAAGGCCATCGACGGCGCCCGGACGGACGTGGGCGAATACGCGCCGAAGATCGAGACCATCACCATCCCCACCGACAAGATCCGCGAAGTGATCGGCACCGGTGGCAAGGTGATCCGTGAGATCGTCGCGCAGACTGGCGCCAAGGTCGATATCAACGACGAGGGCATGGTGAAGGTGTCGGCCAGCGACGGGGCCAAGATCAAGGCCGCCATCGACTGGATCAAGTCGATCACCTCCGAGCCGGAAGTCGGCCAGATCTATGACGGCAAGGTCGTCAAGGTCGTCGATTTCGGCGCGTTCGTGAACTTCTTCGGCGCCAAGGACGGTCTGGTTCACGTCAGCCAGATCGCCAGCGAGCGGGTGAACAAGGTCTCCGACGTGCTCACCGAAGGCCAGGCCGTGAAGGTCAAGCTGCTGGGCTTCGACGATCGCGGCAAGATCCGCCTGTCGATGAAGGTCGTCGATCAGACCACCGGTGAGGATCTCACCGCCAAGCAGGCGGCCGACGCCGAAGCCTGACGCCTTGCGCCTGCCCCGCTCGCGGGGCCGGCGGGCGGATGCGGAGCGACCGACTCAAGGGCCCGCGGCTTGTCCGCGGGCCCTTTGCCGTCTAAGCGCCTCCACAAAGGCGGCAGGGGTTGCGCAATGAGACTGGCGATGACCACGGGACCGGGGCGGGTCGCATGAACCTGGACATCCGTCCCTTCCGGCCGGACGAGACCGGGGTGCTGAAAGCCATTCGGCTGGCGGCCCTGGCCGACAATCCTCCGGCTTTCGCCGAACGCCTCGACGTCGCACTGGCGCGCGGCGGCGAGGATTTCAGCGAACCTCTCGCCCGGGGAGCGGTCTGGGGCGTGTTCGACGACCGGGGCCGCTGCCTGGGCATGGCGGGCCTGGACCGCTTCGTCGGCGCCAACGTCGAGCACAAGGCGACCATCTGGGGAGTCTATCTCAGCCCGACCGCCCGCGGTGGCGGAACCGGCGACCGGCTCTTCTCGGCGATCATCGAACATGCCCGCGGCGTCGGGATCACGGTGCTCGAACTTGGCGTCGGCGATTTCAATCTCAGGGCCCAGGGGCTGTACGCCCGCATGGGCTTCGTTCCCTACGGCCTTGAACGCCGGGCGGTCCGGCTGCACGACCGGTATATCGACGAGGTGCTGATGGCCCTGCACCTCTAGAATCAAAGGTCCACAGCCCTCCTGATCCGATCTGGTTTCTGCGATCAGATCGGGCAGGGCTCCGGGTCGCGGCCGCTATCCCCGTTTCCAGAAGATCCCGGAGCGCGCCACGCAGCGCTTGGGCAGGGGCTTCCGGCCGGCCTCGGCGTAGCCGAGCGACGCCATCAACTCGGCGGTGAGGGTCTCGGCGGTGGGGACGGCGGCGGGATTGAGGCGGTATTCCTCGCCCAACTCGTCGTGCAGCAGGGTGTCGACACCCGCCATGGCCGGCAGGCCGTCAAGGGTCGCCTCGATGGCAGCCGACCGCGCCGCAGGCGAGGCGAACACCGTTCGAATCCGCTCGAGCAGGGGGTCCTCGCCGGTCAACGGCTCAGGCTCGGCGTAGGGCAGCCCCAGCATCTCGATCGCCCTGGCCAGATGATTGCCCTCGGCCGAATGCAGGGACCGCGCGCGCTTCCACACCGCCCATCGCTCGGTCTGGGTGCGCTCGCGCAGCCGCGACAGGGTCCAGCCGCCGATGAAGACTTCCTCGTTCATGTCTCTCGATTAAGGCGCCCGGAGCCCTTTGCTCAAGGGGGGCGTCGCGTTTACCCTGCCGGCATGGCGACCTTTCAATCCGGCGGGCTGAGCCTCGCCTATGACGATATCGCTCCGGCCGGGGCGACACTGGGGACTGTGGTCCTCGTTCACGGCTTCGCCACCAGCCGGGCGGAGAACTGGCGGCGGCTCGGCTGGCTGAGCGCCTTCGAGCGCAAGGGCTACCGGGCTGTGGCGCTTGATCTGCGTGGCCATGGCGAGAGCGACAAGCCGCACGAGCCCGCCGCCTACGGCCGCGACCAGATGGCCGGCGACATCGTCGCCCTGATCGACCACCTGGAGTTGAGGCGGGTGGACCTGCTCGGCTATTCAATGGGCGCCCATTTGTCGCTGGCCGTGGCCCTCGATGCGCCCAGTCGGGTGAACAACCTCATCCTCGGCGGCGTCGGCGGACGGATGCTCAGCGGCGAGCCGGTCTCCCGGACCACCATGACGATGGCCGAGGCCCTGACCACCGACGATCCGGCGTCGATCACCGACCCGACCTTGCGCGGGTTCCGCCAGTTCGCCGAGAACCAGGGTGAGGACCGCCTGGCTCTCGCCGCCTGTAGCCAGGGTCGTGGCGCTCCCGCCAGCGGCGACGACCTGTGGACCCTCGGCGTTCCCACCCTGGTGGTGGCCGGCAGCCGTGACGAACTGGCCGGCGATCCGCAGGTTCTGGCCGACGCCATCCCGGGCGCCCGGGCGGTGACCCTGCCCGCCTGCGATCATTTCTCCGCGATCCCTCACGCCCTGTTCAAGGCGGCGGTGTTCGACTTCCTGGAGGGCTGGGAGGAGTAGAGCCTTAGGCCAGGTTGTAGGCCCCGCCCTTTTCCAGGGACGCCCTGAACGCCGGGCGCGCGTGCAGGCGCGTCACCCAGGCGGCGATGTTCGGATAGCGGGCCAATCTGCCGAACGCCCGCGCGACCTCGCCGACAAAGCTCAGCTGCACGTCCGCCCCGGTGAAACCGCGCAGCAGGATGTAGTCGTGGCCCTCGAGCGCCGCCTCGATATAGCCCAGATTGTTGTCGATCTCGCTGTCGATGCGGTCCTTCAGAGGCGCGCCGGCCTCGCCCAGGCGCATCACATAGAGGTTGATCATCAACGGCAGCATCGCCGAACCCTCGGCGTAGTGCAGCCATTCCAGATAGGCCTCGTGGGCGGCCGTGCCGGCGGTGGGAGAAAACGCCCCGCCGCCGTGCTTGCGGATGATGTAGTCGACGATGGCGCCGGACTCGGCGATGGTCAGGTCGCCATCGGTGATCACTGGCGACTTGCCCAGGGGATGGACCGCCTTCAGTTCCGGCGGCGCCAGATTGGTCACCGCGTCCCGCTGATAGAAACGGATCTCATAGGGCGCGCCCAGCTCCTCCAGCAGCCAGAGGATGCGCTGCGAGCGCGAGTTGTTGAGATGGTGCAGTACGATCATGGCGGCCTCCCCAGGTTGGGGCCTGTTTAGGCCCGGGGCGGCGACCTCACAAGACGGAGCCGCGTTCGGCGACTGGCGGCGGCGGCCTCATCGGCCTAAGACCGGGTTCATGCGTGGTTTCTTCCTCATCCTCATCCCGGTGGCCCTGGCGGCCGTGGCCGTCACCCTCGGCTTCGGCATCTACGCCCTGTTCCGCGGCGGCGAGTTCGGGCGCACATGGTCGAACAAGCTGATGCGTCTGCGCGTGCTGTTGCAGGCCTGTGCGGTGGCCATACTGGTGGTGGCGGCCCTGGTTCTGGGTCACGGCCGCTAGCCCCCCGGGAGACGACCCATGGTCCTGCTCAACAAGATCTACACCCGCACCGGCGACGCGGGCGAGACCCGTCTGGTCACCGGCGAGACGGTCACCAAGGCCGATCCCCGCGTCGAGGCCTACGGCGCGGTGGACGAACTCAACGCCGTCATGGGTCTGGTGCGACTGGAGACGGCCGCGGATGTCGTCCTCGATCCGATCCTGGCGCGCATCCAGAACGATCTCTTCGATCTGGGCGCCGACCTGGCCACGCCCGACCAGGGAGAGGCGGCCTTTCCAGCCCTGCGCATCGTCGATGGCCAGGTGGCCCGCCTGGAAAGCGAGATCGATCGTCTCAACGCCGACCTGACACCGCTGACGTCCTTCGTGCTGCCGGGTGGCGCGCGGGCGGCGGCCCTGCTGCATCTGGCCCGCACAGTCTGCCGGCGCGCCGAGCGCCGGGGCATCGCGTTCGTCCGGGCGGCGCCGCCGACGGACGACGGCCCGCCGCCGCACGGCCCGGCGCTGCGCTATCTCAACCGCCTCTCCGACCTGCTGTTCGTCGCCTCGCGGTACGCCAACGCCCAGGGTCGGGGCGATGTGCTGTGGGTCCCCGCCGCGACCCGATAGGCGATCTCCGCTCCTAGGATTTCGGCCTCGCCTCCGCAGCGGCCGGCGCCTTGGCGGCCGGGGCCGTCGGCGCGGTCCGCGCCGCGGCGGGGGACGTCGTCCCGGGCAGGTGGCCGGTGATCCGCCAGATCGGCATGGGGGTCAGGCACTGATGGTCCTTCGGGTCCCACCAGGCGCCGGCCTGGTCGCACTTCTGGGCGGGCCAGACGAACCACCAGTCGTAGGCGGCCGCGCTCAGGGTCGCGACGACGAACAGTCCGACGAGAACGAGTTTGGTTGTGGTGATCCAGCGGTTCATGTCGGCCCTATTAGAGGGCGGGCGGCCGATGGGCCAGACCCGCCCGGTGCGGCGGTTTTGGCTCGCCTCACTCCGAAACCCGCCGCGCACCGGCTTGCAAAGTGCGCTGGGGGCGCTATTGGCGTGGCGCCGCTCGCTGAAGGTTTGGATGTCCATGAAAATTCTGGTCCCGGTCAAAAGGGTGATCGACTACAACGTCAAGGCTCGGGTGAAGTCCGACCAGACCGGCGTCGATCTCGCCAACGTGAAAATGTCGATGAACCCCTTCTGCGAAATCGCCGTGGAAGAGGCGGTTCGCCTCAAGGAAAAAGGTCTCGCCGAAGAGATCATCGTGGTGTCCATCGGCCCGATCCAGGCCCAGGAAACCATCCGCACCGCCCTGGCGATGGGTGGCGACCGGGGCATACTGGTGCAGACCGACGCCGATCCCGAACCCCTTGAAGTGGCCAAGCTGCTCAAGGCCGTGGCCCTCGCCGAAGGGCCGGGCCTGATCCTCATGGGCAAGCAGGCCATCGACGGCGACAACAACGCCGTGGGTCAGATGCTGTCGGCCCTGCTCGACTGGCCGCAGGCGACATTCGCCTCCAAGGTCGAACTTTCCGGTGACACGGTTCGCGTGACCCGCGAAGTGGATGGCGGCCTGCAGACGCTCGAACTGGACCTGCCGGCCGTGGTCACCGCCGATCTGCGCCTCAACGAGCCGCGCTATGCGTCGCTGCCCAACATCATGAAGGCCAAGAAGAAGACCATCGACATCAAGACCGCCGACGACTTCGGCGGCCTGAGCGGCGGTCATCTGAAGGTTCTCAAAGTGACCGAGCCCGCCAAGCGCGTGGCCGGCGTCAAGGTCGAGTCCGCCGCCGAGCTGGTCTCGAAACTCAAGACCGAAGCCGGAGTTATCTGAACATGGCCGTTCTCGTCGTCGCCGATCACGACAATGCGTCGTTGAAGGACAACACCCACAAGACCGTCACCGCCGCCCTCGCCCTGTCCGGCGACGTCGATGTGCTGGTCGCCGGCCACGGCGTGGCCGGCGTGGCCGCCGAGGCCGCCAAGATCGCCGGGGTGCGCAAGGTGCTCACCGCCCAGAGCGACGCCCTGGGCAAACAGATCGCCGAAGCCGTGGCGGCCTGCATCACGCCTCTGATGGCCGGCTATGACGCCGTACTCATCCCGGCCACCTCGGCCGGCAAGAATTTTGCGCCGCGCGTGGCCGCCCTGCTGGACGTGGCGCCGATCTCCGAAATCATCGAGGTGGTCGGACCCTCCACCTTCGTGCGTCCGATCTACGCCGGCAACGCGCTCGAAACCGTCGAATCCTCCGACGCCAAGAAGGTGATCACGGTCCGCGCCACCGCCTTCAAGGCGGCCGGTGAGGGCGGATCGGCCGCCGTCGAACCAGTCGACGCCGGCGCCGGCGCGCCGAAAACCCGCTTCGTCTCCGACGAACTGGTGAAGTCCGACCGCCCGGAACTGGCCGGGGCCAAGATTGTCGTCTCCGGCGGCCGCGCCATGGGTTCGGCGGAGGAATTCCACCGCGTCATAGAGCCGCTGGCTGACAAGCTGGGGGCCGCCGTCGGCGCCTCGCGCGCGGCGGTCGACGCCGGCTATGCGCCCAACGATTATCAGGTGGGTCAGACCGGCAAGGTTGTCGCGCCGCAGCTGTATATCGCCGTGGGGATCTCCGGCGCCATCCAGCATCTCGCCGGCATGAAGGACTCCAAGGTCATCGTCGCCATCAACAAGGACGCCGATGCGCCGATCTTCCAGGTCGCCGACTACGGTCTGGTGGCGGACTACAAGATCGCCGTTCCCGAGCTGATGGCGGCGCTCACCGACGCCGGTCACTGACTCAAGTTCGCGCTGCATCGCAGCAAACGCTTGGCGTCGGGCCCGATGCGTGTGTAAGAAGACCGTCACAAGTCTAGGCGCGTGAGGGTGCGGGCGCCGATATAAAAGGCGCGAGGCGGTAGTGATGGCGGATATCCGGACGGTCGGCGTGATCGGCGCGGGGCAGATGGGCAGTGGCATAGCCCATGTCTGCGCCCTGGCTGGCTATGACGTGTTCATCAACGATGTTGCGCCCGACCGCATCGACGCCAGCCTCAAGCTGATCACCCGCAACATGACCCGGCAGGTCTCGCGCGGGATCATCGGCGAAAGCGATATGGATCATGCCCTGGCCCGCATCCGCCCGGCCGAGAGTCTGGCGATCATCGGCGGCGCCGATCTGGCCATCGAGGCGGCTACCGAGGACGAGGAAACCAAGAAGAAGATCTTCCGCGCCCTCCAGCCGCACCTCAGCGCCAATACCCTTCTGGCCTCGAACACCTCCTCCATCTCCATCACCCGTCTGGCCTCGGCCACGGACCGGCCGGAACGGTTCATCGGCCTGCACTTCATGAATCCCGTGCCGCTGATGAAGCTGGTGGAGATCATCCGCGGCATCGCCACCGATGCCGGGACCTATGAGGTCGCCGTGGCCTTCGCCAAATCGCTCGGCAAGACGACGGCCAACGCCGAGGACTTCCCGGCTTTCATCGTCAACCGCGTTCTTGTGCCGATGATCAACGAGGCGATCTACACTCTCTATGAAGGCGTTGGCACCGTGGACGCCATCGACACCGCCCTCAAGCTGGGCGCGAACCACCCGATGGGGCCTTTGGAACTGGGCGACTTCATCGGCCTGGACACCGTGCTGTCGATCATGAACGTGCTGCACGACGGTCTGGCAGACTCCAAGTACCGGCCGTGCCCCCTGCTGGTGAAATATGTCGAGGCGGGCTGGCTGGGCCGCAAGGTCGGCCGCGGTTTCTACGATTATCGCGGCGAGCGGCCGGTCCCGACCCGTTAGAGCCTCCGCGGGCCGCTCCAATGACCACCCTCATCGACGGCCTCTCCCGCGTCGCGGGCGGCTATGATGTCCTGCTCAGCGACGTCTGGGGAGTCATCCACAATGGCCGCGAGGCCTTTCCCGCCGCCTGCGCCGCTCTTGCCCGCTGGCGCGCGGAACGCGGGCCGGTCGTGCTGATCTCCAACTCCCCGCGCCCATCGCCCGGCGTGGTCGAGCAACTCGACGAGTTGAAGGCGACGCGCGAGGCCTGGACCAGCATCGTCACCTCCGGCGACGCCAGCCGTGTGCTGCTCGCCGCCCGGGCGCCCGGGCCGGCGTGGCGGATCGGTCCACAGCGCGATGATCCGCTCTTCGCAGGCCTCGGTCTGACCTTCAGCGGCCTGGACGACGCCCGGTTCATCGCCTGCACCGGACCGGACGACGATGAGGTCGAGGCTCCCGAGGACTATCGTGGGCGCCTTTCCGCGGCGGCGGCCCGTGGGCTGGAGATGGTCTGCGCCAACCCCGACCGGGTCGTGCAGCGGGGCGACCGGTTGATCTATTGCGGCGGGGCCCTGGCTGAACTCTATGAGACTCTGGGTGGAGCCGTCGTCATGGCCGGCAAGCCGTTCGCGCCGATCTATGACCTGGCCATCGAGGCGGCGGGTCAGGCTCTGGGCCGCACGCCCGACCGCCGCCGCATCCTGGTTGTCGGCGACGGCGTCCTCACCGACATCGGCGGCGCCCAGACGCAGAACCTGGACCGCCTTTTCATCGCCACGGGTATTCACGGCGCGGAGTCGACAGGAGCTGACGGGCGTCTGTCACCCGCGGCTGTCGACGGCCTTCTTTCCGCCGCAGGGCTCTCCGCGCAGTTCGCCATGGGCGATTTGGTCTGGTGAGCCCTCGCCAATCGCGCGCAACCCTATAGAACCTCACCGGTCGAACGAGGATGACACGCTTGAACGGACTGTTTCTGGAAGATCTGAGCGTCGGTCAGAGCGCGGAGCTTTCCCGCGAGGTGGGCGTCGGCGATCTGGAGGCCTTTGCGGCTGTCACAGGCGACGACAATCCGGTGCACCTGGACGAGGCCTATGCGGCCACGACGCCGTTCGGCGGGCGCATCGCCCATGGCATGCTGTCGGCCGGCTACATCTCGGCCTTGATCGCCCGAAAGCTGCCCGGGCCCGGGGCCATCTATCTCTCGCAGTCCCTGCGTTTCCGCCGCCCGGTGCGCATCGGGGACCTGGTGACCGCGCGCGCCGAGATCACCGCCATCGACGAGACCAAGGCCCGGGTCACCCTGGCGACCACCTGTCTGGTGGATGGCAAGGTGGTGGTGGACGGCGAGGCGGTCATCGTCGCGCCACGCAGGGGCGGTTGAGCTGACCATGAAGATCATTCACGGCTGGAAGGGCCTGGCTGACGCCGATCGCGGCGCCGCTGTGGCCCTCGGAAATTTCGACGGAGTCCATGTCGGTCATCAGCGGGTCATCGCCGACGCCCGCCGCGCCGCCGCCGGGGTGGGCGCCCCGCTTGGGGTGATCAGTTTCGAGCCCCACGCCCGGATGCATTTCCAGCCGGACGCCCCGCCCTTCCGGTTGATGAACGCCCATCAGCTGGCCCGGACGGTATCAACACTGGGTGGCGAGCGGCTCTATCTGCTGCCCTTCGGGGTGGAGATGGCCAATTTCTCCGACCATGACTTCGTCAGCGAAGTGCTGGTGGCGGGGCTTGGCGTGCGCCACGTGGCGGTCGGCTTCGACATCACCTTCGGCAGGGGCCGGACCGGCGATCCGGACGCCATGCGCCGCTATGGCGAGGAGTTCGGGTTCACCGTCTCGGTGGCCACCGCGGTGGAAAACGCCTCCGGCAAGATCTCCTCCACCACAGCGCGCGACGCCCTGCGCCAGGGCAGGCCGGAGCTGGCCCGGACGATCATGGGGCGACCCTTCGCCATCGAGGGCGTTGTGCAGAAAGGCCGCCAGCTTGGCCGCCAGCTGGGCTTCCCGACCGCCAACGTGCCTCTGGGCGACTATGTGGCGCCGCGCTTCGGAGTCTACGCCACGCGCACGCGCCTGGCGGACGGCCGCCAGCTCGACGGCGTGGCCAACATCGGCGTCAATCCGACTACCGGCGAGGTCGAACCTCGCCTTGAGGTGTGGCTGTTCGCGTTCGACGAGGACATCTACGGCGAGACGATCGAGACCGATCTGATCGGCTTCCTGCGGCCGGAAGAGAAGTTCGCCGGAGGTATCGACGCCATGGTCGCCCAGATCCACCGCGACGCTGACAACGCCCGGGCTGTGCTGTCCGCGGACAGCTGAGCCGACCGCTCTCGGCCGACCACACTGGCAACGGGCTCCCGGGTCTGATAGAGGGCGGAGGATGAGGATATCTTCCCACGATCGGCGAATTACCCGCCCGGCGTGACGCCGCCGGTCCACGGCTGGTCGCGCGCCGGGTTCAAAACCGCTCGCCCCTCATCATCACCGCTGGATTCCCATGCCCGACGACGCCGACGTTCAATCCCGGGACTACCGGGAAACGATCTTCCTGCCCCAGACGACCTTCCCCATGCGTGGCGGTTTGCCGCAACTGGAACCGCGCCTGCTCGAGGCCACCGCCGGTCTCTATGAGCAGGCCCGCGCGGCCCGCCAGGCCGCAGGCGCGCCACTGTTCGTGCTGCATGACGGCCCGCCCTACGCCAACGGCGCCATCCACATCGGTCACGCCCTGGACAAGCTGCTAAAGGATTTCGTCGTCCGTTCGCGCCTGGCCCTCGGTTATGACGTCGACTACGTGCCCGGCTGGGACTGCCACGGCCTGCCCATAGAATGGAAGATCGAGGAAGAATTCCGCGCCAAGGGCCGTCGTAAGGACGAGGTCTCCAAGGCCGAGTTCCGCGCCCGCTGCCGCGAGTACGCCGGTGGCTGGATCAGCGCCCAGTCGAAGGAGTTCCAGCGGCTTGGCGTGCTTGGCGACTGGAACGGCCGATACGCCACCATGGACTTTACGTCCGAAGCGGCGATCGTCGCGGAGTTCCACAAGTTCGTCGCCACGGGTCAGGTCTATCGCGGCTCCAAGCCGGTGATGTGGAGCCCGGTGGAGCGCACCGCCCTTGCCGACGCCGAGGTGGAATACCACGATCACGTCTCGCCCACCGTCTGGGTGAAGTTCCCGGTGACCTCGGGGCCGGACGCGGTGAAGGGCGCCGCCGTTGTGATCTGGACCACGACCCCCTGGACGATTCCCGCCAATCGCGCGGTCGCCTACAACCCGAAGATCGCGTACGGACTCTATGAGGTCGAGGCCCTGGAAGAGGGCCTGGCGTTCGAACCCTGGGCGAGGGTCGGAGAGCGCTTCGTCGTCGCGGAAAAGTTGGCCGAGGAGGTTCGTCAGGCCGCGCGGATCGGGACCTGGCGACACGTGGCGACACAGGATCCGGACGGGCTGGTGCTCGCCCATCCGCTGGCGGCCCTTGACGCGGGTTATGGCTTCGAGGTTCCGTTGCTGGCTGGCGACCATGTCACCGAGGACGCCGGCACGGGCTTCGTCCACACGGCGCCCGGCCACGGCGCCGACGACTACGTCGTCTGGATCGCCAGCGGCCGCCGCGACATCCCCGAGACCGTGGACGAGAACGGCGCCTATTTCCCCGATGTGCCCCTGTTCGGCGGCCTCAAGGTGCTCGAGACCGAGGGCAAGAAGTCTGGCAAGTTCGGACCGGCCAACACCGCGGTGATCGCCAGTCTGATCGAAGCCGGAACCCTGCTGGCCCGCGGCCGGCTGGAGCACAGCTATCCGCATTCCTGGCGCTCCAAGGCTCCGGTGATCTTCCGCAATACGCCACAGTGGTTCATCCGCATGGACCAGCCTCTGAAAACCCCGGCTCACGGCGGGCGCACCCTTCGCCAGACGGCGCTCGACGCCATTGACGCCACCGCCTTCTATCCGGAGAGCGGCCGTAACCGCATCCGGGCCATGGTCGAGAGCCGACCAGACTGGCTCATCAGCCGTCAGCGCGCCTGGGGCTCGCCCCTGGCGATGTTCGTCGACAAGACCACCGGGGCCCCTCTGGCCGATCCGGCGGTAAACGCCCGCATCGTTGATCTGATCGCCCAGGAAGGCGCGGACGCCTGGTTCACACGCCCGGCTTCGGACTTCCTCGGCGATCACGACCCCGACGACTATGAAAAGGTCGAGGACATCCTCGACGTGTGGTTCGACTCCGGTTCGACCCACGCCTTCACCCTTGAGGGGCGCAACGACACCCACTGGCCCGCGGATGTCTATTCGGAAGGCTCCGACCAGCACCGTGGCTGGTTCCAGTCTTCCCTGCTGGAGGCCTGCGGCACCCGCGGCCGGGCGCCCTACAAGGCGCTGATGACCCATGGCTTCACCCTCGACGAGAAGGGGGAGAAGATGTCCAAGTCACTCGGCAACAGTATCGAACCCCAGGACATCACCGCCAAGAGCGGCGCCGAGATCCTGCGCCTCTGGACCGCCCTGACCGACTATTCCGAGGATCAGCGGATCGGCCCGACGATCCTGCAGACCACC
The DNA here is from genome assembly GCA_903923135.1 of uncultured Caulobacteraceae bacterium. Taxonomy (GTDB): domain Bacteria; phylum Pseudomonadota; class Alphaproteobacteria; order Caulobacterales; family Caulobacteraceae; genus Acaudatibacter; species Acaudatibacter lapponiensis. The sequence goes on along the minus strand of CAIXWN010000080.1, from coordinate 89,019 downwards.
GCCGACGCCTATCGCAAGCTGCGTAACACCCTGAGGTACCTTCTGGGCGCGCTTGACGGCTTCTCGGAAGCCGAGCGGGTGGCGCCCGAGGCCATGCCGCCACTGGAACGGTTCATTCTGCACCGCCTTTGGACTCTCGACGGGGCTGTGCGCGACGCCTATGGCCGCTTCGACTTCGCCGCCGTCGTGCGCCCCCTGGCCGACTTCTGCTCCAACGATCTTTCAGCCCTGTTCTTCGACGTGCGCCGCGACGCGCTCTACTGCGACCGTCCCGACTCCGTTCGCCGCCGCGCCTGCCGCACGGTGATGGATCTGGTGTTCGAGCGACTGACGATCTGGCTGGGCCCCCTGCTGGCCTTCACCATGGAAGAGGCCTGGAGTACGCGTTTCCCGGACGCTGGTCACAATGGCCTTCGGGTGTTTCCCTCGACCCCTGAGTCCTGGCGAAACGACGCCGAGGCCGCCCGTTGGGAGCGCCTCGAGCGCGTCACCCGGGTGGTCACCGGCGCGCTGGAGATTGAGCGGCGGGAAAAACGGCTCGGCGGCGCGCTCGAGGCGGCGCCCCGGGTGCACATCGCCGACCCCGAACTTCTGGCCGCTTTCGACGGCCTCGACGCCGCCGAGGTGTTCCGCAGCAGCCAGGCGACGCTGATCGCCGGCGAGGGTCCCGTGGACGCCTTCCGGCTGGACGGCGTCGCCGGGGTGGCGGTCGAACCGCTGAGGGCGGAGGGGCGAAAGTGCGCCCGCTCCTGGCGCATCCTCCCCGAGGTAGGCTCCGATCCGGTCTATCCGGAACTGTCGCTGCGCGATGCCGACGCGGTCGCCCACTGGGACGCCGCCCGCCGATGACGCCGTCCAAGGCCTTCATCAACCGGCCTGCGGCCCTGGCCTTTGTGCTGGCGGCTGTGGTGATCGTTCTGGATCAACTCCTCAAGCGCTGGGTCGTCGGGTCCCTGGGCCTGACGGTGGGCGATTCGCAGCCGATGGTCTGGCCGCTGTCCTTCACCCTGGTGAGCAACGACGGCATCAGCTTCGGCTTCTTCCAGACCCACGCCCCGTGGACCCGCTGGGCCCTGGCGGCCTTTTCCCTGGCCGCCAGCCTAGTCCTGGTCCTCTGGGTGCGGCGGGCGGACCGCATGGTCACCGGCGTGGCCGTTGGCCTGATCCTCGGCGGCGCGGTGGGCAATCTCATCGACCGGGTGCGGCTTGGGGCCGTCGTCGACTTCATCGACGTTCATCCCCTCATGTTCCCGTGGATCTTCAACATCGCCGACAGCGGCATCACCGTCGGGGTGCTGGTCCTGCTGGCTGAAAGTCTGTTCACCAGCCGCAAGGCGGACGCCTGAACGCCGGTTGGCGCCGGGGCGGCGAATGCGGTATCGATGTCCCGGATGGCCGGGGCGGCCCTTTGAGGAAGACCTGCTGATGCGTTTGACCCGTTTGCTCCTTGCGGCCTCTTTCCTGGGGGCGGCCGGCCTGGGCGGGTGCCAGTCGGCCTCGCACGCCCTGGGGCTGAGCAAGATCACCCCCGACGAATTCCGCGTGGTGACCAAGGCGCCCCTGGTCCTGCCGCCCGACTACGCCCTGCGTCCGCCCACGCCCGGCGAGCCGCGGCCGCAGGAACTGCAGCCGCAAAGCGCGGCGCGCACCGCCCTGCTGGGTCAACGCCAGGCCGAGGTCCGCTCCGACGGCGAGAAGCTTCTGGTCACCAAGGCGGGGGGCGACAAGGCCGACCCGCTGATCCGTTATGTCGTCGACGACGAGTTCGGCGCCCTCGCGCACAAGGACAAGAGCTTCGCCGACTGGGTGATCTTCTGGAAGAAGGGTCAGCCCGCCACGGCGCCGTCCGCCGACGCCAACACCTCGACTCCGGTTGACGCCGCCGCCGAGGCCCAGCGGATCGCCGGCCTGACCGGCAACCACACGGTGGTCATCTCCCGCAGCCCCGGCGGCGCCATCAAGCTTCCCGGACTCTGACCGGCGGGTGTTCGCCGGAGCGGCCGAAGTTTCGCCTGACATTCCCCCGAACACAGCTAGGTTGATCCCACGGGGCGGCGCCAGACCGCCCATGTGGGAGGCGGGCGTTTGAGCGAGGCGATTTCCGAAGAGGACCTTGGGGTGCTGCCGCCCTCGGTCTACGATTCGAAGGCCCCGCTCACGCTGGGAGCGGCGTGCTGGTCGCTCTTCGAGGGCGCGCGAAACCCCTATGTGATCCTGATCACCATCTACATCTTCATGCCCTATGTGGCCCAGACGGTGGTGGGCGACGCGGTGCGCGGCCAGGAGGTCATCTCGCGCTGGAGCCAGTATTCCGGCTGGGCGGTGATGGCGACCGCTCCCTTCCTCGGCGCCTCCATCGACAAGCTTGGGCGGCGGAAGATCTGGCTGGCGATCCTGGTTCTGCTGATGGTCCCGCTTACGGCCAGCCTCTACTTCTCCAAGGCCGACCACACCGGCCTGAGCGTCACCCAGACCCTGATGATCACCACCGCCGTGGGCATCCTGTTCACCTGGTCGGAGGTGCTGCACAATTCCCTGCTCGTCCGGGCGGCGGGCCTGGGAGCGGCTCACAAGGCCTCGGGGCTGGCGCTGGCGCTCGGCAACTTCTTTGGCCTCGCCGCCCTGGCGTTCACCGCCTGGGCTTTCGCCCTGCCGGGCCTGCCCGAGACCGCCACCTGGACCTGGCTGCCGCACGCCCCGCTTTTCGGCCTGCAGCGTTCGCTGCACCAGCCTGAGCGGGTGGTGGCGCTTCTGGCGGCCGGGGTGTTCGCCCTGGGTTCCCTGCCGTTTTTCCTGTTCACCCCCGATGCGGCGGCCACGGGCGTGCCGGTGCTGACGGCCCTGCGCAGCGGCGCGTCCGATCTGTGGTCCATGGTCCGGACGGTGGGCCGGTACCGCAACGCGGCGATCTTCCTCGCCTCGCGGATGTTCTATGTCGACGGCATGACCGCCATCCTCATCTATGCTGGGGTCTACGCCACCGGGGTGATGAAGTGGCGGGCCCTGGAGATGCTATTCTATGGCATCATTCTCAGCATCCTGGCGGTGCTGGGCGGCTTTGTCGGGCGCTGGCTCGACAATGGCCTGGGGCCCAAGCGCGCCGTGCAACTGGAGATCGGCATGTCGCTGCTCGGCATCATCGCCCTGCTGGGCATGGGCCCCGACCAGATCCTGTACTTCTGGCCTTGGGACAGCCACGCCCACGCCCACCTGTGGGCCGGTCCCTTCTTCCGCACCCTGCCCGAATGGGTGTTCCTCGCCATAGGCTTCTCCAACGCGGTGTTCATCACCGCCCACTACGCCTCCAGCCGCACCCTGCTCACCCGCCTGACGCCGCCGGAACAGACGGGCGCCTTCTTCGGCGTCTACGCCCTCTCCGGCACCGCCACGAGCTGGCTGGGACCGTTCCTGGTCAACCAGGGCACACGCATCTTCAAGACCCAGCAAGGGGGTTTCGCCACCGTAATCGTGCTGTTGTTCCTGGGGTTTGTCGGGCTGATGTTCGTGCGTGGCGGCGACCGGCCGGACGAGGCCTGAGGCCCTGCGTTGATCCGGCTATTCGTCGACGTCGATCTGAAGGCTGCCGCCCGGTTCACCCCGAGCCCCGAGCAGGCCCATTATCTGGTCCGGGTCATGCGTCTGGGCCTCGACGGCAAGCTGCTGGTGTTCAACGGCCGGGATGGCGAGTGGCTGGCGCGGCTTGCCGAAATCTCTAAACGTGGCTGCTCGCTGACCGTGGAGTCGCGCGTCCGGCCGCAGGCCTCTTGTCCCGACGTCGAGCTCATCGTCGCCCTGGTCAAGCGGCCACGCCTGGAAGCGATCATCGAGAAGGCCGCCGAACTGGGGGTGCGCCGGGTGCGTCTGACCGTCACGGAGCGCACCAATGCCGACCGCGCCAACGTCGCGAGGCTTGGCGCCATCGCCGTCGAGGCCGCCGAACAGACTGGCCGTCTGGACGCCCCCATCATCGTCGCGCCCGAACCGCTCGCCCGCATCCTGGCGACCTGGGGGGCGGACCGGCGGCTGATGTTCTGTGACGAGGCTGGTGATGCGCCACCCGCCGCCGTCGCCCTGCCGGCGGCCGGAGCAGGCCCCTGGGCGGTGCTTGTCGGACCGGAGGGGGGCTTCTCCGACTCCGAGCGGGGGGTCATCCGCGCCCTCTCCGCCGCTACGCCCGTATCCCTCGGGCCGCGAATTCTCCGCGCTGACACCGCCGCCATCGCCGCCCTGAGCCTCTGGCAATCGGCATTGGGTGACTGGCGGGGGGCTTGAGGTTCTGCGCGCGGCGGGCCAAGTGAACAAAGTTCAGGAATCACGTCGGAAAAGGGACCCGGATGGCTGAGACGCTTTGCGACGACGGTCCCCTGACGTTCGAGGATCTGACCGCCTGGTTCGGGATCGGCGCCAAGCCGAAATCTGAATTCCGGGTGGGCGCCGAGCACGAGAAGTTCGTCTTCCGCAAGGCCAGCCACGCGCCGGTGGCCTATGACGGCCCCGACGGCATCCACGCCCTGATGACCGGCTTGATGCGTTTCGGCTGGACCGGGACCTATGAGGCGACCGCCGAGGGCGGCGAGACCCTGATCGGCCTGTCGCGCGGGATGGCGAATATCAGCCTGGAGCCCGGGGGACAGTTCGAGCTGTCCGGCGCGCCTCTTGCGACCATGCACGACATCTGCGCCGAAACCGGCCAGCACCTCGATGAGGTGCGCACGGTGGCCGACGAACTGGGCCTGGGCTTCCTTGGCCTGGGGTTTACCCCCCAATGGCGGCGCGACGAGATTCCGGTGATGCCCAAGGGCCGCTACCGGATCATGCGCAACTACATGCCCAAGGTCGGCGGCAAGGGACTGGACATGATGTTCCGCACCTGCACCGTACAGGCCAACCTCGATTTCGAATCCGAGGCCGACATGGTGGACAAGTTCCGCGTGTCCCTCGCTCTGCAACCCATCGTCACGGCCCTGTTCGCCAATTCGCCCTTCGTCGAGGGCCGGCCCAGCGGCTTCCTCACCGCCCGCGCCGATGTCTGGACCGATACTGACGCGGACCGCACCGGAATGCTCGGCTTCGTCTTCGGGGACGGGTTCGGATTCGAGACCTATGCCCGCTACGCGCTGCAGGTGCCGATGTATTTCGTCAAGCGCCAGGGCCTCTATATCGACGTGGCCGGCCGCTCCTTCGCCGACTTCATGGAGGGCCGCCTGCCCGAACTGCCTGGCGAGCGGCCGACCCTGAAGGACTGGGCCGACCATACCAGCACGATCTTCCCGGAGGTGCGACTCAAGCAGTATCTTGAGATGCGCGGGGCCGATGGCGGCGGGGTGGAGGCCCTGTGCGCCCTCCCGGCGCTCTGGACCGGCATCCTCTACGACCCCGCAGCCCAGGCGGCGGCATGGGACCTGTGCAAGGGCTGGAGCCAGGAGGACCGCGCCGCGCTGATCCGGGACGTCCCCCGCCAGGCGCTGGGCGCCCAGGTCGCCGGCCGGTCGGTGCGCGACGTGGCCCGCGATCTGGTGGCCATCGCCGCACAGGGCCTGAAGGCCCGCGCCCGCCTCTCCGGCGGGCTGGTGGACGAGACCGGCTATCTGGGTCCCCTGCAACAGATCGCCGAGTCCGGTCTCACCGCCGCCGACCGGGCTCTGGCCCTGTATCATGGCGCCTGGGGTGGCGACGTCAGCCGGGCCTTCGAGGCGTTCGCCTACTGACGCGGGAACGCCGGGCTGTTCAGGGCGACCAGGGCCTGGGCGGCAAGCGCCAGACTGACTGCGGCGATCAGCGCCCCTGACGCATAGGGCGCCCGCCGCGCCAGGGCGGCGAAGGCCCCGGCCCATCGTCGCTCGGCCTGACGCAGGCCAATGGCGGCGACAATGCCCACCGAGACCATCGTTGCGGCCAGTCCGAGCGAAAAGCCCAGCACCAGCGCTGCCCCCATGGCGATCTGCTTCAGCTGCAGACAGAGCAGCAGGACGGTTATGGAGGCAGGGCAGGGAACGAGGCCTCCGGTCAGACCGAAGACGATGATCTGGCCCGTGGTGGCCCGGCCGCCCGCGAACCGCCGCTCGATCTGGGCGGCGTGCGCCCGCGCGTGAGCATCCTGGAACCGGTCGGCTGCGGCGGTGTCCCCATAGGCGTGAGCGACGTTGTGTTGGTGGCTGTGATCATGACCGCGCGGATGCCCGTGGTCGTGGTCCTGATCATGCCCATGGTCGTCCATATGACCGTGCGCGTCGCTGATCCTGTTCTCCCGCCAGGTCCGCCAGACCATCCAGCCGGAGACCGCCAGCATCAAACCCGCCGAGGCGAGCTGAAAGACCGGTTCGCTGGCGGTCAGGTTCAGCCGCTCGCAGAAATAGAGGCCACCCAGGGCGACGGCCCAGACCACGGCGGTGTGCGATAGCGTCGCCGACAGCCCAAGCAGCACCGCCTGCGCGACCGTTCCGCGGATCGCCACGATGAAGGCCGCCATCATCGTCTTGGAATGACCCGGCTCCAGGCCGTGCAGGGCTCCAAGCAAAACGGCGCTGGGCATGAACAGCCAAAGGTTGGTCGCCCCGGCGCGGATCAGGGCGATGATGTCGGGCACGACGGTCAGGCCGGGCTGGCGGGAGGCGGGGCGGGCGACGGCTTCTCGAGCAGTACGAACCAAACATGGTTGAACTGTCCCTCGTCGGCGATGGTGAAACCGGCCTGCTGGGCCATTCGCCGCCAGGCCGTCTTGGAGGTCAGCAAAAGGGAGAACAGGTTGGCGACGGCGAACATCGACCAGCCTGGCGTCCACACCCCCATCAAGAAACGGCCGCCGGGTTTGAGCACGCGCCAGATCTCCTGCAGGCCTTTGGCCTTGGCGGCGCCCAGGTGGTCATAGACGTGGGTGCTGACGGCGGCGTCGAAATCGCCCGCCGGGAAGGGAAGTTCGGTCAGGTCGGCGGTGGCGATGGTGACCTTTTCCGAGAGACCGGCCAGGTTCAGATTGCGCTCCAGAAGGGCGCGGCCGCCATCCTCGATATAGCCGGCGTCGAACCGGTCGACAGCCACGATCCGGCCGGCTCCCAACACCCTGCCCAGGGCGATGGTGGTGCGGCCGGAGCCGCAGCCGGCGTCCAGCACCCGGCTCCCCTCGCCTCGCAGCAGGTCGACCATGGGCAGGACCACCTGATCGGCCCGCTGAAAGCCGCGCATGATCTGGGCGCCGGTGAGACAAAGCACCGCCAGGGCGACGGCGCAGAAAGCCAGGGGCCAGAGAGTCCGCCACTGGATCTCGATCGCGACCGCCGCGGTCAGGGCGACCAGGGCGGCGATGGCCAGGCCGTTCATCCAGCCGGAGCCCCAGCCGAAGTCGTAGCCCTTCGCCGGCCTCGCCGGCGCAAGCCGCCGCGCCCAGCGCCGCAGTCCCACCGCCCAGGCCGAGGAAAGCAGCACGATCGCGCCGAGCACGTGAAAGCCCGCGAAGAGCAGCACGGAGGTGGAGGCGACCTTCAACTGCGGCAGAAGGATCATCATCGCCGCGCCGACGGCGATACCGACGACGCCCAGGATCCACATGTGGCTGTGAGCGTTGCGGAGCCGTGGCAGGCGGCCGGTGGCGTCGGACATGGCGGATCCCTTCAGAGGTATCGGGCGAGTTGTTTGAGGTCCCTGACGTCGCCGCGGGCCGACTCGCCGCCGTCGAGACAGTGCTCGATATGGTCGTGGATCAGTTCCCGCTTGGCGTTGGTCACCGCCGCTTCCACCGCGTGGAGCTGCTGGGCCAGGTCGACGCACGGGCGGCCGGCCTCGATCATGGCGATCACCGACCGAAGGTGACCCTCGGCGCGCTTCAGGCGCTTGATGATGTCGGGATGGGAGGCGTGTGTCATGCCCGTATCCTATCCCCCCCGATAGGATATGCAAGTCCATCTGAAAATCGCCTAAGGTTTCAGCTCGCGGCCGCACCTCCGCCCCACAAACGCCCCTCGTCAGGGCTATCCGCAGGCCAGGTCAGTCACACTAGGATCAGCAGGCGGAACAGATCCGATGAGCGCAGGCTTCATCGCCCGGACGACGATGGTGGCTCTCACCCTGACCGCTGGCCTGTTCGCCACGCCGGTGGCGGCTGATCATCCCAACGCCCTGTGGCGCGTCGTCCACGGCCTCTGCCTCAGGGACAGCCGCTTCACCGGCACGCCGGCCCCCTGCCTGTCGGTCGATCGCCGGAGCGGCTACGCGGTGGTCCCCGACCTGCAACGCCCGACCCAGGTGCTGCTGGTCCCCACCCGACGCATCAAAGGCATCGAGAGCCCCGAGATTCTGCGGCCGGGGGCCGTCAACTACTGGCAGGCGGCGTGGGACGCCCGCCGGTGGGTCGAGCGGCGCGCCGGTCGGGCGGTGAGTCGTGACCGCATCGGCTTGGCGATCAATTCGATCTCGTCCCGCAGCCAGAATCAACTGCACATCCACGTCGACTGCCTGACGCCCGAGGTTCGCCGGGAGCTGACAGGCCATCAGCGCGAGATCGGCCGCATGTGGACGACCCTGCGCGTGGGTCTGGCCGGGCGCCGTTACCGGGCCCGCCGGCTAGACGGCGCTGAGCTGGGGGAGCGGAATCCGTTCCTGCTGCTGGCCCGCGGCGACGCGCAGGCGAGAGCCCATATGGGCCGTGAAACGCTCGTTGTCGCCGGCGCCACGTTCGCCGATGGATCACCTGGCTTCTTCCTGCTGGCCAACGGCCAGGACCACGCGTTCGGCGAGAGCCTGCTTGATCACCGCTGCGCCGTGCTGCGCGAGCCCTGAGGTTACCGAGATCTAGCCGCGAAGCCGACCGAAGCGGGCCGCCTCGACCATGGCCGACGGCGCGCCCAAACGCAGGGCGATTTCGGCGGCTTGTCCGGCCTCCAACGTGCGCCCCGTGCGGGCGTAGAGCTGCGCCATCTGCAGGGCAATGGCCGGCCGGCCGGGATCCAGTCGTCGTGCGCGGCGCAGCGCCGCTTCGGCGGTCACGAAGTCCCGTCTTGTCATGGCGACCATGGCCAGGCCGATCTCCGCGGCAACATGGAGCGGCTCCTGATCCAGCACCGAGGCGAACACGCGACCGGCGCTGGCCGGTCGGCCCGCCGCCAGCCAGAGGGCGCCGACGGCGATCCGCGTTGCCGGGTCGGGGTCGGACTCGGCCCTGCGTAGCCAGGGCGCCGCCAGGGGGGTCTCCTGGCGCATGACATGATAGGCGCCGTACGCTACCGGCCCCCAGCCGCGGTCCGGAGCGACGGCCAGCAGGGCTACCGCCACTGGCGGCAGCCGTTCCGGATCTCCGCGGGCAATGAGCGCCCGGGCCCGTACGCTGAGGGCCAGCAGATTCGCCGGATCGATCTGCAGGGCCTCATCGGCGGCGGCCGCGGCGGCCGGTTCGGCCCTCTCCAGCAGAATCCAGCCCAGTTCAGCCAGGCCCTGGGCGCGGAACGCCGGCGGTGGGCCGTCGGGGGGCCGGTACCCAGCCTTTCGCAATCCTTCGATCTCCGCGACGTCGACCACGGCAGGCGATGGTGGCGGCGGGGGCTCCGGCGCGCGGCTGCGAAGGCCCGGCGGAGTCAGACCTGGGATGGGTTGGCCGCCAAGGGCGGCGTCCTCCAGGCCGAAACGGGCCAACATGGTGGGGGCGATATCGAGGATATCGACGCCCATGGCGCCGGGGTCGTCAGCGATATCCGGACCCGTGGCGAGGACCAATCCCGGGCGACCTCGCCAGCCGGGCGAGACCACGACCACCTGGGTCCGAGGCCCGGCCGCCGCAGCCAGCGCGCCGATCAGCTCGTCCAGAAACCGCCAGGCGACGGGAACCACACGGCTCAGGGCCGCTTCCGGCCGGCGCTCGAAGGCGCCGCGAACCAGGCCCAGCCACGGCTGGTGCGCAAAGATAGCCTCCGGCGCCTTTTGGGTTGTCATCCACATGGCCGCGGCCTGGGCCGTGGCCGCGCGCGCCATGGCCACCGCCAGTTGCGGCAGCCAGATGTCGCGCGCATGGTCCACCGCCCTGAGGTCTTCGACGAAGGGCTCCAGCATGGCGGCGGTGATCGACGCCGGATGAACGCGGCGGTCGCGCAGGGTTTCCCGCAGGTCGCGCGGCACGCAGCCCAGGGGAAGCGCCCAGTCCTCGGGGAAACGGCTGGACGCGAGGATGAAATCCTCGTCGACGAACGCCCCCGGCCAGGCGGCGCCGCGACGTGCGGCCGGCCAGACCACGCGGCCTGAACTGACCCCCGCCGCTTCGAGGCGAGCCCACAGCGGGGCTGTGCGCCATGAGGCCGGGCCGACTGGTCGGACACCGCCCTGCCAGGCCTCCACGTCCCGCCACACGCCGTGGTCTTCCGGCTGCCGACCGGTGACGAGCGAGGTCCACGCGGCGGGCCCCTCGCCTGCCGCCGCGCCGCGCAGCGGGCCGGCGAGACCGCGGGTGCGAAGGGCGGCCATTCCCGGCATGATCCCGGCGGTGGTCGCCGCGTCGAATCCCGCCCAGTCGACGCCGGAGACCGCGATGAGCAGCACCGATGTCACGGTCGGACCGGACTGAGGCGCGGCCTCTCCGACTGGAGCCTGTGCGCTTTCTCCGTCGCCGCTAAGAGAGCTACAACGTCGCCATGAACGACACCGTCGTCAGTCTGGCCAGTGAAGGGGAGAGGCGGGCCGCCAGCGCGCTCATTCCTGAGCTTGACGGTCTTGAGGTGGAGGTGCTCGTCGCCCGCCGCCGCGGCGCGCTGGCCGGAGCGGCGGCGATGCAGTGGCAAAGCTGGCGAAAGCCGGCGGGCTTCCCTCTGCTCATCCATGTGCTTCCCGACCACCGCCGTCGGGGCGTGGGTCGGGCGCTGTTGGCCGCGGCAGCCGACCTTGCGCAAGCCGAAACCGATGGATTCTGGTCCGGATCGCCCCTCGCGACCGATGGCCAGGCCGCAGCGTTCCTCAAGGCCGTCGGTGCGGTGCGAGGGGATCTGCAGCATCATTTCGAGGCCCGCATCGAGGCTCTGCTGCAAAACGTCACGCCCCTGCTCACCTGGCTGGCGCGACGTGAGGGCGGCATCGGACCGACGATCCAGCCGCTCAGCGCCACGACCATCGAAGCGGTAGGCTGGCTGGTCTCGTCGGAACTGGGCGGCGGACCGTTCGGGGCCATGCATCGCCTGACCATGAGGCTCGGCGGCCCCGGCGCGGCGCTGGACCGCTCGCAGGTGGCGACGGTCGACGGCGTCGTGGCCGGCGTGATTCTTTGGCGCATCCAGGATGGCATGGCTGTCGTCGACGCACGGGTGGTCGCCCTGCCCTGGCGCGGCGGCTCTCTCAATCTGCGGTTGCTGGAGGCCGTTATGCGGCGTTGTGCAGCCGAGGGGCTGACCCACGTCCGGTTTCATTGTGACGAGGCCGTCCGCGACACGCTCAGCCTGGCGCGCCGGTGCGCGGCCGCGGAGACCGCGTCACAGGCGCACTACTACTGGGCCATGGCTTCGGGCTGAGACTGACGGCGGTTGCGGCGTATGGCGCCGCCGGCGAGGCCGACCCCGGCGACAAGCAACGCCCAGGACGCAGGCTCGGGAATCGCCGCGTACTGGATATACTCGAGCGTCCCCGCCGGATTCACCACCGCGGTGCCGAAATAGACATCATGAGATGTCGCACCACAGGTGGCGTTCGCATCGGAACAGAAGAGCAGGTAAATGTACTGGTCCGCGCCTTGATTGAGTGCATTCGTGCCGACCGTAGGAGAATAGTAGATTCCGTCCTTCGAACTATTGTGTTGGTTTATATAGAATGTCGGGTCGCTAGACTTTCCGGTTTGGTAGCCGTGCAGGCCGACCACACCGAGCGTCGACGACTGGCCCACCATGACACCTAGGTCGGCCTTCTCCGAAACCAGCAGTTGACTGCTCAGCAGGCCCCCGTCTCCCGGGCTATAGAAGTCTCCCGTACCATAATTGTACTGCGGCGCGCCTGTCGCGCCGGCAAGGTAGATGGCGCTGGCGGGGTCGCCGGCCACGGTCGCGATCGGGATGTTCAGCACCAGCTTGGCGGCGATCGCCTCGTCGGCCACCGTCAGGGCCCCGCCGGTGGCCAGCATGGCCAGGGTAAATCGAATCGCGCTCATGTCGTGCTCCCGTCGCAAACACCCGCCCACCGTCAGATGCGGCGGCGTATCGGAATATTCTGGGCCTGTTTCGCCAGCGTGGGAACCTACCATGGGAAATTTCGCCACGAAATCGCCAAGGAGCCGCGCGCTTTCGCCCTATTTTGGATCGGGAAGACCCAGAACGCGCTTTGCCGCCACATTCAGGTTCACCTCGGATGTGCCGCCTTCGATGGAGTTCGCCTTCGAGCGCAACCACGCCCGCGTAATCGCCAGATCGCCCGCCGCAAAGGCATCGCCCTCCCAGCCCAGACCCTTGTCGCCCATCGCCTCGACCGCCAGTTCCGTGCGGTCCTGCGCAATCTTGGCGCCCGCGTACTTCATGATCGACGTTGCGGCGCTGGGCCCCTGGGTGGCGCTGGCCTCCAGAGAGGCGCGCCGCGTGGTGAGCTGAAAGGCGCGGGCGTCGATCAGGTGTGTCGCCATCCGGTGGCGCAGGTCCGCGTCCGTCAACCGGCCGTCGGCGTTCACGCCGACGCGGTCGCGGGCGATCGCGTCCACCCGTCCGGTCTGACCCATGGCCGGCGAACCGCCCGCGCCCAGGCTGGCCGAGATGTTCTCGCGCTCGAACTGCAGCAGACGCTTGGCAATGGTCCAGCCGCCGTTGAGGGGGCCCATCAGGTTTTCCTTCGGAACCTTCACATCGGTGAAGAACGTCTCGCAGAACGGGCTGGCGCCGTTGATCAGCCGGATCGGCCGGGTCTCGACACCGGGCGTGCGCATGTCGATCAGCACGAAACTGATCCCCGAATGCTTCTGGCTGGCGTCTGTCCGGACCAGGCAGAAACACCAGTCGGCGAGGTTGGCGCCGGATGTCCAGATCTTCTGTCCGTTGATCAGCCAGTGGTCGCCCCGGTCCTCGCAGCGGGTCTGCAGGGAGGCCAGATCCGAACCGGCTCCCGGCTCGGAATACCCCTGGCACCAGCGCAGCTCGCCGCGAATGATCGGCGGGATATGGCGTTGCTTCTGGGCCTCCGTGCCGACCTCCAGCAAGGTCGGGCCGAACATCATCACGCCCATGCCGCCGATGGGGTTGCGCGCGCCGATGCTCGCCATTTCCTCCGCCAGCACCCGCGCCTGCGGCCGTGCAAGGCCTCCGCCGCCGTAGGCGGCAGGCCAGGTCGGCGTGCCCCAGCCCTTGCGTCCCATCCGCCGGCCCCATTCGGCCGCGGCGGGCGTGGGCTCCGCTCCCATCGCGGCGGCCAGTTGCGCCGCCGGGTCCGACTTCAGTTCGGCCGGGAAATTCTCCGTCAGCCAGGCGCGCGCCGTGACGCGGAAGGCCTCAGGATCGCCATCGCCATAGTCCGCCATCGCGTTTCCTCGTCCCGCGCGTCCGGTCGAAACCGTTTGTGTGCTTCAGCCAGACTAGACCGGTCCACCCGTCGGGTGAAGGCGCCAGCCGCCGCAGGGCGGCCGATGCGGGGGCTTGCATTTGCCGCCTTCTCAGATGTCAGTGTTCACCCTTCGCGCGTCGCGCCGGGGAACCCATGAACAGCATCGTTGTCCTGATCGGGATTTTCATCACCCTGGCGACCGGTATCCCGGTGGCGATCCAACTGCTCCGCACCCACCCCCGCGGCCTGTTCATCCTGTTCTTCGCCGAGATGTGGGAGCGGTTCTCCTATTACGGCATGCGCGGCCTGCTGGTGTTCTACCTGACCCAGCACTTCCTGTTCGACGACAAGCGGGCCAGCGCCCAGTACGGGTCCTACGCCACCCTGGTCTATCTCCTGCCCCTGGTGGGCGGCGTTTTGGCCGACCGCTACCTGGGCGCCCGCAAGGCGGTGGCGTTCGGCGCCCTGTTGCTGGTGGCCGGACACATGACCATGGCCATTGAAGGCCCGGCCGCCCACCAGACGCTCAACTACGGCGCCGGCCATTACACCTTCACCGTCACCGGTCGGGGCGACTCCCGTTCGGCCACCCTTCAGGTCGCCGGACATGGCTATGGGTTTGGGCAAACCCCGGCCGGTGACTTCGAGATCAAGGGCCTGGCCGACACCCCGGCCTTGCCGCACATCCTGCCCAAGGGCTCCTTCACCCTCGAAAAGCACAGCGCCGCGCCGATCTTCGAGGACGTGCTCTACCTCGCCCTGGCCCTGATCATCATGGGGGTGGGCTTCCTGAAATCCAACATCTCCACCATCGTCGGGCAGCTCTATGTGCAGGGCGATCCGCGCCGTGACCCGGGATTCACCCTCTACTATTACGGGGTGAATCTGGGGGCGTTCTGGGCGGCGATTCTCTGCGGCTATCTGGGCGAGAACTTCGGCTGGAGCTACGGTTTCGGCCTTGCAGGCCTGGGCATGCTGGCCGGTTACGCCACCTTCATGTTGGGCAAACCCCTGTTGCGCGGCAAGGGCGAGCCGCCCGACCCTGCTCGCCTGGCCGCGCCGGTTCTCGGACCGGTCAGCCGGGAGTGGTTGATCTATCTGGCCGTCATTCCGGTTCTGGGCGTGGTCTGGCTGCTGGTCCAGCACAACAGTCTGGTGGGCTACGCCCTGGGGCTCGGCTGGGCCGGCTCGTTCGTCTACGTCGGCCACCACATGGTCACCCGGTGCGACCGGGTGCAGCGCGAGCGCCTGTTCCTGGCCTTCGTCCTGATGGCGGGATCGGTGGTGTTCTTCACCCTGTTCGAACAGGCGGCGACGTCGCTGAACCTGTTCGCCGAGCGCAACACGGTTCTGGCCCTGCTGGACAGGCCCATCACTTTCTCCCTCCTTGGCCATGAGGTCTTTCTCGGTGACGGGGCGATGTTGATGGCCGCCCAGGCTCCCCCCGGCCTGTGGTGGATCGACATGGGATTCAGCGCGGCCCAGACCCAGTCTTTCAACGCCGGATTCATCCTGATCTTCGCGCCGCTGTTCGCCGCGGTGTGGACCGCGCTCGGCCGCCGGGGTCGCGACCCTGATCCGATGATCAAATTCGGTCTGGGCCTGGCGCAGGTCGGTCTGAGCTTCCTGCTGATCGTCTGGAGCCAGGGCCTGGCCGACGCCCACTTCCGCCTGCCACTTCTGGTCCTTGGCGCGGTCTATCTGCTGCAGACCACCGGCGAGCTTTGCCTCAGTCCCGTCGGCCTGTCCGAGATTACCAAGCTTTCGCCGGCCGTGCTCGTCTCGACAATCATGGCGGTCTGGTTTCTGGGAACCTCGGCGGCTGAATTCATCAGCGCCCTGATCGCGGGCCTGGCCGCGACGGCGACGGCAGGCGGGCAGGTTCTCGACCCGGCCCTGGCGCTGAAGACCTCGCTGGGCGTGTTCGGGGTCATCGGCTGGGTCTCCGTGGGCTTCGGTGTTCTCTTCCTGGGGCTGTCGCCGTTCATCCGCCGCTGGGCCCACGCGGTTAAGGATCCCGGTCATCCCGGGCAGCCGGAACCCATCGCCCCGACGCTCGACGGCGAGCGCCAGGCGGTGAATCCGGCCGCAATGCGCGCCGACGGCTGAGGGGCTCTGGGAGGCGTAGTCAGGTAGGCAGGGGCTGCGGTTCGCCGACCTCGCCGGAGCCGAGCGTCAGGGCCGTCCCAAGCGAGGCCAGGATGATCGCGCCGATGCCGGCCCACTGAAACGGCGACGGCGTCTCAGCGAGGAACGCCAGGCCGGCCAGGGCGCCGATGGCCGGCTCCAGGCTCATCAGGGTGCCGAACGCCCGTGAGGGCAGGCGGGTCAGCGCCGACATTTCCAGGGAGTAGGGCACGGCGCTGGACAGCAGGGCGAGCAGAAAGCCCGCCGGCAGGATGGTCGCCGAAAAAAGCGCCGGACCGGCGTGGGCGACGCCCAGGGGCGCGAAGGCCGCCGCGGCGATGATCATGCCCAGCGCCGCGCCCCGGCCACCATAGGCCTGACCGACGCGACGGCCGAAAACGATATAGAGCGCCCAGCCGGCTCCCGAGCCCAGGGCCAGGAGGGCCCCGCCAGGGTCGATGCCGTGCGCCGAACGTTGCAGAGGCAACAGCAGGGCCAGACCGCCCACCGCCAGCGCGATCCAGAGCCCGTCGATCCATCGCCTCGAACCCAACATGGCGACGCCGAGGGGCCCGACGAACTCAAGGGCGATGGCGATCCCGAGCGGGACCGTGCGGATGGACATGTAGAACAGCGTGTTCATCGCCCCCAGCGACACGCCATAGGCCAGCAGAGGAAGGATCGATCGGTTCAGCCGAAGGCCCCGCCAGGGCCTCTGGACAACCGCAAGAATCAGGGCGGAAAAACCCAGGCGCAGGGCGGTCGCGCCCTGGGCGCCGATCCTGGGGAACAGCCCTTTGGCAAAGCTCGCCCCAAGCTGGATAGAGGTCATGGCCACCAGCAGCAGCACGACCGGAACCACCCAGGCCCGCGTGCCTGGGGAGTGGCGCGCGACGCCGGTGTCGGTCAGGGCGCCACCTTGTAGCCGGCCGCCGGCGCGATCCACACGACCTTGTCATCAAGTTCGGGTCGGGCCACGCCGTCCACAGTCACGGTGGCGGCCAGCAGGTCGCCGTCGGGGACATAGGCCGTGCAGATCTCGTGGCCCGCGATCGTCTGCATTCCGGCCTTCATCTCCCGCCGCAGCGCCTCACTGTGGACCGCGTCAAGCAGTTGGCCGCCCATGGCGAATCGGGCCGCGTCGATGTCCTGTTCGCGCACCTGGCCGCAGACCTGGCCGGCCTTGATCACCACCCGCGTCACCGTGGTCATGGTCACCGGCGGCGACGGGGAGACCAGCACGATCGCGGTGTTGTCGATGCCGCCGTCGGCGTTTCGAGCGTAGGACCCCAATGCGTTGCAGGTCCGGCGCGCGATATCGGGCCCATAGCACTGCATCTCGCCGCGCCAAGCCGGCGCGACCGGATCCGGCGCCGCCACGGCCGCGCCGGCGACCGCCGCCGCCAGGATCAGCATAGCCGCCATGTCGCCGCTCTCCCTTCTCTGCCCAAGACGTCCGCGGCGGCCTAGACGCCGGTGCCGCCAACCGTCAATCCGGTGATCTTCAGGGACGGCTGGCCGACGCCCACCGGCACCCCCTGACCGCCCTTGCCGCAGACGCCGATGCCCGGATCGAAGGCGAAGTCGTCGCCGATCATGGTGACGCGGGTCAGGGCCGAGGGGCCATCGCCGATCAGGGTGGCGCCCTTCACCGGCGTGCTGATCCGGCCGTCCTCGATGAGATAGGCCTCGGTGCACTGGAAGACGAACTTGCCATTGGTGATGTCCACCTGGCCGCCACCGAAGTTGGCGCAATAGAGACCGCGTTTGGTGGAGGCGATCATCTCCTCGCGATTGGAGCTTCCCGCCAGCATGCCGGTGTTGGTCATCCGCGGCAGTGGCGCGTGGGCGTAGGACTGGCGCCGACCGTTCCCGGTCGCCTGCAGGCCCATCAACCGGGCGCTCTGGCGGTCGTGCATGTAGCCCACCAGGAAGCCGTCCTCGATCAGGATGGTGCGGGAGGTGGGCGTGCCCTCGTCGTCGACAGTCAGCGAGCCGCGGCGGCCCTCGATCGAGCCGTCATCGAAGACGGTGACACCGCGCGCCGCCACCTGCTCGCCGATGCGTCCTGAAAACGCCGACGATCCCTTTCGGTTGAAGTCCCCCTCAAGGCCATGACCCACGGCCTCGTGGAGGAGGATACCGTTCCACCCGGCGCCCAGCACCACGTCCATCTCGCCGGCCGGGCAGTCGACCGCCTCAAGATTGACCAGGGCCTGGCGGAGCGCTTCCTCGACCTGTTCGCGCCAGCGTTCGGGGGTGATCCAGGCCTCGAAGCCTGCGCGTCCGCCGGCGCCGGAGGATCCGTTCTCCCGACGCCCGTCCTTTTCCACGGTAATGGACACGTTCAGTCGCGCCAGGGGACGTATGTCGCGGATCAGCCGGCCGTCGCCGCGCAGGATTTCCACCACGCGGCGCTCGCCGGCGAGGGAGGCCATGACCTGAGCCACGCGCGGGTCGCGGGCGCGGGCAAAAGCGTCGATCTCCTCCAGCAGGGCCACCTTGTCGGCGAAGCCGGGCGACTCCAGGGGATTCTCCTCGCCGTAGAGGCGGATGTTGGTCGCGCGCGGCCCCTCGGCCGCGGTCCCGGAATAGCCGCGCTTGGCCAGGGCGGCGGACCGGGCGGCGCGACCGATCGCCGCCTCGGAGATCTCGCTGGCGTGAGCGTAGCCGGCCGTCTCTCCCGCGACCACGCGCAGTCCGAAGCCCTCTGTGGAGTCATAAGAAGCCGATTTCAGCCGCCCGTCGTCGAACACGAACGCCTCGCTCTCGGAGCGCTCCAGAAAGATCTCGCCGTCATCCGCTCCCTGCAGGGCCTCCCCCAGCAGACTCTCGGCGGCGCGCACATCGACCCCCGAGGCTTCGAGAATGGAGGCGGCCAGGACGGGAGCGTTCATGATTCAACTCGTCTGCAACGGATCGGGGGGCTGACGGGCTTAGATAGGAAGCCCGTCCCGCCTGTGAAATGACCATAACCTCCGCGGCGCGTCGAGCCGCCAGCGTTGGGCGTAACCGTCTTGGCAACGCGATGCGATCCGCGTATGCACCCCGCATCAAGAGGCCGGGGGCGGCGCATTTCTTCTTTCAGCGCCCCTCATCCCCCAAGCCTTTTCGATATGCGTGCCGGCGAGGCGCGCCCCCGGAGACCTCGGGGGCCGTCGTCCCGGCGGAACGGACCGAGAGGAACATGCAGTCTGGTCTTTCGCGGATGAAACAGCTGTCTGCCGGAATCTCGGCGGGCGTTGTTGGCCTGGCCTTCGCCGCCCACGCCTTTGCCGAACAGGTCGTTGGGCAACCGACCAGTGGAGCGATGGATCTCCAGCCGGCGGCCTCGCAGATCCGGCGGGACGTGATCAGCTTTCACGACAACATCCTGCTGCCGATCATCGTCGGTATCGTGCTGCTGGTGCTGGTTCTGCTGATCATCGTCATGGTGCGGTTCAACCGCCGCGCCAATCCGACGCCGGCGCGCTTCAGCCACAACACCCCTATCGAGGTGGCCTGGACCGTGATCCCGGTGCTCATCCTGATGTTCATCGCCATCTTCTCGTTCAAGCTGCTGTTCGAAGAGCACGACATGCCCAAGGCGGATCTCACCGTTAAGGTGGTCGGCCGACAGTGGAACTGGGACTACGAATATCCCGACCAGAAAATCGCGGCCTACACCTCCCAGCCGATGACAGAGGAGGACGCCGCCGCCAGGCACGTTCCCTATCTGCTGGCCTCTTCGGCCCCGCTCGTGGCTCCGGTGGGCAAGGTCGTGCGGGTCCAGGTGACCGCCGAGGACGTGATCCACTCTTTCTCGGTGCCGGCGTTCGGCATCAAGATCGACGCCATCCCCGGCCGCCTGAACCAGACATGGTTCAAGGCCGACCGCACCGGTACGTTCTACGGACAGTGTTCACAGCTTTGCGGCATCAACCACGCCTACATGCCCATCGAGGTGCATGTGGTGACCCAGCCCGAGTTTGACGCCTGGGTGGCCAGCAAGGCGCCCAAGCCGGCCGTGGTCGCCGCAGCAGCTCCGGCTCCGGTCGCCGCGACGTCTGCGGTGGCGCCGTCGGACGCCGCGCCGGCCGCGGCCCATTAAGCGCAGTTCGAGGGAGATTAGATCATGGCTGATATCGCCGACACCCACGGACGCGTGGCCCACGCCGACACCGCTGGCGGGCACGACGCCCACGGCGGCGCCCCTGGCTTCTTCACACGCTGGTTCCTGTCCACCAACCACAAGGATATCGGGACCCTCTACATCATCTTCGCCATCCAGGCGGGGATCGTCGGGGCCCTGTTCTCCGGCCTGATCCGCTGGGAGCTTGCCGCTCCGGGGCTGCAGATCTTCGCGCCCAATTCGCTCATCAACCTCATGGGCGTGATCGAGCAGACCAAGCACGGCTACTATGTGGTGGTCACCGGCCACGCCCTGATCATGATCTTCTTCATGGTCATGCCGGCGATGATCGGCGGCTTCGGCAACTGGTTCGTCCCCCTGATGATCGGGGCTCCGGATATGGCCTTTCCGCGGATGAACAACATCAGCTTCTGGCTGCTGGTCGCCTCCTATGTGCTTCTCGTCACCTCGATGTTCGTCGACGGCGGACCGGGCAGGGGCTTCGGCGGCGGCTGGACGCTCTATCCACCCCTCTCGACCATAGGTCACACGGGCCCGGCGATGGACTGCGCCATCCTTAGCGTTCACCTCGCCGGCGCCAGTTCGATCCTGGGGGCCATCAATTTCATCACCACGATCTTCAACATGCGCGCGCCGGGGATGACCATCCACCGGATGCCGCTGTTCGTCTGGTCGATCCTGGTGACGGTGTTCCTGCTGCTGCTCTCCCTGCCGGTCCTGGCGGGCGCGATCACCATGCTGCTCACCGACCGCAATTTCGGCACGCACTTCTTCGACGCGGCGGGCGGCGGCGATCCGACGATGTTCCAGCATCTGTTCTGGTTCTTCGGTCACCCCGAAGTGTACATCCTGATCCTGCCGGGCTTCGGCATCATCAGCCACATCGTCTCGACCTTCTCCCGCAAGCCGGTCTTTGGTTACCTGGCCATGGCCTACGCCATGGTGGCCATCGGCTTCCTCGGCTTCATTGTCTGGGCGCACCACATGTTCACCGTGGGCATGCCGATCAACCTGCAGGCCTATTTCGTCGCGGCCACCATGGTCATTGCGGTGCCCACCGGCGTGAAGGTGTTCTCCTGGATCGCCACGATGTGGGGGGGCTCACTCGAGTTCAAGACGCCCATGCTGTGGGCGATCGGATTCATCTTCCTGTTCACGGTGGGGGGAGTCACCGGGGTCGTTCTGGCCAACGCCGGCATCGACTACTCGCTCCATGATTCTTACTACGTCGTGGCGCACTTCCACTACGTGCTCAGCCTCGGCGCGGTGTTCGCCATCTTCGCCGGCTTCTACTACTGGTTCGAGAAGATGTGGGGCGTGCGCTACAACGAATTTCTCGCCAACACCCACTTCTGGATCACCTTCGTCGGCGTCAACATCGTCTTCTTCCCGCAGCACTTCCTGGGCCTGCAGGGGATGCCGCGGCGCACGGTGGACTATCCCAGCGCCTTCACCTTCTGGAACGAGATCTCCTCCTACGGCTATCTGATCACGCTGGTCGGCCTGGCCGTGTTCGTCCTGGTTCTCGTCGAAGCGGCGGTTCGCCGCCGCCCCGCCCGCGCCAACCCCTGGGGCGAGGGCGCCACCACGCTCGAATGGACGCTGCCTTCGCCGCCGCCGTTCCACCAGTTCAATGAACTGCCGGTGATCCACGCCGAAAGCCATTGAGCGGCCCCGCCATGACCCCGTCGATCACGCCCGCCGTCCTTCCCTCCGAGGCGGCGCGGTGGCAGGACTATCTGTCGCTGCTCAAGCCCCGGGTGATGTCGCTGGTCGTATTCACCGCGGTCACAGGGCTGATCTGCGCCGGCGGCGCGATCAATCCCCTGCTGGGCGCCGTGGCGATCCTGTGCATCGCCGTCGGCGCCGGCGGCTCGGCGGCCCTGAACATGGCCTATGACGGCGACATCGACGCCCTGATGCGGCGGACGCGGCGCCGCGCTGTCCCCGCCGGCCGTGTGCAGGCGGCCGACGCTCTGGCGCTGGGCGTGGCCCTGTCATTGTTCTCGGTCGGCATCATGGGCTTGGCGATCAACTGGCTTTCGGCCGCCCTGCTGGCGTTCACGATCGCCTTCTACGCAGTGGTCTACACCCTTTGGCTTAAGCGCCGCACGCCGCAGAACATCGTCATCGGCGGTCTGGCCGGCGCCCTTCCCCCGGTGGTCGGCTGGGCGGCGGCGAGCGGTCACGCTCCGGCCAACGCCTGGCTGCTGGTGGCCATCATCTTCTTCTGGACGCCGCCGCATTTCTGGGCGCTGTCCCTTTACACCAAGACCGACTACGCGGAGGCGGGGGTGCCCATGATGCCGGTGGTCAAGGGGGCCGCCTCCACCCGGCTTCAGATTCTCGCCTACAGCCTCCTGCTGGCGCCTCTGGGAGTCGCCCCGGCGTTCACCGGCCTGGGCGGACCGGTCTATCTGGCCGTTTCGGCCATCGGCGGGCTCGGAATGGTGTTCCTGGCCATCCGCTTGGCTTTCAGCCATGCCGGCGAGCCGGCGCCGCCGCTGCCGGCCGGGCGCAAGGAAGGTCTGTACGACGTGCGCGCCGCCGCCCGTCCCGCCCGAGACCTGTTCGCCTTCTCGCTGCTCTATCTCTTCGCGCTGTTTTCGGCGTTGCTGATCGAGCGGCTGCCGGTGATGGCCGCCCTCGGCCTGCGGCCATGAGCGATCCCAATCGCGAGGATGGGGCTGCGGCGAAGGCCCGCAGTGGACGAAACATCCTGCTGGCCGTGGCGTTGCTGGCCTTCGTGGCGATCATTTTCGCCATCACCATCGTCAAGATCTCCGGCAATGTCGGCGCGCACTGACGCGACAGGACGCAACGCGCGCCTGGCGCTGGTCTGCGCCGGTGTTTTCGCGGTCATGGTGGGCGCGGCGTTCGCCGCGGTGCCGTTCTATCGGGCGTTCTGCCAGGCCACGGGTTTCAACGGCACGGTCAGGCGGGCCACCGCGGACGTCGCCAGCCGCGCGGTCTCGAGCCGGACGGTCGTCGTCCGTTTCGACACCAATGTGAACGGAATCGGCTGGCGCTTCGAGCCCGTGCAGGCGCTGCAGACCGTTCACCTTGGCGAAAACAAGCTGGCCTTCTTCAAGGCCACCAACATCAGCAACCGGACCCTGACCGGGCGGGCGGTCTACAATGTGATGCCCGAGGCCGCCGGCCCGTATTTCTCGAAACTGGAGTGCTTCTGTTTCAAGAACCAGACACTCGCGCCGGGCCAGAGCGCCGAATTCCCCGTGGTCTATACGGTGGACCACAGGTACGGCGAAGATCTCGACACGCGATCCCAGGGCGAGATCACCCTGTCCTACACATTCTTTCCGGCCGTGGTCGGTCCGGGCGCGGACAAGCAGGCCGCGGCCGCACCGCAGGCCGCTTCGCCTCTTGGCGGACGGTCGCGCGCAGGGCTATAGCACTTTGGAAATGGCAGAGAGCGGCGGCGTCCCAGCGACGTCCTTCGCTGGGGCAAGAAGGTCTTAAAACCGCGACATGGCTCACGACGGCGTCAAGCACGACTATCACCTTGTGAATCCCAGCCCCTGGCCGCTGATCGGCTCGGCCGCGGCGGTTGTCCTGGCCCTCGGTCTGGTCATCGGCCTCAAGGGCCTTCTGGGTGTGCCCAAAGGCAACTGGTGGGTTCTGGCGCTGGGTTTCGCCGGCGTGCTGTGGACCATGGCCGGTTGGTGGACCGAAGTGGTCAAGGAGGCCAACCATGGTGATCACACCCCGGTCGTCGCCCTTGGCCTACGCTATGGCATGATCCTGTTCATCGCCTCGGAAGTGATGTTCTTCGTCGCCTGGTTCTGGGTGTTCTTCGAGATGGCGCTGTTCCACAACGTCCGCGCCGGATCGGCTATAGACGATGTGCGCACCGCCTGGGCCAACTGGCCGCCCAAAGGCATCGAGACCGTTCCGGCTTTCGAACTGCCGCTGGTCAACACCCTGACCTTGCTGCTGTCCGGTACGACGGTGACCTGGGCCCACCACGCCCTTCAGACCGGTGACCGCAAGGGCGCCAAGATGGGCCTCGCCCTGACCATTGCCCTTGGGCTGATGTTCACGGCCATCCAGGCCTATGAGTACAACCACATCCTGTCCGAGAAGCTCTTCTACGGCCCCGAGGCGGCCAACGCGGGTCTCTACGGCTCGTCGTTCTTCATGGCGACAGGCTTCCATGGCTTCCATGTGATCATCGGCACCATCTTCCTGTCGATCTGCCTGATCCGCCTGCTCAACGGGGCCTTCACGCCGAAGCAGCACTTCGGGTTCGAGGCGGCGGCGTGGTACTGGCACTTCGTCGACGTGGTCTGGCTCTTCCTGTTCACGTTCCTCTACGTGATCTTCGGGTCCGGCTGGGGGCATTGACCCAGGCGGCGGGGGTCAATCCCTTTCTGGCGGGCGCCCTCGGGCGCTGCCCGAACTGCGGCAAGGGGCCCCTGTTCGCCGGCTTTCTGAGCCTCACGAATGTCTGCGCCGGCTGCGCCTATCCCTTGGCCAAGGCCGACAGCGGTGATGGTCCTGCGGTTTTCGTGATCATGATCGTCGGGTTCCTGGTGGTGTTCTCGGCCCTGTTCACCGAGGTGGCCTATCACCCACCCGTGTGGGTGCATCTCGTGGTGTGGTTGCCGCTCGGGGCGGGCCTGTGCCTCGGTTTGCTGCGGCCGATGAAGGGCCTCATGATCGCCGCGCAGATCCGCAACAAGGCCGCCCAGCACAGGCGGGACGACCCGGCGTGAAGCGCTTCCCCTTCGGTCTCACGATCGCCGCCGCCCTGGCGTTCGTGGTCCTGACCGGTCTGGGTGTCTGGCAGGTCCAGCGGCTGGCCTGGAAGACGGACCTTCTTCGCCGCGTCGACGCTCTGCGCTCGGCGCCCACCCGCCCACTGGGCGAGATTCTGAGCCTGGCCGCGCAGGGGCAGGATGTGGAGTATCGCCGGGTGTCGGCCCGGTGCCTTCCTTCACCGGCCCCTTCGGCGAACGCCTACCGCTACGCCTTGCGAGACGGCCAGGTCGGCTGGCGTCTGGTCAGCGTCTGCCACCTTGACGGAGCGCCCTTCGACGGGGTGCTGCTGGACAGGGGCCTGGTGACGCGCTTCACCGGCGCCATGGCCCCGCAGGCGGCCGCCTTCCCGAATCCCGTGGACGTCGTCGGGGTTCTGCGGTCGCCGGGGGGCAAGCCGATGCTGGGCCCTGGTGAAAGCAGCCCGGCGACCGGGCCGCGCGTCTTCCGGGTGCTCGACACCGTCGCCGTCGGCGGCATCGCCGCCGATAACCGTGTCCGGCGACCGGCGCCCTACATCATCGCCCTGGAGTCCGAGGCGCCGGCGCCGCCGGGGGTTGTTCCGGCGGCGCTTCCGCAGGATATCCCCAACAACCATCTCGTCTACGCTCTGACATGGTTCGCCCTGGCCATCATCATGTCGTGGTTCTATGTCGCGCTGCTCATCCGAAGGCTCAAAGGCCGGTGAAATACATCTCCACACGCGGTGAATCGCCCGCCCTCGGTTTTACCGAAACCCTGCTTGCGGGCCTCGCCCCCGACGGGGGCCTGTATTGCCCGCAGTCCTGGCCGACGGTCAGCCCGGAGACCATCGCCGGATATTCCGGCAGGCCCTACGCCGAGGTTGCCGCTGATATCCTCGGCCGCTTCGCCGGCGACGAAATCCCGGCCGGGATCCTTCTGGACCTGTGCCAGGCCGCCTACGCCAGTTTCACGCACCCGGCCGTGACGCCTCTGGTCCAGCTCGGTCCCGACCGATTCCTGCTGGAGCTGTTCCACGGCCCGACGCTCGCCTTCAAGGATGTGGCGATGCAGATCCTCGGCCGGCTCTACACCCACGTGCTGGCGGCGCGGGGGCGGTCGATAACGATCGTTTGCGCCACCTCCGGGGACACCGGCGGCGCCGCCGTCGAGGCCTTCGCCGGCCTCGATCACGTGCGCATCGTCGTGCTCTTTCCGGAAGGCCGGATCTCCGAGGTCCAGCGGCGCTTCATGACCACGACGGCGCAGGACAACGTGCGCACGGTCGCCGTCGCCGGTGACTTCGACGACTGCCAGGCCATTCTCAAATCGCTGTTCCAGGACGGAGACTTCGCCGACGCCGTGAACCTCTCGGCGGTCAATTCGATCAATTTCGCCCGCATCGTCGCGCAGTGCGTCTACTATTTCACCGCCGCCGCCACCCTGGGCGCGCCGGCCCGGATCATCGATTTCGCGGTGCCCACAGGCAACTTCGGCGACGCCTTCGCCGGCTATGGGGCGCGCCTCATGGGTCTGCCGATCGGACGGATGATCGTGGCCACCAACGCCAACGACATCATGGCGCGGGCGCTCACATCGGGTGACTATCGCCGCGGCCCCGCCGCCGCCACCCAGAGCCCGGCGATGGATATCCAGGTGGCGTCGAACTTCGAACGCCTTGTCTTCGAATGCGCGGGTCGCGACGCTGCTCTGACGGCCGGGACGTTCCGGGCCTTTGCCGCCGACGGCCGTGTCTCCCTGCCCGCGGATGTGCTCGCCGCCATCAGGACCGTGTTTCTCGGCGAGGCGGTCAGTGAGGCCGAGACGGCGCGGACCATGGACGAGACGTTGCGCCAGACAGGGGTGCTGATCGACCCTCATACGGCGGTGGCCGTGGCCGGCGCCCGACGGGCTCGCCCCGCGCCGCAGGCGACGCCTCTGGTGGTGGTGTCCACGGCCCACCCCGCCAAGTTCCCCGATGCTGTGCTGGCGGCGACAGGCGCCTCGCCGCCGGCGCCGCTGGCCGTGCGACTCCGCGCCGGCTTCGCCGAAGCCATCGACCGCCTTCCCGCCGACGCCGAGGCGGTGAAGACCTACGTGCGCGACTTCGCGCTCTCATGACCAAGGTCCGCGCGGCGCTCCCGCGCCGCCACCAGCTGGCCAACGGCGTCACCCTGCTGTGCGATCCGGCGCCGGGTTTCGAAACGCTCGCCCTATCGGTTGTGGCTGGGCGCGGCGCTCGCTGGGAGGACGAGGCGCGCTCAGGGTGGTCCCACCTGCTCGAACACATGGTGTTCAAGGGAGCCGGAAGCCGGTCAGCCCGGGAGATCGTCGAGGCGATCGAGGCCGACGGGGGACAGCTGAACGCCGCGACCGGGCATGAACGCACCAGTTTTCAGGTCCGTGCGCTGGCTGGCGGCCTGCCGCTGGCCATGGAGATCGTCTCCGACCTGGTCCAGCGGCCGACCCTCGACGAAGGCGATCTGGCGCGGGAGAAGTATGTTGTCGGTCAGGAAATCGCCGAGGCTGCCGACGCGCCGGATGATCAGGTGTTCGAACTGGCCCAGGCGGCGGCCTTCGGCGGGCAGTCCCTCGGCCGGCCGATTCTGGGCTCGGTGGCCAGCCTGGCTCCGGCCGACCCGGCGGCGATGGAAGCCTGGCGGGCGGCGCTGTACGCGCCCGACCGGCTCGTTGTCAGCGTGGCCGGCGCGGTCGACGAGGAGGCGTTCCTGCGTCTGGCCGAGACAGCATTCGGCGGCGCGCCTGCGGCCGACCGATTGGCGCCGGAGCCGGCGCAGTTCACCGGCGGCCACGCCATGGAGCGGCGCCGGCTTGAGCAGGCCCATCTGGTCATTCTCCTGCCGGCCGTCGGCGTCTCGGACCCGGACTACTGGCCCCTGAGGGTCTTCGCCGAAGCTCTCGGCGGGGGCATGTCGTCGCGACTGTTCCAGGAGGCGCGCGAAAGGCTGGGCCTGGCCTATGCCATCGACGCCTATGGCGAGGCCTACGCCGACGCCGGGGTGCTGGGCGTCTACGCTGGCTGCGCGGCGGCCGACGCCGGCCAACTGGCCGAGGTGGCGGCGCGTGAAATCCGGGGGCTGCTTGGCCACATCGGCGACGCTGAACTGCGCCGGGCCAAGGCCCAGCTCAAGGCCTCCCTGTTCATGGCCCGCGAATCCCTGCTGGCCCGCTCTGAGCAGGCCGCGGCGCAGACGCTCGCCTTCGGTCGCCAGATCCCGCCGGCCGACATGGCCGCGGCGATCGACGAGGTCACCGCCGAGGCCGTCGCCGCGCTGGACACGACCCTGCGGGGGTCCCGCCGGGCGACGGTCGCCGTGCTGGGGCCGCGGGCCGCGACCGACGCCGCCCGGCGCTTCGAAGCGGGACTGTTCGACTGAGCGCCGGATCCGTGCGCCGCCGCCAGCTGTTGGCCGATCAGGGAAACGGCGCCAAGATCGGTGATCATGGCCCTGCTCGACTGGATCGCCGCTGACCACGACCTCCGTCTGGAGGGCGCACTGGTGCGCCTGCGTCCGCATCGAGCCTCGGACTTCGCCGAATGGTCGGCCCTGCGCGAGGCGTCGCGCGGTTTTCTGCAGCCCTGGGAACCGACCTGGCCTGCCGATGACCTGACCCGCGGCGCCTACCGGCGGCGCCTCGCGGCCCATGCCCAGGATATCGAGCGCGGCGTCGCCTATCCCTTTCTGGTGTTCCGCCGCGGCGATAACGTCCTCGTCGGCGGCATCACCCTGTCCAACATTCGCCGCGGCGTGGCCCAGATGGGGTCAATCGGCTACTGGGTCGGCGCGCCGTTCACCCGCCACGGCTACACGGTCGACGCCGTCCGGGCCGTAACCCTGTTCTGTTTCGACCGGCTCCGGCTTCATCGGGTGGAGGCGGCCTGCATTCCCACCAACGCCGGATCGCAGGCGGTTCTTCGCAAGGCCGGCTTCCAGAAGGAGGGTCTGGCGAAAGACTATCTGAAGATCGACGGCGTATGGCGCGATCATTTGCTCTTCGGACTTGTGTCGCCGGCCTGAGGCAGGATGCGACGGCCGATCGGCGCGGCTTGGTCCTGGACCTCGGCGTCTGAACTCGTTCAGGCTCAGGCGCGACCCGGCTGGGCCGAAAGGTTCTCCGGAGCCACCCCGATCTTGGCCAGGGCCCGGGACCATTTGTGTTCATGATCGTCATCGAACAGCAGGTCTTCGTCGACCTCGCAGGTCAGCCACACGCTCTCGCGGATCTCGCGTTCCAGCTGGCCGGCGTCCCACCCCGCATAGCCCACGGCCATGGCGGCCCGGCGCGGTCGCCGGTCGGCGTCGGCCAGAACTTCGAGAATTTCGCGCGACGCCGTCAGCATCAGTTCGCCGGTCACTCGAACGGAGTGCGGGCCCGTGCCCTGATCGCGGGTGTGCAGCACAAAGCCCCGCTCGGGATCCACCGGCCCGCCCATCAACACCAGATCGCCAAGGGTCTCGGGTCCTGCGGCGACCCCCAGCCTGCCGAGCAGATCGGCGATGGTCAGGCCCTCCACAGGTCGGTTGACCGTCAGCCCCATGGCGTGGGCCTCATCGTGTTCGCAAAGCAGAATCACCGCGCGCTCGAAGCGCGGATCTCCGATCCCGGGCATGGCCACCAGCAACCGCCCGGCCAGGTAAGCATTTGACGCCGTCATCATGGCGGCAAGGATCGCGACTCTGCGGGTCTGAATCAAGCCTGCCTCGCTGTCCGCGCCCTTGGCGTTCGCGCCGCTTGACCCTAATTGATGTTTGTCAAACCCCAGGAGAAATTCATGACCGTCAAAATCGGCGACACCGTGCCCAGCGCGACCTTTACCACCTTCACCGCCGAAGGGCCCCGGCCGATCACCAGCGATGACCTGTTCAAGGGCAAGACCGTGGCGTTGTTCGCCGTCCCCGGCGCCTTCACCCCCACGTGCTCGGCCAAGCATGTCCCGGGATTCAAGGCCCACGCCGCCGAACTGAAGGCCAAGGGCGTCGACACCATCGCCTGTGTCTCGGTGAACGACGTGTTCGTCATGAAGGCGTGGGGCGAAAATCAGGGCGTTGGCGATGACATCCTGATGCTGGCCGACGGCAACGGCGACTTCACCCGGGCCGTGGGCCTGGAACTGGACGGTCGCGGTTTCGGAATGGGCCTGCGGTCGCAGCGCTACTCGGTCGTCGTCAAGGACGGCGTGATCAAGGAACTCAACGTCGAGCAGGGCGGTGAGTTCAAGGTCTCGACCGCCGAGTACCTTCTCGCCCAACTCTGAAGCGTCGCGGACCCGCGGCCGCGGAGGCCGAATTGCTGTCCCGCTCGGGCGGCTTTTCGGTTGCCGTCGGCGGGCCGATCAGGCGGTGACGGATCGGCGGGTCGCGCGCGCGCGCCTTGCCGCCGCACCGGCCACCCCGAACCCGAGCAGCATCATCGCCCAGGCGCCCGGTTCCGGAACCGCCGCGAGGGTCAGGCTGGTGACCCAGGTGCCCCAGCGCGTGCCACCGGTGCCGCCGGGATGTCCGGCGCCCGGCGTGTTGGGTTCGGCCGCGTACTCGCCGATCATCCAGAAATTCTCGAAGTTGTTCGGGTCCACGGTCACCTGGGCGTAGTCGCCCCAGCGTTGCCGGCCGGCTGCTGGGGCGCCTTCCAGCGAGCCATTGTGATAGTCGATCGTGTCGCTGACCTTCAGCAGGACGGCGCCCGTGCTCACCAGTGAGCCGTCGGGCGTCGGGTTGAAGGTCTGGGCGAAAAGACTTACCGCGCCGGTCGCCGGATCCGAGCTGGAGCGGTCATAGCTGATCACGACCTGGCCGGATCTGTTCACGGCGATCGCGCCCTGAAAGTAGTCGTAGGCATCGCCCTTTCCGCCGATGGCTCCTTCCTGAACCAGGGCGTTGGTCGCGGCGTTCGACACCGTCCAGACGACGGCGGTGTGGTCGGTGCCGGTGGGGGTGACGACGTGTACGGCGTAGATCAGTCCATTGCGTTCCCACACGGCGCCCGACACCCGGTCGTCAAGCGTGTCGATCACCGGCCCGCCGATGATGGCGTCGCCGGGCTGGGCGGCGGGGTTGTTTGCATCATAGGGCGTCGTGCCGAGGTAGGAGACGTTGCTCAGCGTGACGACAGCCGTGCCGGGATTGTTGACGTTGTAGCGAATGAGGTCCGGGCCCTGGATACTGACAGCCAGAATCTTGCCCGCATCGTTTCCGAGTTGATTGACGCCCTGGATGGCGTACCCCGGGTCCGCGCCGCCGAGGACAGCGGACAGCGGGGTGACGAACTGCTTCAGACTGGCCGTGGTCGGTGTCGCGCCGAACAGGTCCTTGCGGCTGATAATGTTCAGCGTTTCGCCTTCATAGTTACCGGCGGCCGAAAAGTCGTTGGTGCCGATGTAGACCGCCTTGCCGTCGATCGCGATCGTCGGATAGTCGGCGATGCCGCCGGCATGTGCGACAAACGAGGTCGATTTCCAGGGCCCGAGGGCGTCGGATGTCGTCGACACGGCGATCTGGATCGTGTCCAGGCTGGCTCCGAAGGATTCGACGATCCACTTGTTGGAAATCCTGTCGAAAAGAATCCGCGCGTCGCCGTTACCGGCCGGCAGACTGTTCGGCAGGGTCGCCTGGGTCTGGCCGGCCGCCGTCCAGAATGCGCCGTCGGAGATCAGGGCGGTCCGGGCCCCGGTCGCCTTGTCGAACACCGCGTAGCCGCCGTTGGTGGTTTCCATGAACTGCGTGGCGCCGACCGCGCCCATGGTGTCCGGCGGGATGGAGCTGAAACCGCCGTTCAGGGCGCGGGTGTCATATTGCGTAACGCCTCTGAAGCCGAGACTGCCAGTAAAGGCGCCGCCGTTGCCGGCCACGACTCCGAGGGAGCCGAGCGACGTGATACTGCCATCCACGGGCACGTCGTTCGGTCCAAGCAATTGGGCTCCGCCATCATAGTTCAGGTATGCGGGGTCGTTGGTCCGTGCTGTCGCTCCTGACCAAGCTAGCGCCATGACCGTTGCGCCGAGGAGCGCGGCTTTGCGCGCGGAGCCGGAGGTGTTTGTGTTTCGCATCGCGACAAGACCCTTTTTCGCCACGGTCTCACCCGAATTGGGCGTAAATTGTGTCAGGGGAGGGTTCAACCTTCACGAACCCGTGTCGAGGGAAAAGAAGCTGACAGAGCTCAGTTGGGCCGGTTTCCGACTGGCCCAAGCATTTCGGGTTGGCATTTCCGTCGCGCGCCGGTGTGTGGATTGAGGCAGACATGGCGCGGATCGGCGGTGAAGGAAACCGGCGGCCGACTGGCGGGTATGGTCGACGGCGGCGGCTCGCGTCGCGGGACCGTAGCGGCTTCCGGGCAACCCAGGGGCTTTTCGTCCGGGCCGAGACGGCAGGGTCTGGCCGAGGCGGCCGAAGTCGCGGCCATCACCGCCGTGAGTGCGATCAGCAATACCCGACTCGACCGCACTGGCGACTCTCCGGCGTTCCGTCGCTGTGGCCAACCCCAGCGTTGCGCCCGGCGCGCCCTGAAGACCAGCGTCCTTGAGGGCGATGGTCCCGCCGAGCGGCGTCAGGCCCCCATTGATTCCGGCGTGGCGCGGAACAGGTCGATCGACCCCTGGCTGACCGCCTGGGAGAGCGCCGGGGCCTGGGCCAGCACCTGCTCCGAAAAGACCCGCGCCAGGCCGATCCGCGTGCGCCAGTAGTCCTTGGGCCCCTCGCCGGCGGCGAGGCGTTCCGAGGCCGCCAGGGCGCCCTTGGCGAGCATCCAGCCTCCGACCACGTCGCCGAGCAGCTTCAGATAGGGCGTCGCCCCCGCCAGAGCGTCCGGCTGTGCATGGCCGCGACGTTCGAGCATCCAGCCCGTGGCCGACTGAACGGCGGCGAGACCGGCTTCCAGCCGCGCCCCGATCGTGTGCAGCCAGGCATCATCGGCGCTCTTCAGGGCCGCGGCGGTGGGGAAAATCTCCGCCACCAGTTCGCGCACCGCCTTGCCCTTGCCGATGGCCAGCTTGCGGCCCATCAGGTCGATGGCCTGGATGCCGTTGGTGCCTTCATAGATCGGCAGGATGCGGGCGTCGCGATAGTGCTGCGCCGCACCGGTCTCCTCGATGAAGCCCATGCCACCGTGAATCTGCAGGGCGATGGAGGCCACGTCGACTCCCATATCGGTGGACCAGGCCTTGGCGATCGGGGTGAGCAGATCCTCGCGCATGCGGGCCGCTTCGCGGTCCACAGGATTGACGGCGTGGCGGGCGAGGTCAGCCGCCACCGCCGTAGACAGACAGATCCCCCGGGCCGCCTCGATCCGCGCTTTCATCAGCATCAGGCTGCGTCGGACGTCGGGATGGTCGAATAGGCGGGACGGCGAGGCGCCGGTCCAGGCTGACCGGCCCTGCTTGCGCTCCAGCGAGAAGGCCAGCGCCTGCTGATAGGCCCGTTCGGCGATAGCCACGCCCTGCACGCCCACCTGCAGGCGCGCGGCGTTCATCATCACGAACATGGCGGCCAGGCCCTGGTTGGGCGCGCTCACCAGTTCCGCGCTGGCGCCTTCGAACAGCATCACGCACGTCGGCGACGCGTGGATGCCCAGCTTGTGCTCGAGGCTTCCCGCCCGCAGGGAATTGGCCACACCGGGGGCGCCGCTGTCGGAAAGCAGGAATTTCGGCGCCAGGAACAGCGACAGGCCCCGGGAGCCGGCGGGCGCGTCAGGCAAACGGGCCAGGACCAGATGGATGATGTTGTCGGCGACGTCGTGGTCGCCCCAGGTGATGAAGATCTTCTGACCGGTCAGGCGGTAGGCGCCAGCGCCGTCCGGTTCGGCGCGGGTGGTGATCCCGCCAAGGTCCGAGCCCGACTGGGGCTCGGTCAGGTTCATTGTGCCTGTCCATTCGCCGGAAATCAGCTTGGGCAGGTAGAGGGCCTTCTGCCGCGGCGTGCCGTGAATGCTGAGTGCCTCGATGGCCCCCAGGGTGAGCATCGGACACAGGCCGAAGGCCATGTTGGCGGCTTGCACCATCTCGAAGACGGCAATCTCCAGGGCCTTGGGCAGCCCCTGGCCGCCGAATTCGGGGTCGGCCGCGAGGCCGTTCCAGCCGCCGCCGGCGAAGGCCTTGTAGGCGGACGCAAATCCGGGCGCGGCGCGCACGGCGCCGTTCTCGAAGCGGGCCCCCGCCTTGTCGCCAGGACCGTTCAACGGCGCCAGGACATCGCCGGCGAACGCCCCGGCGGCTTCCAGAACCGCGGCGACGGTCTCGGCGTCGGCGGCAGGGAACGCCGCTTCGAGACGGCCGAAATCCGCCGCCTCCCGGAGGGAGAACTGCAGATCGCGAACGGGGGCCTTGTAGCTCATGAAATGTCCTTCGGGTCGGGTCCTGGAGGCGGAATCGGCCTCTATGCTTTTGCTTCAGGCGGCGGCTCCTATCTAGAACAATTTATACGTCCACGCTAAGCCGGAGCGCGATATCGCCCCCCGCTCCAGCCCCAGGCCCGCCCGGATGACCTCTAGCGCCAAGACGCCCCGCGCCGCGCCGGTCCGGGCGATGTTCCGAGCGTTCCGATCCGCGGCGACCGACGGCCCGCTCAGCGCGCGGGTCGTCCTCTGACCGGGGCGGAGCACGGGCTTGAAGACGCCCTGGCCGCCCTCGC
Source organism: uncultured Caulobacteraceae bacterium (assembly GCA_903923135.1). Taxonomy (GTDB): domain Bacteria; phylum Pseudomonadota; class Alphaproteobacteria; order Caulobacterales; family Caulobacteraceae; genus Acaudatibacter; species Acaudatibacter lapponiensis. The sequence continues at coordinate 54,900 of CAIXWN010000080.1, read as the reverse complement.
GGCGGGACGCCTGGTCATCATGCCGACCGAGACGGTCTATGGCCTTGCGTGCGACGCCGCCAATCCACTGGCCGTGGCGCGGGTCTTCGAGGCCAAGGGCCGGCCACGCTTCAATCCGTTGATCGCGCATGTGACCGGACTGGACCAGGCCCGCAAGTTGGCCCGGCTGGATTCCCGCGCGCTGTCTCTCGCCCAGGCCTTCTGGCCTGGGGCGCTTACGATCGTCGCCCCGGCCATGGGCGGGCAAAGGGTGTGCGATCTGGCCCGGGCGGGTCTCGACACCGTCGCGCTCCGCGCGCCGGCGCATCCGATGGCCCAGGCGCTGCTTGCCGGGTTCGGCCGGCCTCTGGTCGCGCCGTCCGCCAATCGCTCGGGCAGGCCCAGCCCGACCACCTTCGTCGACGCGGTGACCGAGACGGGCGAGTTCGCGGCCGCGGCCCTGGATGGCGGCCCCTGCCGGATCGGTCTCGAATCGACAGTGGTCGCCCTGCTGGACGGACCGCCGCGACTGCTCCGGCCGGGGTCCGTGACCCGTGATCAGATCGAGAGCCTGATCGGGCCCCTGGCGGAGGCCGAAGGCGACGCCCGTCGCTCGCCGGGGCGCATGGCCCGCCACTACGCTCCCGTCGCCCCGGTTCGGCTCGAGGCGGCGGCGGCCCGGCCCGGAGAGGCCTACCTGGCGTTCGGCCCCACCGCTGCCGGACCCGGGGTGTTCAACCTCAGTGCCGCCGGCGATCTCGCCGAGGCGGCCGCGAACCTCTTCGCCTTCCTCCGCGCCGCGGACGCGACCCACCCCGAAGCGATCGCCGTGGCGCCCATTCCGCCCGGCGGACTGGGCGAGGCCGTCAACGACCGGCTGCGCCGCGCCGCTGGCCATATCGGATGACGCTTCCGGCAAGGCGTCCTAGACTGACTTCATGATCCCGCCTGCGTCCTCCGATGTGCTCGCCCAATTGAAACAGGCGCTTGGCCCCGCCGGATGGAGCGAGGATTCCGATCGCCTGGCCCCCAAGCTGTTGGAGTGGCGTGACCGCTGGCATGGCGCGACGCCCCTTCTGGTCCTGCCCGCCGACACGGCTCAGGTGGCGGCGGTGATCGGCATCTGCGCCCGCGCCGGCGTGGCCGTGACCCCGCAGGGGGGCAATACGGGGCTGGTGGGCGGCCAGATTCCGCAGGGGGAAATCCTGCTCTCCACCGAGCGGCTTCGTGCGGTCCGGGCGGTCGATCCGCTGGATGACGTGATCGTCGCGGAGGCCGGTGTGACCCTGGCCGCCGCTCATGCCGCCGCCCTGGAGGCGGGTCGGCGCCTGCCTCTGGATCTGGCGTCCGAGGGGACGGCCACCATAGGCGGGCTGATCTCCACCAACGCCGGCGGCACTGCGGTCCTGCGCTACGGGACCATGCGGGCTCTGGTGCTGGGCCTGGAGGCGGTGTTGCCCGACGGCTCCGTCTGGAACGGCCTCAAGCGCCTGCGCAAGGACAATACCGGCTACGACCTCAAACAGTTGCTCATCGGGGCAGAAGGCACGCTGGGGGTCATTACCGCCGCGTCCCTGCGGCTGGTCCCGATCCTCGCCTCCCGCGCCGTAGCCCTCGTCGCCGTCGAGGAGCCGCGACAGGCGATCGATCTGCTGGTTCTCGCCAGGGGGCAGACCGGTGGCGAGGTCGAGGCTTTCGAACTGATCAGCCGGCTGGGCGTCGACCTGGCGGTCCGCAACCTTCCCGGCGTGCGCGACCCCCTCGCCACCTGTACGCCCTGGATCGTCCTGGTGGAGATCGCCAGCGCCCGGACGGGCGCCGCCGAAGCGGCGCTCGAGAGCCTGCTCGCCGACGCCATGGACAGCGGGCTTGTCGCCGATGCGGTGCTTGCCCAGAGCGGGGAGCAGGCCAAGGCCTTCTGGGCCCTCCGCGAGGGTCAGTCGGCGGCCCAGAAGCCGGAGGGGCCGGCGTGGAAGCACGACATCTCCGTGCCGATTTCGGCGATCGTCGAGTTCCTCGACACCGCCGCGGCTGAACTGCAGAAGCGCTTTCCTGGCGTGCGCATCGACGCCTTCGGCCATGTGGGCGACGGAAACATCCACTTTGATGTGCTCGCTCCCGCCGCCGGTGATGGGGCGGGCCATGCGGCGTCCCGCGATGAGGGCGCGCGTCTGGTCCATGATCTGGTGGCGTCGCTGGGCGGCTCCATCAGCGCCGAGCACGGCCTGGGCTCAATGAAGACGGCCGAAGCCGTCACCTACAAGAGCCCGGTCGAGGTCGCAGCGCTGCGGGCCGTACGGCTGGCGCTCGATCCGGGGCGGATCATGAACCCGCGGGTGCTGTTCTAGGGCTGGGGCCGGGCCGGCGGCCGGCGCTTGACGGGCGTTGGGGAAGGCGGCCTTAGAACCCGGCAACCCAGTCACAAGGCGAGAAGGAAACTCTCATGGCCTATGAGCCGTTCAACCTGACAGGCAAGGTGTCCTTGGTCACCGGCGGCAACCGGGGCATCGGCCTGGGAATGGCCCGCGCCCTTGCCCAGGCGGGCTCCGATATCGTCATCTGGGGAACCAGCGCCGCCCACAATCTCGCCGCCGAGGGCGAACTGACGACACTGGGCGTGCGGGTGCTGGCCCAGCAGGTCGATGTCGCGGACGAGGCGGCCGTCGTGGCCGCCATGGGCGAGGCCGCCGTGGCCATGGGTCGGATCGACACCGTGATCGCCAACGCTGGCATCGGCGCCGCCGCGCGATCATTCTCGGACATGACCGTCGAGATCTGGCGGCGCAACATGGCGGTGAATCTCGAGGGGGCCTTCTTCACCTGCCGCGAGGCCTGCCGGCACATGGTCTCGCGCTCGGGCGCCGGCGATCCCGGCGGCTCCATAGCCGTGGTTGCGTCCCTGGCCGCCATCGAGGGCGCCGCGCGCAACCAGGCCTATGCCGCCACCAAGGGCGGGGTGATCTCGATGATGAAGTCGATAGCCGTCGAACACGCCCGATACGGCGTGCGGGCCAACGCCATCCTGCCCGGCTGGATCGCCACTGACATGACCGCCGCCGCCCAGGCCTCGACCGCGTTCGCTGAAAAGGTGATTCCGCGGGTGCCGGCGCGCCGCTGGGGCGAGCCTGACGATTTCGGCGGCATCGCGGTCTATCTGGCGTCAGACGCCTCCCGCTATCACACCGGCGACAGCTTCCTTATCGACGGCGGCTACGCCATCTTCTGATCCCAGCCGGAACATACACAAACGCCGCCGGTCGACAGACCGGCGGCGTTAGCCGCGTCAAGCCTGTGGGGTCAGGCTGCGGTCGAAGCCTGTTTCGCCCGTCGCTGCAGGCGAACCCGGGCGCCCAGGGCGCCAAAGCCGACCAGCATCAGGGCCCATGCGGCGGGCTCAGGCACGCCCGCGGCCAGATTGGTGATCGCGATATCCCCCGCCCCGAAGGCGCTGTCTGAGGAGTTTACATAGAAGCCGTAGGTTTCGCCGGCCGTGACGTGGAAGCGGATGGAGCCGGAAGCCGAAGGCGAAAGCTGGGCGAATCGGTCGTTGGCGCCCAGGTACAGGCCGGCCGGGTCGAACTCGGGGCCGCCGGGGTCGCTGGTCGAATAGGCGTAGTCGGCCTGCAGGGTCCCGGTCGTCGCCGCGGTTTCCGTATAGAGCGTCAGGTTGGGGCCGGCGCCGTTGTCGGCGCCCACCAGGTCAAAGCCGCCGGTGATGGCGTTGACGTGGCCATCCCCGCCGTTGCTGTTGGACAGGGTGAAGGCCGCCGCCGGAAGGGCCGCCGCCAGCGAAAGCACCGCAAACGCCGCGCCGGCGCCGAGACCCTTGAGCCAACTCATCGAAAACCCTCCATGCGTGGATCCGTGCGAAAGCGGCCCAGCCGCGTCGCGTTGCAAGATATGCGTGAGGAAAGGGGTAATCGCCCGCCTTGGCAAGTCAAAAATGTGGCGGAACGTCGGGAATCGTCGACCCGCCGCGCCACCGGCTCAATTGGGCTAGGGGCTGAGCGGTCCCTTGGAATTTAAGCATTTTCTCGGCGCTTAGACCGCCGGATCGGGTCCGGGGAAGCGAAATCCGCCCGTCTGGCAAGCGGCCACCAAATCAACAGATTGCCGACAACTTTTCTCTGGACCAAATCCAATGGCCGTGTAGCGTGCGCATCAGAAGGGGCGACTGCGTCGCTCCGCCGGGCGGACAGCGGATTCGTCGATCCGCGTCGCCATCATGGGTTCGATCCAGCGAGGGCTTTTTCATGAGCAGACTTCATCCGATTTCCTGGTTGGCGCTCGCCGCCGCAGCGGCGATCGCCTCGCCGGCTCTGGCGGCCCCGCTACCGCCCGAGGCGGCCGTCGCCTCGCCGCTCAAGACGGTCGATTTCCAGGTGTACCTGCCCCTGCGCAATCCCGACCAGCTGAAGGCCCTGCTGCTGGCGCAGCACACGCCGGGCAACCCGCAATACCAGCACTGGCTGACGCCGGCCCAGTTCGCCGCCCAGTTCGGTCCGACGGCCGCTTCCGTCGCCAAGGTGCAGGCGGCCCTGGAGGCGAGCGGGCTGAGCGTCGCCGGCGGCCATAGCCGCTCTCTGAAGGTGTCCGGAACCGTCGGGCGCGTGAACATGGTGTTCGGAACGCACCTGGGCGTGATCGCCGGCGCCGGCGGGCGTGAGCATTTCGTGTCGGTCGGACCCATGGCCCTGCCCACCGCCCTGCAGCAGGAAGGCGCCAAGGTCCTCGGCTTCGGCAATCTGCACCCGCGCCAACCCCTGTCGCTGAAGGTGGCCGACGCCCACCCCGACAATCGGTCAGGCGTCACCGGTGTCTACTGGTACAACGACCTGAAGCAGGCCTACGACTATCCATCCTATCAGAGCGTTCTGCCCAACACGAACCGGCTGGACGGCACGGGCGTGAAGGCGGCCGTACTTATGTCCGACCTTATCTTCCCCGATGATGTTCAGGCCCTGTTCGACCACGAAGGGTTCACCAGCACCACCGGCAATCCGGCCCCAACCGTCGACACCGTGCTGATCGACGGCGGCGGCAACTACAACGGGGGTGGCTCGTTCGAAGCCAGCCTGGATGTTCAGCAGATCACCGGCGGCGCCCCGGGCGCCCATGTGACCCTGTTCAGCATTCCCGACCTCTACGACTACCACATCATCGACGGCTACCAGGCGATTGTCGACGACGGCAGCTATGACGTGGTCAACTCGTCCTTCGGCGGCTGTGAGCTTGGCTACACCGCCGCTTATAACTTCGGAACGGACTATACCTACTATCTGACGATCGAGGACGAGATCTATCAACAGGGCAACGCCGAGGGGATCACGTTCGTGGCCAGTTCGGGCGACGAAGGCGGTCTGCAATGCCCCGGCTTTGCCTATTTCACCGGCCACAACGCCAAGTTCGTCAAGAGCGTCGGCACCCCGGCGGCCGACCCGAACGTGACGGCGGTTGGCGGCGGTAATCTCGTCACGGCGCACACGGGCGGGTCACTCGACTCCAGCTACGTCCGTGAAAGCGCCTATGGCGATCCGCGCGAGGCCTACTCGCCCTACGGCTTGCCGCATCTGGTGTCGGGAGGCTACTGGGGCGCCGGCGGCGGCGTCAGCACCCTGTTCCGGCGTCCGGACTATCAGAAGGTGGTCACCACCGGGTCCACGGTCTACCGCACCGTGCCCGACGTGGGCATGCAGGTGGGTGGCCTTGGATTCAGCTATAACGGCGCCTACTGTCAGGCCCTGTCCTGCAGTCTGGACGACAGCTCGGTGTGGACCGCCTATGGCGTCGGCATCGGCGGCGGGTTCTACCGCACGATCGGCACGTCGGTGTCTTCGCCGGAATTCGTCGGCGCCCTGGCCCTGTACATTCAGAAGACCGGCCACCGGCAGGGCAATATCAACTACTATCTCTACCACGCCGGCGCCGCTCAGACGAAGGCGGGCGGGGTGACGGCGCCCGACGCCTCGCAATACTATCACCGCAACATTCCGGGCTTCGACGGCTACTGGTACGACACCCACCCGAGCCAGAACTACAATTACATCAATGGCAACGGCACGCCTGACGTCAGGAAGCTTTTCGGCATGACCGCCTACGATCCGGCCGGAACGCCGGAGACCCCCAGCAACCCCTGAGGCCGGTCTGCGACCGACCGCCTGAACAGAGGCCGGGGGGCGACCCCCGGCCTTTCGTTTTCCGCGGAGCCCCCCGGGGCGTCGGCCCCGACGTCACGATCGCCCGGGCTGGGGCTTGCGCCAGGTCAGCAGGGCCGGGCCGAGCGCCGCCTTGAGGGGGCCGAGCAACGGCTCATAGTTTCGCCACTGGTCAAGCGCCTCCCGGAAGATCGGCCGGCGGACCTGATAGGCGCTCGGCGTTCGCACCACGCGGCGGTTGTCGTGAAAATCCAGGCAGGCCTGTTCGAACGGGAGATCGCAATAGTCGAGCAGGCGCCGGATCTCGCTCTCGGTGTCGCTCACCAGGTCCTCATAGATGATCCGGTGGACCATCCCCGGCGCGGCCCTGTCGTAGTGATCCATCAGGCCGACGTAGTCCCGATAGTAGAGGCCGATCTCCGTCAGGTCGCAGCTGAACAGGTGGCCGCCGGGAAAGTGCTGCTTGAACACCGAAAACCCGGCCGCCATGGGGTGGCGACGCACGTCGATGATCCGGGCCTGCGGCAGGATCAGCCGGATCAATCCGATATGCAGAAAGTTGTGCGGCGTCTTGTCGATGAAAAAGGGTCGGCCAAGCCGGCGGTGGGCCTGGGTCCCGGCGAGATAGGCTTCGCCCAAGGTCCGCCGGGCGTCCGCCGGCAGGTCCGCAAGGCAGGCCGGGTAGGCCTCGGGCGCGAGCCTGCCGCCCTTCCGCTGCAGTCTCCCCGCCAGATGCATGATCTCGGCCAGCTCCGCCGTCGCCTCGACCATCGAGTGGCTGGCCAGGATCTGCTCTACCAGGGTGGACCCCGCGCGCGGCAGGCCGACGATGAAGATCGGCGTCGTGGTCGCGACGGGTTCAGCGGCCCGGTCGGCGAAGAAGGCCGGTGTGAACAGCGCCATCGATCGGCGCGCCAGGTCGGTCGCCGCCGCGGCGTCATAGTGAAATTCCGCCCGTCGCAGGCGGGCGCTCCGGGCGTAGTGCTCGAACGACGTCGCATGCTCGCCCCGATCCTCCAGCGCCTTGCCCAGGGCGTTGTGGATCAGTAGGGCCTCCCTGGGGGGCAGGTCGGTCCGCCCCAGTTGTGCGGCCATCGCCGCCTCCTCCTCCGGCGTGAAACGCACGGTTTTCAAGTTGGCGAGGCTCCAGTAGCCGCCCCCGGACGCGGGGGCGATCTCCATCGCGCGCCTGAAGGCGCCGACGGCTTCGTCGCCACGGCCCGCGGCCTTGAGCGCATTGCCATAGCCGACCCACATCGAGGCCGCGCCAGGCTCCCCGGCGAGGATGCTTTCGAAAAGGGTGATCGCGCGGGCGTGTTCGCCCACCGCGTCGAGCAGAGTGGCCGTCAGCTTGCGGTAGGCCGGATTGGTCGGATCCAGCGCCATTAGACGCTCGATCTGGGCGAGAGCCTCCCGCTCTCGCCGTTGCCTCTGGAGGACGCGGACCAGGGTCAGGCGCGCCGTCCTGAACCCCGGCGCCAGGGTCAGACACCGCTCCAGCAGGATGGCCGCTTCGTCGAAGAACGTCATTCTGTCGCCGATGTCGCCCAGCATCCAAAGCGCGAGTACATCAGCGGGATGACGACCCAGGTGGCTGCGGAGGCCGCGCTCGGCCAACTCCAGGCGTCCCTGACGCATGGCCGCGTCGGCCTCGACCAGCGCCTGCTCCTTCACCGGCAGGGCGATGTAGCGACCGAACGCCACGTCGGCTGCGGCGGCCTCGCCGACGCGGAACAGCTGCTCTCCCAGGGTGCGCCAGGCGGCCGAAAGATCAGGCTTCAGGCTCACCGCCCGACGCAGAGCGGCGGTCGCCTCGGCGGCCCTGCCCAGTGCGGCGAGGCATTGGCCCAGTTCGTTCTGGATGCCGGGCTCGCGAGGATGAAGGTCCGCCAGCGGGGAGAGCACCATCAGTGCGCCGGCCGGGTCGCCCTGGCGCCGGCGGGCGGCGGCGAGGATCAGCCCGGCCGCGGCCTCTCCCGGCGTGTGGCGGAGCCTCGCGGCGGCTTCGTTCTCGGCCTGCCTTGGGTCGGCGTCGAGCAGGCGGCTCGTCCGGGCGAAGAAAATCTGTGCGGTCTCTACCGCGCTCGAACCGTGCGGCTCAGTCACCAACAGCCGTCATCCGCATGAAAAGCTGTCTCCGTCAGCGTCACGACCCGGAATGCAAAGGCCCGGGGCCTAGGCGCCCTTGCTGAGCGCGGCGAGTTGCTCCTGCATGGCCGCCATCTGCTTCTTCAGTTCGGCCAGGGTGTCCTCGTCCTTGCCGGCGGGCGGCTTGGCCGGCGGTGGCGGCGCGCTTTCCTCGGCGCGGAACGCAAAGGGTGTGAACATCTTCATCGCCCGGTCGAACAGGATCATGTTCTGGCGGATCTGTTCATCGAACACGCCCATGCTCGGCGGCGTGACGTGACTCATCTGCTCGCGCACGCGCTCCTGCTGGCGAATGAAACTGTCAAGCGACAGTTCAAGAAAGCTCGGCAGAAAAGCCTGCATGCCGTGGCCATAGAAGCCGATCAGCTGTCTGAGGAACTGGATCGGAAGCAGGTTCTGGCCACGTCCCTCTTCCTCGAAGATGATCTGGGTAAGCGCCTTGCGGGTGATGTCTTCGCCGCTCTTGGCGTCGCGAACTTCGAAGTCCACGCCTTCCTTCACCATCTTGGACAGGTCATCGAGCGTGATGTAGCTGCTGGTCGCCTTGTTGTAGAGACGACGGTTGGCGTATTTCTGGATGATGATCCGTTCACCGTCGGCGCGATGGGCGCCCGCATCGGATTCGCTCGGCATGGCAGTCCTTGGTTCTCGATGGAGACTCGGGTTTTCGGAGTCGACCGTGGTCGTTTCACTATCGCGCATACGATCAAGGCGCGCTAGTGCATCGCAACATGGCAGGGCAAGACGACGCACCCCTGTGTGCTATAAGGCTGCCAGAGAGAACCTGAATCCTCTTCCTAGGGAGCCGATCGCATGACCGACATCGTCATTGTTTCCGCCGTCCGCACAGCCGTGGGCTCGTTCAACGGCGCCTTCGCCAGCCTTCCGGCGCATGAGTTGGGCAGGGTGGCGATCAAGGCCGCCATCGAGCGCGCGGGCATAGCCGCGGCCGACGTCGATGAAGTGATCATGGGCCAGGTCCTTCAGGCCGGCGCCGGCCAGGGGCCCGCCCGGCAGGCGTCGGTCAACGCCGGGGTGCCGGTGGAAAGCCCCGCCTGGAGCGTCAACCAGCTTTGTGGTTCCGGACTGCGCGCCGTGGCCCTCGCCGCCCAGCAGATCGCCGCGGGCGATGCGGCGATCGTCGTGGCGGGCGGACAGGAGAGCATGAGCCAGTCGCCCCACGCCGCCAACCTTCGCGCCGGCCAGAAGATGGGCGACCTGGGGTTGGTTGACACGATGATCAAGGACGGCCTCTGGGACGCGTTCCACGGCTATCACATGGGCCAGACGGCGGAGAACATCGCCGCCCGCTGGCAGATCACGCGGGAAGATCAGGACCGCTTCGCCGTCGCCTCCCAGAACAAGGCCGAGGCGGCGCAGAAGAGCGGCCGCTTCGCCGATGAGATCGTTCCGGTCACCATCAAGGGGCGCAAGGGCGACACCATCGTCGATCAGGACGAGTTCATCCGCCACGGGGCGACCTATGAGGGCATGGCCGGTCTGCGGCCGGCCTTCACCAAGGACGGATCGGTCACCGCCGCGAACGCGTCGGGCCTCAACGACGGCGCCGCCGCCCTGGTGCTGATGACGGCCGAGGAGGCCACGCGGCGCGGCCTCAAACCCCTGGCGCGGATCGCCTCCTGGGCCCACGCCGGCGTCGAGCCGGACATCATGGGCACCGGCCCCATCCCGGCCACCCGCAAGGCCTTGCAAAAGGCCGGATGGGCGATCGGCGACCTCGACCTCATCGAATCCAACGAGGCCTTCGCGGCCCAGTCGATCTCGGTGGTCCGCGAACTCGGTCTCGATGTCAGCAAGGTCAACGTCAATGGCGGCGCGATCGCCATCGGCCACCCGATCGGCGCCTCAGGCGCACGAATCCTGACCACCCTGCTGCACGAAATGGGCCGCTCGGGGGCTCGCAAGGGTCTCGCCACTCTGTGCGTCGGGGGCGGTATGGGCGTGGCCATGTGCGTCGAGGCTGTCTAGGCCGACCGGCGACCGGCTGATTTCGCACTTCGGAATTCGGTCGCGGAGGACTAGCCTTTGAACCTGTCTGACCGACCCCGACAGAGGGGGCGGTCCGCAACCTTGAGAGGAAACCGATGACCAGAGTGGCGTTTGTGACGGGCGGGACCCGTGGAATCGGCCGGGCGATCAGCGCCCGCCTCAGGGCCGCCGGCTATAAGGTGGCCGCCGGCTACGCGGGCAATGAGGTCGCCGCGAACGCTGCCGCGGCCGAACTGGGACTGTGCGTGGTGAAGGGTAACGTGTCGTCCTTCTCCGACTGCGCCGCGGCCGTGGCCAAGGTCGAGGCCGAACTCGGCCCAATCGATGTGCTCGTCAACAATGCCGGGATCACTCGCGACGCCGTCCTGCACCGGATGACCGAGGCGCAGTGGAACGAGGTGATTCACGTCAACCTCGCCTCGATCTTCAACATGACGCGCAATGTGATCGAGGGCATGCGCGACCGGAACTACGGGCGCATCATCAACATCAGCTCGATCAACGGCCAGAAGGGCCAGATCGGCCAGACCAACTATTCGGCGGCCAAGGCCGGCATGATCGGCTTCTCCAAGGCGCTGGCCCAGGAAAACGCCAAGAAGGGCATCACCGTCAACACCATCGCCCCCGGCTACGTCGACACTGAAATGGTCAGCGCCGTTCCGAAGGCGGTCCTGGACCAGATCATCGCCGGCATCCCGGTGGGCCGCCTGGGCATGGCCGACGAGATCGCCCGCTGCGTTGCTTTCCTCGCCGCCGAAGACGCCGGCTTCATCACTGGCGCGACGCTCACGGTCAACGGCGGTCAGTATATCACCGGCTAACGCCCCGGACGCATGGCCCGCCGCGTCCTGCCGGCGAACGACCCTGCAGCGAGGAGCCTGAGGTCATGGCGACGGCGAGGCGATTGCGTAGTCGCGGTTGGGTGGCGCAAGGATTGCTGGCCCTGGTTGTGACGGGCGCGCCCGTCGCGGCCGCCTGCGCCCCGCCAGGAGGGATCGCACGCCTCGCGGTCGTCCGCCCGAACGATCTCCCGGCGGCCGGCGGCGGGCGCTATCTCGTTGACACCGGGGGAGGCTTCATACTCGACCGGCGCGGCTCGGCCGCGTTGCTGAAATTCGACGGCCGAAGAGAGGTATGGCTCCTCTCGACCGTCCGCGGCCCAAGAGGCGACGTGTTCTTCCAGAACGATGTCGGCCAACCCCTGCTCAGGTTGACCAGGCTCGGGGGCGTGACCGTATTCACGCGCCAGCGGCCCCTGGGCGCGGCGGCCCGCTTCGTCGGGCCGGCCTCAACCGCGCTCGCATCCTATCCGCCACCTGGGGCCCTTCCGGACGCGCTCGTCGTGGCCGGGAGCGAGGCAAGCCAGGCGGCCCGTCGTCCTGTCAGCTTCCGGGCTGCCGACGTCGAGCCTGCCGCCGTCGCCGCGATCGCCGACGCCGCCGTCGTAACCAGCGAAGCCATCGGCGACCTCGCCGTCAGTCCCGGCGGCCCGGCCATCCTCGCCAGACTCTCGCAGGTCGAACTGGTCCGCGGCCGCGCCGCCGCAGCCAGTTTCCACAGCGGCGTGATCAGCATCGCCGTCGCTCCGCAGGCCGGCCTGACGGGACGACCGTCCTCGGCGCGCATTCTGCAGGCCCTCGGCGCCGGGCCCTCCGCTTCGCCTAGCCCTTGAATTGATCCTTCGCGGCTCGGATCCGCGCGAAGGCTTCGTGGTCCGCGCCTTGGCCGCCGGCGGCCAGACGGGGCGCCCGCAGGAACGGATTGGTCGCCTTCTCCTCGCCGATGGTGGTCGGCACGGTGGCCTCGCCCCTCTGCCGGGCGGCGAAGATGGCGTCGGCCCGCGCCTTGAGCACCGGATCGTCGTCCACCGACAGCGCGAAGCGGGCGTTCGAGGCGGTGTATTCATGGGCGCAGTAGACCCGCGTCGCGTCCGGCAGGGCCGCCAGACGTTGCAGGCTGGTCCACATCTGTTCGGCCGTGCCCTCAAAGACCCTTCCGCATCCGAGGGTGAACAGGGTGTCCCCGACAAAGGCGACCCGGTCGGCCGGATCGAAATAGGCGATGTGGCCCAGGGTGTGGCCGCCGCAGCCGATCACATCGAACCGGCTCTCGCCCAGGTCGACCGCATCGCCGTCGGCCACCGTCCGGTCGAGGGGCGCCAGACGCGCAACCTCTGCCGGACCTACGATCACCGCCCCGGTGGCCGCCTGGATCTGCGCGTTTCCACCGGCGTGGTCCGGATGCCAGTGGGTGTTGAGGATCAGATCCAGACCCCAGCCGGCCGCCTCCAGGGCTGCCAGGATGGCCGCCGCGTCCGGCGTGTCGATGCAGGCGGTCCGGCCGCTGGCGTCGTCGCGGACGAGGAAGCCGTAATTGTCGGACAGGCACGGAAACTGGCGGATGGTCAGGGGCATGGGCACCGTTCGGGGCAGGAGGCTCAGGTTATCCGGCGACCCTACACCCGCCGCCCGGTGGGTTCCTAGCCGCCGCCATGCGCGGGGATCCCGGCTCGGGCCCCCGCGACAGATCGGTCGACAAAGCCTACATTGGGCTGTTGGGGCTCGGGAGCATCTATGCGTCAGGGAGTGCTTGAGCTTCGCGAATTCTACGCCACGCCGCTCGGCCGCGTGGCGCGGCAGATGGTGTCTCGCAAGGTGTCCGAGGCCTGGGGTGATGTGCGAGGGCTGGACGTCCTGGGTCTTGGCTACGCCACCCCGTTTCTCGACGGACTGGGCCCCGACGCCCGACGCGCCGTGGCGATCATGCCGGCGGCCCAGGGCGTGGAGTCCTGGCCCGCGGGCGAGAAGAACCGCGCCTGCCTGGGCGACGAATCGGCGCTGCCCCTGCCCAACGCCCTGTTCGATCGCGTCCTGGCGGTGCACGCCCTGGAGGAGAGCGACAATCCCCTTGTGCTGCTGGAGGAGATCTGCCGCGTGATGGCCCCTTCCGGTCGGCTGATCCTCGCCGTCACGGCGCGCCACGGTCTGTGGGCCGACGCCGAGAACAGTCCCTTCGGTCACGGCCGTCCCTTCAGCCGACGTCAACTCGAGCGCCTGGTCCGTGAGGCCGAACTTTCGCCCGTGTCCTGGACGCGGGCGCTCTATGCGCCGCCGCTCAACTGGGCGTCGCGCTGGGCCGACGGTTTCGAGCAGGCCGGGGCGCTGCTTTGGCCAAGCTTCGCTGGCGTCATCCTGATGGAGGCCATAAAACAGACCTTCGCCGTCCGGCCGAAGGGGCGCGTGGCCCGCACGCCCGTTCGCGCGCTACCGGGTTTTGCCCCGGCGCCGGTCGGCGGGAAGATAGCCTTTTCCAGGAGACACGTCCCGTGCGGCGCGGCCTGGGGGACACTGAGAGGACCGAGCCCATGAAGTTCATTATCGCCATTATCAAGCCCAGCTGCGTCGACGCCGTCGTGGAGGCCGCCGCCAAGGCGGGCGCGTCGGGACTGACGGTCACCGAGGTGCGCGGCTATGGCCGGCAGAAGGGCAAGACCGAAATCTATCGGGGCGCGGAATATGAGGTCCGGCTGGTCCCCAAGGTTCGACTGGAAATCGCCGTGTCCGACCAGCTGGCCCAGGGCATCATCGCCGCTGTGAGCGCCGCCGCCAACACCGGCAAGATCGGCGACGGCAAGATCTTCGTGCTGGACCTCGAATCGGCCCTGAGAATCCGGACGGGCGAGCGCGACGGCGACGCCATCAGCGAATAGTCGCCAACGTCTCGGCCCTTCAGGATTTCCGGCTGAGCAGAAACAGCGCGGCTTCCGCACGCCAGTTCTCGACGTTGTTGGCCGCGTTCATCGGGCGGGCAGGCTTGCCTGCGGCCAGGGCCGCGCTGGCGTCGATGGACAGGCCCAGGTCGTCGCAGATCTCGCTGAAGTCGCGCACGGTGCAGAGGTGAATGTTGGGGGTCGCCCACCAGGGCTCGGGCAGCACCCCGGTAATGGGCATGCGGCCATGTAGAAGCAGGTCAAGCCGGACGCGCCAGTGGCCGAAATTCGGAAGGGACACCACCGCCTTGTCGGCGATGCGCAGCAGCTCTCCCAGCACGTGCCGGGGATTCTGCATCGCCTGCAGGGTCTGGGAGAGGATGACGTAGTCGAACGCCTTCGCCGGGAAGTAGTCGAGGTCGCGGTCGGCGTCGCCCTGGACCACGGCCAGCCCTCTGGCGAGGCAGGCCGAGACCCCCTCAGGGCTGATTTCCAGGCCCCTCCCGTCCACCTGGTTCCGCTGCACAAGCAGTTCCAGCAGGGCGCCCTCGCCGCAGCCGACATCGAGCACACGCGAACCGGGTTTCACCAGACGCAGGATTTCCCGGAAGTCCTCTCGGATGATCGGGCCGGTCATAGCGACGCGTCGGCGTCCAGACCGCGGCTATGGGCCGCCGAGCTCATGAAGCCGCCCAGCGCCTCGCGCAGCACCGGTTCCTCAAGCAGAAAGGCGTCGTGTCCCTTGTCGCTGTCGATCTCGACGAAGCTGACGCGCGCCGCGGCGGCGTTGAGCGCCCGCACGATCGCGCGACTCTCCACGGTGGGATAGAGCCAGTCCGAGGTGAAGGAGAACACACAGAAACGCACGTCGCGGGCCGGCCTGAACACGTCGGCGAGCACGCCGTTGCGGCTGGCGGCCAGATCGAAATAGTCCATCGCCCGGGTGATGTAGAGATAGGAATTGGCGTCGAAGCGGTCGACGAAGCTGGCGCCCTGGTGGCGCAGGTAGCTCTCGACCTGGAAGTCTGCGTCGAAGCCCCACGACAGCCCGTCGCTCTGCAACTCCCGACCGAACTTCCGGTGCAGGGCGGGCTCGGACAGATAGGTGATGTGCGCGGCCATCCGGGCCACGGCCAGCCCCTTCTCGGGCCGCACGCCCTGGGCTGCGTAGTCGCCTCCGCGCCAGTCAGGGTCGGCCATGATCGCCTGGCGGCCGACCTCGTGGAAGGCGATGTTCTGCGCCGAATGTCTGGCCGCCGCGGCGATGCACACCGCCGCGAAGATGCGATCGGGGTAGTCGGCCGCCCATTGCAGCACCTGCATCCCGCCCATGGAGCCGCCCACCACGGCGAACAGGGTCTTCACGCCCAGGGCGTCGACCAGCATGGCCTGGGCGCGCACCATGTCGGCGATGGTGATCACTGGAAAAGCCAGCCCCCAGGGCGCCCCCGTGGCCGGGTTAATGGATGACGGACCTGTGCTGCCCATGCAGCCGCCGACGACGTTCGAGCAGATGATGAAGTGCTTGTCGGGGTCCAGCGGAAGTCCTGGGCCCACCAGGGTTCGCCACCAGGCGCGACGGCCGGTGAGCGGGTGGCTGGAGGCGACATACTGGTCGAGCGAAAGCGCGTGGCAGACCAGGATCGCGTTGGACCGGTCGGCGTTGAGTCGGCCATAGGTCATATAGGCCACCTGCAGTCCGTCGATCCGGCCACCCGAATCCAGTTTTAGGGGCTGGTCGGCGGCGAAGGTCATCACGCCGCCGTTGTGCTGATCGGCCTGCGCCGTCTCTGCGAGGGTCATGGCGCGGTAGGAGCGGTATTCGCCCCGGCCCTGTCAATCCAAATGCACGGGAAGAAAGGGGCGGCCCGGCAGAACTTTCGCTCATGCCGGGCCTTGTCTCCCACCTTCAGTCGGGGGGGGCGAAACAGCAGGCCGGGAGACACCGATAGAATGCCCCGGCCGGCGGGTCGTTCCCGGCGAGCCGACAAAATACTCCGTCTGGGCCGGTCCTCACCGTCGCGGCGTGGTTGCGGCGATCGTGGCGGACTTGCTATGGGCGGGTCCATTCCCCCTCGCCGCCGCCCCATCTGGCGTCAGTCGACCGTTTGACGGCGCGCCGCCCAACGGAGCCTGGATGAAATCGTTCGGCTTTGTCATGAAGGCCGTGTACGTCGCCGCCATGCGCCTCCCGACCGTCAACCCAAGGGCCGTTCGATGACCTCACCCCTGCGACGCCTGCCTGGCGCTGGCCAGGCCGTCTGGCTGGATTATCTGCATCGCAACATCCTCGCCGATGGGGAGCTGCATCGCCTCGTCGAGGAGGACGGGTTGCGCGGGGTCACCTCCAACCCCGCGATCTTCGAGAAGGCGATCGGCGATGGACACGCCTATGACGACGCGCTCCGGGCGCTCATCACCGTCGCCGACGCCGAAGTGATCGATCTCTACGAGAGCCTGGCGATCGCCGACATCCAGGCCGCCGCCGACCAGCTCGCCCCGCTGTGGCGCGCCGAGGGCGGGCGGGACGGCTTCGTCAGTCTTGAAGTCTCCCCCTATCTGGCCCTCGACACCGAAGGCACCCTGGCCGAGGCTCGGCGCCTCTGGCGGGCCGTGGATCGCCCGAACCTGATGATCAAGGTCCCCGGCACGCCCGCCGGGGTTCCGGCGATCCGCGCCCTGATCGGCGAGGGCGTCAATGTCAATGTGACCCTGCTGTTCTGCGTCGAGGCCTACGCCGCCGTGGCCGAGGCGCATATCGCCGGTCTGGAAGACCTCCGGGCCCGGGGCGGCGATGTCTCGCAGGCGCATGGCGTCGCCAGTGTGTTCGTCAGCCGCATCGACGGGCTCATCGACAAGGCCATCGACACCCGCCTGCCCTCGGCGTCCCCGGCCGAGGCGGCCGCGCTGCGAAATGTGCGCGGCAAGGTCGCCATCGCCAACGCCAAGATGACCTATCAGCACTATCTGTCCCTTGTCGCCACGCCGCGCTGGCGGGCCCTCGCCGACGCCGGGGCCGCCCCCCAGCGGCTGCTCTGGGCCTCCACCGGCACGAAGGACCCGGCCTATTCGGACGTGCTCTATGTGGAGACCCTGATCGGGCCCGACACGGTCAACACCATGCCTCCGGCCACCCTGAGCGCCTTCCGCGACCACGGCGTCGTGCGGGAGACCCTGACCGAGGACGTCGAGGGCGCGCGGAGCGTCCTGGCCGAGGCCGAACGCCTCGGCCTCGATCTGGCCGGCGTGACCGATTTTCTGGTGACCGACGGAGTGGAGAAGTTCTCGCAGGCTTTTGACCAGCTTCTCGGCGCCGTGGCCGACAAGCGGCGCTCCATCCTGGCCGGACGTCTGAATGGCCTGGAGACGCAGCCGGCCGGGTTGGCCGCGGCCATGGCCAGGACGCTGTCGCGGGCCGCGCAGGAGGGCTGGACGCGCCGTCTCTGGGGCCGTGACGCCACCCTCTGGACCGGGCGCGACGAGGCGGCCTGGCTGGACTGGCTGCCTGCCGGCCTGGGGGAGGCGGTCGATCTGGTGACGCTCGAGGCCCTGCGAACCGATGTGCGAGCGGCGGACTTTGCGCACGCGGTCCTGCTGGGCATGGGCGGATCCAGTCTGGGGCCGGAGGTTCTCGCCACCACGTTCCCTTCGCCGGTGGGGTATCCGACGCTGCTGGTGGTCGATTCCACCGATCCGTCGCAGGTGGCCCGTATCGGCGGCCTGATCGATCCGGCCCGCACCCTGTTCATCGTCGCCAGCAAGTCGGGGTCGACCCTTGAGCCCGATGTCCTGCACCGCCACTTCTTCGACCTGGCCGAGACGGCGCTCGGCGCCGGCCAGGCGGGCCGGCGGTTCATTGCAATCACCGACCCAGGCTCCAGGCTGGAGGCGACGGCGCTCGCCCAGGGCTTCTGGCGGGTCTTCCATGGCCGGCCGGGTATCGGTGGTCGGTATTCGGTGCTGTCCAACTTTGGCATGGTTCCCGCGGCGATCATCGGCCTGGATTGCGGCGCCATCCTCGCCTCTGTCGCGACCATGGCGCGGGCCTGCGGGCCGAGCGCCCCGCCAGCGGCCAATCCCGGTGTCGTCCTCGGCGCCCTGATGGGCGTGGCGGCGACCGGCGGTCGCGACAAGATCACGCTCATCGCCTCGGACGGCGTGGCCGACCTCGGGGGTTGGCTCGAACAGCTGATCGCCGAGTCCACGGGCAAGCTCGGCCATGGCCTCATCCCGGTGGATGGCGAAACCCTGGCGTATCCGGGGGCCTATGGCTCGGACCGGCTGTTCTGCCATATCCGCCTTGACGACCAGGCCGATCCGGCGACGGACGCGGCGGTGCGCGCCCTTCAGGATGCCGGTCAGCCGGTGGCCCGCATCACCCTCGCCAGTCGCCAGATGCTGTTCCAGGAGTTCTTCCGCTGGGAGGTGGCTGTCGCTGTCGCCGGCTCGGTTATCGGAATCGATCCGTTTGACCAGCCGGACGTTGAGGCCAGCAAGATCAAGACCCGGCTTCTCACCGATGCCTATGAACAGAGCGGCGCCCTGGCGGTGGAGACGCCGATCTTCATCGATGGCGGTGTCGTCCTCTATGCCGACCCAGCCAATGCCGCGGAGCTGGCCGCCCTGGCGACCGGACCGACGCTCGAGGCCTACCTGGCCGCGCATTTCGCCCGTGCGGCGCCGGGTGACTACCTCGGCCTGCTGGCCTATCTGGACCGCAATCCCGACAATACCACTGCGCTTCAACGCCTGAGGCTCCGCCTGCGGGACCGCCTCCGGCTGGCCACCACCCTGCAGTTCGGGCCGCGGTTCCTGCATTCCACGGGCCAGGCCTACAAGGGCGGCCCCAACACCGGTGTCTTCCTCCAGATCACGGCCGACCCCGCGGTCGACGTGCCCGTGCCCGGCCGGGCGCTCACCTTCGGCGTCAT
This sequence comes from uncultured Caulobacteraceae bacterium, assembly GCA_903923135.1. Lineage (GTDB taxonomy): Bacteria > Pseudomonadota > Alphaproteobacteria > Caulobacterales > Caulobacteraceae > Acaudatibacter > Acaudatibacter lapponiensis. The sequence goes on along the minus strand of CAIXWN010000080.1, from coordinate 35,968 downwards.
CGAGGCCGCCCAGGCCCAGGGCGACCTCGCGGTGCTCGCCGAGCGCCGGCGACGTCTGCTCCGGGTCCATCTGACCGGCGGGGTCGGCGACGGCCTCGAGCGCCTCGCCGCCGCCGCCGGGCGCGGTCTCGGCTAAACGCCGGCGCAGGGGCGGCCTTGACCGCGACACGACGAGACGGCGACGCCGCGCCGCCGATTCTTCTGGTCATGGGGGTGTCGGGGGCAGGCAAGTCCACCGTGGGCCGGGCTTTGGCCGAGGCTCTGGCCTGGCCGTTCCAGGAGGGCGACGCCCTGCATCCCCCGGCCAATGTCGCCCTGATGAGGGCGGGTGTTCCCTTGACCGACGAGGATCGCTGGCCGTGGCTGGCTGCGGTCGCCGGCTGGATCGACGGTCAGGCCATCCGGCGCGCCCCGGGCGTGATCACCTGTTCAGCGCTCCGCCGGTCCTATCGTCAGGTTCTGACGGGCGGCAGACCGCAGGTCAGACTGGTGCATCTGCAGGGCGATCGCGGCCTCATCGCCGGTCGGCTGGCGGGCCGACGTGGTCACTTCATGCCGCCGGCGCTGCTCGACAGCCAGTTCGCCACGCTCGAGGCGCCCGGGTCGGCCGAAGGGGCGTTCGTTGTGGATGTCGCGCTTGACGTTGAACAACAGGTCGCGGCCGTTCTGCGCTCGATGTCGACAACCCCGGAGTGATCTCGCCCCGGGGCGACGGGGCTCAGGAGAACCGCACGCTCAACTGCGAGAGACCGGCGTCGATCAGCGGATCGCTCGTGGCTCCAGTGATGCGGGCGGTAAGTACGGCCTCTGCGGCCTGTGCGGCCAGTTCGGCGGCGGCGGCCTTGACCTCGCCGGCAGCCTGGCTTTCAGCCAGGGCGATCTTGCGCTCGGCCATGACGGCGCGACGCTTGATGTCGTCCTCGAGTTTGATGGCGGCTTCGGCGCGCAGTCGGTCGGCGTCAGCCTGGGCCGCCTTCAGCATTTCCGCCGCCGCGCGTTCGGTGTCGGCCTTCTGGGTCTGAATCTGGGCCAGCAGGGACTGCGCTTCCTCGCGCAGGCGCTTGGCCTCGTCGAGCTGGGCCTGGACCTTCGCGCCCGCGTCATCAAGCGTCTTTGCCACCATGCCCGGAATCTTGGCGAACCAGAGAACCCCCAGGAAGACGACCAGAGCGACCGACGTCCAGAAGTGCGGGTCCTGAGGATTCAACAAAAACGACACGGTGGCCTCGCTTGGCTCGTAACTTATGACGGGATGGCTTCGCTGATCGCCCGCTCAACCTCGGCGGAGGATGCCTCCGCTCCGGTCAGACGGTGGATCATCGCCTGGGCAGTCTCGACCGCGATGGTGCGGACATGGCTCATGGCTTCGGCGCGGGCCTCGGCGATGCGGGCCTCGGCGGCGGCCAGGGTTTCCGCCAGGCGGGCTTCTTCCGCAGCCTGCCGGGCGGCGGCGGCGGCCTTGGCCTCGCTCTGGGCGTCCATGGCCACCTTCTGGGCGCGGGCCCGAGCCACGGACAACTCGCCCGCGGCGGCGTCCAGTTCAGCCCGTGCGGCGTCACGCGCCCGTCGGGCGTCGCCGATGTCGCCGGAGATCTTGTCTTCCCGGGCGTCTATGGTTTCCGCCACCGCCGGCACGAAGACCCGCGAGAACAGGAAATAGAGCACGCCGAAAATGATCAGCAGCCAGACAATCTGACCTGGCCACTGGGCCAAATCGAATTGCGGCAGGCCGCCGCTGCTCGCCGCGGCCGCGGGTGTAGGATCGGCCATGTGGGGTTGGGCCGACTACTTGCTGAAGAGAATGAGCAGACCCATCACGAACCCGAAGAGGCCCATGGTTTCCGCCAGGGCCATGCCCAGGAACAGATAGGTGCGCTCGCCCGCGGCGGCGGCCGGGTTGCGGATGGCGGCTTGCAGATAGTTGCCGAACAGAATGCCGAGGCCGGCCCCGGAGCCGATGAGGCCGGTCATCGCAAGGCCCGCGCCGATGTATTTCGCTGCTGTGGCGTCCATGAAAGTCTAGATCCTTTTGTAGGTTGATTTCTGTGGGTTAGTGACCGTGGTCGAGGTTCACGACCTCGTTGAGGTAAACGCAGGTGAGCGCCGCCCAGACGAAGGCCTGGATGATGGCGATCACCAGATCCAGGGCGGTCAGGGCCAGAACCATGGCGAAGGACAGGCCCGAGCCCAGCAGCCCCAGGGTGTTCAGACCGAAACCATTGAGGCCAAAGAGGGCGAGATTCACCACGAATGCCGCAAAGATGTAGACCACCACGTGGCCGCCCAGCATGTTGCCGAACAGTCGCAGCGCCAGGGTGAAGGGCCGGATCAGGAACGAGATCAGTTCGATCACCATCAGAAAGGCGCTCATCGCCGGGTGCATTCCGGCCGGCCAGAACAACTTGAAGAAGCCCAGGCCATTGCGGGCGAAGCCCACGGCCAGCACGATGACAAACGTCAGAACCGCCAGGGTTCCGGTGATGGCCAGCTGTGACGTCACCGTGAAGCCGCCGGGCGTCAGGCCCAGCAGATTGAGGATGGCGATCAGCAGGAACAGGGTGAAGACGATCGGCAGGAACGGGCGGCCGCGGTCGCCGATGATTCCCCCCGTGAGGACGTTGTCGACCATGCCGTAGAGCATTTCGGCCACGGCCTGCAGTCGGCCGGGAACCAGCTCCCGCCGCGCCGCGGCAAAGAAGAAGGCGCTCAGCAAGCCTGCGGCGATCAGCATGAACAACACGGAGTTGGTGATCGACAGGTCGACGGCGCCCAGGCCCGGCACAGGGATCGGGGGGAGATTCACGACCTTGTGAATCAGGAACTGTTCCATCGGCTCGATTGCGGCCATCGGTGCTCTTTAAACCCTTACGCCTCGTCGTCTTCGTCGACCGGCGGCGGTTGGACCGCCGTCGGTTGTGATTTCGCCTTCGCGCCGAAACGCGAAGCCGTCTGGACCGTCGAGTAGATCGACAGTCCGGTTCCGATCACCAGACCCCCGACCAGTCCCCATGGACTGGTGTGGGCCAATTGATCGACCAGCCATCCCAGACCAACGCCGCCCAGCACACCGCCGAGCATCTGGCCCAAAACGCGATAACCCTCGCCCGCCGCGCCGCCCACGCCCATGGCGGATGGGGCCTTGCGGCGTCTTTCCTCAAAAGCCTCGAGGTCACGGTCAAGACGCCCCAGCGGATCGTGACGACCCGCCGACTGTTGTTTTTGCTCCTTCGGATCGGGTGGCGCGGCGGTCATAGGATCATTCCGGCGATCCAATTTGATCCATGCCGCGGCCCGGCGAAGTCGGGGCGGAACCTATAGAGGCGGGTGCGGTGCGTCAAGACTGGCCGCGCATCAACTAAGTGTCTGTATAATATATATAATTACCGTATTCTCGTGCGATGGGCCTCAGGCCGTAGGTTGCGTTCGGAACTTTGTCGCCCGTCGTGGCCTATTGCGCCGCCAGGGCTTCGGCCTGGCGCAGATCCACCGAGACCAGCTGCGAGACGCCGCGTTCGCGCATGGTCACGCCGAACAGACGGTCCATGCGCGACATCGTCAGGGGATTGTGGGTGATGGTCAGGAATCGCGTCGACGCACGGCGGCGCATCTCCGCCAGCAGGTCGCAGAAACGCTCCACGTTGGCGTCGTCCAGGGGGGCGTCGACCTCGTCCAGCACGCAGATCGGGGCGGGATTGGCCAGGAACACGGCGAAGATGAGGGCCACCGCGGTGAGAGCCTGTTCGCCGCCGCTCATCAGGCTCATCACCGCCATGCGCTTGCCGGGCGGGCAGGCGAGGATTTCCAGGCCGGCCTCCAGCGGGTCCTCGGACTCCACCAGCCTCAATTCGGCAGACCCGCCCTGGAACAGGGTTGTGAACAGATCGCGGAAATAGCCGTCGATGGTTTCGAACGCCGCCAGCAGGCGTTCCCGGCCCTCGGCGTTCAACGTCTCGATGGCGTGGCGCAGCTTGCCCAGGGCCCCGGACAGATCGGCGCGTTCGGCGGCCATGGTGGCCAGGCGGCCGGAGAGTTCTGTCACCTCCTGCTCGGCCAGAAGGTTCACCGCGCCGAGGGCGTCGCGCTCGCGCTCCAGGGCGGCCAGATGGGTTTCGGCGCCGGCGGCGCCGGCTGGCAGACCTACAGCCTCTTCCGCCAGCCGTCGGCCGAGGGCCTCGGGCTCCAGGCCGGCGGCGTCGCGAATGGCCTGGGCATGCTCCTCGGCGCGCACCGCGGCGGCCTCAAGCCGGGCCTCGGCCGTGGCACGGGCCTCGCGGGCGTCGGCGCCGGCGGCGTCGGCCCGCTTTGCGGCCAGATCGGCCTCGGCCCGGGTCGCCTCCGCGGCGGCCAGGGCGTCGCCGGCCCGCGCTCTGCGGCCCTGGGCGGTCGTCAGCTCGTCCATAAGCTTGAGCCGGCGCATCTCGATGCCGCCGGGTGCGTCGCGCGCCGCCTCCAGGGCCGTCTGGGCGAAGGCGCGCTCGTTCTCAAGCTCGCCGAGACGGCGGTTCGCGGCCTCGGCGCGGCGGTTCCAGTCGGCCTCATCGCGCCGCGCGGCGTCCAGCCGGCGCAGCCGTCCGCCGCGCACGGCGGTCTCCCGGTCCAGCGCCGCACGCGCGGCGGTGGCCGTTTCCCGCGCCTTGGCGGCTTTGGCACGCGCGTCCGCCAGCGCTTCGACTCCCTGGGCGTCCTCCGGAAGCGCAGCGACGACGGCCTCCGCCGACGTCCTGGCCAACTCGGCCTCCGCCAATTCGGCCTGAAGTCGCGAGACAGTCTCGTCGAGGGCCGCGGCCCGGGCCTCCCGCCGGGCGCCTTCGCGTTCCAGGCGTTCGGCCGTCTCGCGCGCCCTCGCCAGACCCGCCTCGGCGTCGCGTGGCCGGGCGCGCGCCAGACGCACGGCATGGTCTGCCGCAGCGAGCCGGGCCGCGGCCTGTTCCTGGGCCGACCGGGCTCTGGTCGACAGGGGCTGCAGATCGGCGATCTCCGCCTCCAGCGCGGCCAGTTGGCTCTTCTGCTCAAGGCGGACCTGCGATGGCCTGGGCGCCTCGGCCTTCACCGTGAAGCCGTCCCAACGCCACAGATCGCCCTCGGCCGACACGAGGCGCGCGCCTGGCGGCAACTGGCCCTGCAGCCGCGGACCGTCGGCGCGATCGACCAGGCCGGTGAAGGCCAGGCGCGCCGCCAGGGCCGGCGGCGCGGTGATGGCTGGCCCCAGGGGGGTGACTCCCGCTGGCCAGATCGGCGAGACGCTGTCGCGGCCGCCCCAGAAGCTGGCGGCGCGGGGGTCCAGCGCCGCCGTCAGGTCATCTCCCAACGCCGCGGCCAGCGCCGCCTCCAGTCCGCCCCGGGCCGACACTGCGTCCAGGGCGATGGGGAAGGCGCCCGAGATGGATCCGGCGGTGATCCTGGCCAGTCCGCGGGCCTCCGCCGTCTTGCGGCCCAGTTCGTCCTCGCAGCCGCGCGCGGTGGCGCGCGCCTCGCTCTCGTCGCGTGCGGCCCTGGCGCGGCTGAATTCGGCGTCCTCAAGAGCCTCGCGGACATCGTTCAGGGTCTGGGTCGCCGTCGCCAGGGTGGCCAGGGCTGCCGCCATCTCCGGCGGCTTCAGCGGCCCCAGGGCGCGGCGCTCGGCCACCGCCTGCGACAGGGCATGGGCCAGACGTGCGGCGCGTCCGCGCGCGTCCTCGAGCCGCCCGCGTGCAGCCCGGGCGTCGGCCTGGCCGGCCGCCAGACGGGCGGCGGCGGCCTCGAGGGCGTCGTCCAGGCGGGCGCGTTCGGTGTCCGCAAGGCGGAAAGCCGCCTCGAGTTCGGGCGCCCGTTCGGGCGCGGCGGCGATCTCCGACTCGATCTGGACGATATCAACCGCCAGTCGGGCCAGCGCGCCCTGGGCGTCAGCGGCCACCTGACGTTCGCGTTCGATGTCCCGGGCGATTCGCAGGAGTTCGGTCTTCAGTCGGTCCAGGTCGGCCCGGGCGCTGTCGAGGGCCCGGTCGACGCGGTCTTTTTCGATGGCCAGGTGGTGCAGCACCGCCGCCGCCGCGGTCTCCTCCTCGCGCAGCGGAGGCAGGGCGGCCTGGGCCTCAAGGGCGGCGGACGACGCCCGGACTGCGGCGCGGGCTGTCGATTCTGCCGCCCCGTGGGCCGAGGCGGCTTCGGCGCCGGCGGTCTGGCGGGCCGTCACCGCCTCCGCCCAGCGGGCATGCAGCACGGCGCTCTGCAGGCTGCGGATTTCCACCGCCAGCTTCTTGTAGCGCGCCGCCGTGCGGGCCTCGCGGCGAAGACGGCCGAGGCCGCTCTCCAGCTCCCGCGCCAGGTCGTCCAGCCTCAACAGATTGGTTTCCGCCGCGCGCAGCCGAATTTGCGCCTCGTGGCGGCGGCCGTAGAGCCCTGAAACGCCAGCGGCCTCCTCCAGGATCCGTCGGCGGTTCTGCGGCCGGGCCGCGATAAGCTCGGAGATCTGGCCCTGGCGGACCAGGGCCGGGGAATTGGCGCCGGTCGAGGCGTCGGCGAAGAGCAGCTGCACATCCCGCGCGCGGACCTCGACGCCATTTATCCGGTAGGTCGACCCCGCGCCGCGGTCGATGCGGCGCAGCACCTCCAGCACCGGTTCGGTCGCGAACCGCGCCGGGGCGTCGCCGGCGGAATTGTCGACGGTGAGGGTGACTTCGGCGTGGTTGCGTCCGGGCCGCGCCCCGGTGCCCGAGAAAATGACATCATCCATGCCCTCGCCGCGCATGGCCTTGGCCGAATTGGCCCCCATCACCCAGCGCAGGGCCTCCAGCAGGTTCGACTTGCCGCAGCCGTTGGGGCCGACGATGCCGGTCAGACCCGGCTCGATGTGGAATTCCGTCGCGTCGACGAAGGACTTGAACCCGGAGAGTCGAAGTCGCGAAAAGTGCACGACGCTCCCTTCGCGCCTAGTGACGGGCCCGGGAAATGGCGGCGTCCAGCTGCTCCAGCGTCTGTTCGCCGTCCAGCCGTTCGTCGCCGACGAAGAAGGTCGGCGTGCCGGTGACGTCATGCGCCTTGGCGTCGGCGGTTGTCCGCTCGTTGAGCGCCTTCAGCGCCGCCTCGTCTCTCAGGCAGGCCTCGAAACGCTCGCGGCTGATCCCCGCGCGCAGCGCAATGCGCGCCAGGGCATCGACGCCCTCGCGGCCGAGCTCGGCCTGCTGGGCGAACACGTCGTCGACGACCTGGAAATACTTGTCCGACGTGGCGCAGCGAGCGGTGAGGAAGCCAGCCGCGGCCAGGGCGCCGTTGCCGGTCAGCATCTCCCGAAACACGAACCGCACCTTGCCGGTGTCGATGTACTTGGCCCGGAAGCCCGGAAACACTTCATTGGCCCACACCGCGCAGTGCGGACAGCCCACAGAGGCGTATTCGATCACCGTCACCGGAGCCCGCGGGGAGCCCAGCGACGTTTCGGCCAGCGAGGACGCCTGGGCCGCGCAGACCGCGCCGCCGGCCGCGAGACCGAGAGCCAGGACCCAGGCGGCGAGGACGCTCCGCCGGGCCGGTCGCATGCTCCGGGTCAGGCCGTCCTTCAAGACGCGGTCTTTCCGGATGCTTTGGCCTCGGCCACTGCGGCGTCGAGCTCGGGCAGGCTCATCTCGCCCTTGTCATAGACCTTGCCATTGATGATGAAGGTCGGCGTGCCGTTGATCTTGTCGTCCTTCACATAGCGCTCCCACCGACTGTTCAGCGCGCTCAGGGCGGTCTCATCCTTGATGCAGCTCTCGAACTGCGAGTCCGTCATTCCGGCCGAGCGGGCGATATTGAGCAGCACCGCGTGCGGTTCGCCCCCGGTGAACATCTCCTGCTGGGCGTGGTAGATGGCGTCGACCACCTGGAAGTACTTGTCCTTGCCGGCGCAGCGGGCGGTCAGGAAGCCGGCGGCGGCGATGGCCGGGTCGCCCGTAAGGGCCTCGCGGGCGATGTAGCGAACCTGTCCGGTGTCGATGTACTTGGCCTTGAAGGCCGGAAACACCTCCATGTCGAAGCGGGCGCAGTGCGGACAGGACACCGAGGCGTATTCGATCATCGTCACCTTGGCGTCGGGCGACCCCATGGTCATGTCGTCGGCGGTGACGTTGCTGGTGGCGGCCTTCTGGCAACCCGCGAGGCTGACGGTGAGATAGAGGCCGACGAGTAGAGCGGCGAACTTACGCATGGGCGCGTGATCCTTAATGTCTGGCGTCCCCGGCGTCGGGAACCTGGAGGGGAGCGGCCCGACCGTTTGACCGCCTGTTTGTGACCCAAACGACTGCCGTCGCGCAAGTCAGAGTTCGGTGCGGCCTGATCGCAGCACTTCGCGGCCCAGACGGGTCAGGGCCGTCTTGAGGGGGCCGTCCGCGAATCCCTTCAGGCGGTTCGCCAGGGCCTGCTCAGCCGCGGCGTCGAGGGGCGCCTTGAACCGGCGCTGCGCGGCGCCGGGCCCCGGTCGGCTACGTTGCGCCGGCCCGCGCAGGGGACCCTGCACGATGCGTAGCCTCGCGACCGCCCCGGCGCCCAGGAACAGGTTCACCCGCTCCAGAATGTCGGAGGCGCGGTGCTGGATGATCGCCGCCGACGGGCCCTCGACACGCAGTTCCAGCGTGGCGGCTCCGCCCGTGCGGGGCTTCACCAGCCTGGTGGGCTCTGTACGGCGAGCCAGTTCCGGCCCGACGATCTCGCGCCACCGGGCCTGCAACGCGTCTGCCCCGTGGCCGAAGCGGGCCTCGAGCGCCTTGAGCGTCCTGACCAGGGCGCGGCCGGCCGCCGGCGGCGGCCCCGGCATGGGGCGGGTGCGCCGGCTGGACAGGATGTGGAAGGTTTCCTCGGCGCTGGGGAGCCTGCGAGCCATGAAGCCTGTATAGCCGTGGCGATGTCCTCCGTCTCTACAATCCGCACTCGCCTTCTCGCCTGGTATGACGTCTGCCGCCGCGACCTGCCCTGGCGCGCGCGACAAGGGGAACAGGCCGATTCCTACGGCGTCTGGCTGTCTGAAGTCATGCTGCAGCAGACCACCGTCGCCCACGCCACCCGCTATTTTCTGGACTTCACAGGCCGTTGGCCCACGGTGGCCCACCTGGCGGCCGCCGACGACGACGAGGTGATGGCGGCCTGGGCGGGGCTCGGCTATTACGCCCGAGCGCGGAACCTTCTGGCCTGCGCCCGCGCCGTGGCCATCCAGCACGGCGGGGTGTTTCCCGGCGACGAGGCGGGCCTGCGCGCCCTGCCGGGCCTGGGCGCCTATACCGCCGCCGCGGTGGCCGCCATAGCCTTCGACCGACCCGCCAATGTGGTGGATGGCAATGTCGAGCGGGTGATGGCCCGGCTGTTCGCCGTGGAGTCGGCGATGCCCGGGGCCAAGGGCGAACTGAAAGACCTGGCGGCGCGCTTCGTCACCACCGTACGCCCGGGCGACTGGGCCCAGGCATTGATGGATCTGGGCGCGACGGTGTGCCGGCCGCGCACGCCGGAGTGTCCGGCCTGCCCCTTGTCGGGCGTCTGCAAGGCGGAGGCGGGTGGCGCGCCCGAGACCTATCCCCGCAAGACGGCCCGGCGGGCGCGGCCCCGCCGCCATGGCGTGGCCTTCGCCCTCACCCATGGCCAGGCCGTTGCGATGGTCCGTCGGCCGCCGAAGGGGCTGCTGGGCGGGATGCTGGGCCTGCCGACCACACCCTGGCGCGCCGCCCCGTGGCCCTCGACGGAGGCCGTCGACCACGCGCCAGGCGCCGGCCCATGGCGGGAGGCCGGCGTTGTCACTCACGTCTTCACACACTTCTCGCTGGACTTGCGGGTGCTCACCGCCTCCACCCGCGCCCGCGACGCGGCGCTCCTGTGGACGCCCCTATCGGAGGCCCTGGCCGGCGCGCCGACCCTGTTCCGCAAGGCGCTGGAGATGGCGGTCCGCTGACTGCCGGTCAGGGCAGGGCGGAGGGTGTCATCTCCGCCCGCACCCTGGCGCGCAGCACGTCGATGGGGGCCAGGCCCTTGTCGGTGCGGATGTGCCAGTAGGTCCAGCCGTTGCAGGCGGGCTGCGACTGGACGATGGCGCCCATCTTGTGGATCGAGCCGGTCATCTCGCCGACCGCCAGGCTGCCGTCAGCCCGCACGCGCGCCTTGCGTTCGCCCTTGGGGCACCACAGGGTGTCGCCGGGATTGAGCAGGCCTGCCTCGACGATCTGGCCGAAGGGGATGCGCGGCTCGGACTTCTTCGACCCCATCACGGCCAGATCGGCCGGGGCGACCGGGGTCACCCGGGCGATGCGCGTTTCGGCCAGGGCGGCGTATTTCGGCTCGCGTTCGATGCCGATGAACCGCCGGCCCAGCCGCCGCGCCGCGGCGCCGGTGGTGCCCACGCCGAAAAACGGGTCGAGGATGACGTCGCCGACCTCGCTGGAGGCCAGGATCACCCTGTGCAGCAGGGCCTCGGGCTTCTGTGTCGGGTGGGCCTTGGCCCCGGTCTCGTCCTTGATGCGCTCTTCGCCGGTGCACAGGGGCAGGTTCCAGTCGGACCGCATCTGCACCTCGTCATTGGCCATCTTCATGGCGTCGTAGTTGAAGCGGTAGCGGCGCGAGCCGCGCCCCTTGGCCGCCCAGATCAGGGTCTCGTGGGCGTTGGTGAAGCGTGTGCCCTTGAAGTTGGGCATCGGGTTTGCCTTGCGCCAGATGATGTCGTTGAGGATCCAGAAGCCGGTGTCCTGCAGGCTGCGGCCGACCCGGAAGATGTTGTGATAGCTGCCGATCACCCACAGGGCTCCGTCGTCCTTGAGCACCCGGCGGGCGGCGGTGAGCCAGGCGACGGTGAAGGCGTCATAGGCCTCGAACGAGGCGAATTGGTCCCAGTGGTCGTCCACGGCGTCGACGCGGGAATTGTCCGGACGCAGCAGGTCGCCACCCAGCTGCAGGTTGTAGGGCGGATCGGCGAACACGAGGTCAACGGACTTCTCGGGCAGGGCGTTCATCTCTTCGATGCAGTCGCCGATGATGATGCGGTCGGGGATCAGGCTCACGGGCGCCTCCAAGAATGACTCCGGACCATCGCCGACGCGGATGAAGGACGGGTTAAGGCGCGCTGGGCGGGGTCATTTGCGGACGGATCACCGGAAGACGCATTTGAGAATAAAGTGCGCGCGCGTAAAAAAAACACGGATGACTTTTTTCTGGAAGGCCGTATGGTCTGGTGAAAATAGCGACCTCGGGAGGGTTGAAGATGGTTGTGGCTGTCGCCGACGGCGTGTTTGTCGAAAAGGCCGGAGGGCCGGTGCTGGTCGCCGGACGGCGCAAGACCGATGGCGAGATGCGCTTCCCCATGCCGCGCGGCGCCGACGCCGCCTTCTACGACGCCGTGGAACTCGCCCCGGAAGGCAAGCTGTGGTCCTACACGGTGCAGCGCTTCCGTCCCAAGACCCCGCCCTATATCGGCGACGACGACGACAAGAGCTTCAAGCCCTTCGCGGTCGGCTATGTGGAATTCGCCGGTCAGGTGATCGTCGAGGGCCGTATTCTCGTCGATGATCCCTCCACCCTGAAGATCGGCCTGCCCATGAAGGTCGCTCTCGAGGCGTTCCCCACCTCCACCCGGGGCGAGGTCGTCACCTACGCCTTCCGCCCGGCCTGACCCCAAGGAGCCTGATCCACCATGACTGATGTTCATATCGTCGGCGCCGGCATCCACGCCTTCGGCCGCACGCCGGACATGACCGGCCTCGACCAGGGGGTCTATGCAGTGCGTGAGGCCCTCGCCGACGCCGGCGTCGACTGGGCCGACATGCAGTTCGCTTTCGGCGGCTCGTCGGCCGCCGGCAGCGCCGACGCCGCCCTGCCGCGACTGGGCCTCACCGGGGTCCAGTTCATCAACATCTCCAACGGCTGCGCCACCGGCGGTTCGTCGCTGTTGTCCGGCTATTGGGCGATCAAGTCCGGCGAGTTCGACATCGGCGTGGTGCTGGGCTTCGACAAACACCCCCGCGGCGCCTTCAACGCCGATCCGGAAGCCTCGGGCCTGCCGCGCTGGTACGGCGAGACCGGCATGATGCTCACCACCCAGTTCTTCGCCATGAAGATCCGGCGCTACATGGAGCTCCACGGCGTGAGCGCCACCAGCCTGGGACGGGTCGCCGTAAAGGCCTTCGAGAACGGCGTTGTCACGCCGCACGCCTGGCGTCGCGAGGCGGTCGATCTCGACACCGTGCTCAACAGCCAGATGGTCTCCGACCCGCTGACCAAGTTCATGTTCTGCTCGCCGGCCGAGGGCGGCGTGGCGATGATCCTGGCCTCCGACCGGAAGATGCGCGAGCTGGGCCTGACCGGCCCCAAGGTGCGCGGCGCGGCGGTGCGCACGCGCCCCCGCGGCTCCTTCGAGGTCTTCGCCCCGTCGCTTGATGTCGAGCGCGGCGTGGCCCCGACGGTGCTGGCTTCCAAGGCCGCCTATGAGATGGCTGGCGTCGGCCCCGAAGACATCAGCGTCGCCCAGATCCAGGACACTGAATCGGGCGCCGAAATCATGCACATGGCCGAGAATGGCTTCTGCGCCGACGGCGAGCAGGAAGCCTGGCTGGCCGAAGGCGTCACCCGCCTGAACGGGCGGCTGCCGATGAACACCGACGGCGGTTGCCTGGCCTGTGGCGAGCCGATCGGCGCGTCGGGCCTGCGCCAGGTTTACGAAAACGTACAGCAGCTGCGCGGCCGGGCGGAGGGCCGTCAGGTCGCCGACGCCCGGCTGGGCTACAGCCAGGTCTACGGGGCCCCCGGCCTCTCGGCCGTCGCCATCCTCGAAGCCTGAAGGAAACGACCATGGACGGATCCAACGCCCCCTATCGTCCCGACCGGCACCCGTCGGAATCCTACGAGGACATCCTGTGCCGCGACACCCGGCCGATCCCCGATCATCTGCGCCAGGGCCCTGTCCCCGAGATCGGCGTCGATCCGGTGCCGGCCTCCCGCTACTACAGCGCCGAATACTTCCAGAAGGAAGTCGACCACGTCTGGTCGAAGGTCTGGCAGATGGCCTGCCGCGAGGAGGAAATCCCCAACCCCGGCGACTACGTGATCTATGACATCGTCGGCAAATCCTTCATCGTCGCCCGCACCGCCGCCGGTGACATCCGGGCGTACTACAACACCTGCCTGCACCGCGGCCGAAAACTGGTCACGCTGAACGGCTGCAAGGACGAGTTCCGCTGCCCCTATCACGGCATCGCCTGGAACAATGACGGCACCTTCAAGGACAACCCCATCGGCTGGGACTTTCCGCAGTGGGAAGGCAAGGACCTCAGTCTGCCGCAGGCGCGCGTGGGGACCTGGGGTGGCTTCGTGTTCATCAATCCGGACCCGAACGCCAAGCCGCTGATGGACACCATCGGCGTCATGGCCGAGCATTTCGAACGCTACAACTATCCTGACCGCTACAAGGCGGTGCACGTGGCCAAGGTCTGCCGCTGCAACTGGAAGGCTCTGGCCGAGGCGTTCATGGAAAGCCATCACTCCATCACCACCCATCCGCAGATCCTGCCGTTCCTGGCCGACGCCAACAGCCAGTACGACATCTTCAGCGACTTCATCTCGCGGCAGTTCTCGGCCTCGGGCGTGCCCAGCCCCTTCGTCTATGACGAGAACTACACACCCACCGAGATCATCCAGGCGATGAGCGGCCAGACGGGCGGCGGCCGCCGCCGCGGCTTCGAGGACGGCCAGACCCAGGTGCCCGAGGGCATGACTGCCCGGGCCTTCGCCGCTGAACAGCAGCGCAAGGCGCTCGGCGCCGAGGACGGCCACGACTATTCGGCCTGCTCCGACGCCGAACTGGGCGACGCCCTGCTCTACAACGTCTGGCCGAACATGAGCTTCTGGGCCGGTCACAACCCCAACCTTGTCTATCGGTGGCGCCCCTACGGCCGCGATCCGGAAATGGGCGTCATGGACGTCATCCTGCTCAAGCGCTGCCCCAAGGACGGCCCGCGTCCCAAGCCGGCGCCGGTGCACGAACTGGGGGTCGACGAACCCTGGAGCGCCGCGACCGAACTCGGCGGCCTGGCCGGCATCTTCGAACAGGACATGGGCAATCTGCCCTTCGTCCAGGAGGGCCTTCGCGCCTCAGGCAACGGCCTTGTGCATTTCGGCCGCTACACCGAGATGCGTATCCGGCATCTGCACCACATGATCGAACGCTACATCGCGGAAGGTGAAGCGGCGCGGGGGCTTTAGGGGCCCGGACGGCGACGCTCCGGGGGCGGTCCTCCCGGACGCTACTGGCCGGCCAGCACCGTGCGGATCATCGCCGCGATCCGCCTGACGCCTTCGGCCGCCTTGGCCTCGGGGTTCAGCGAGAAGCTCAGGCGGATGGTGTTGCGTCCCGAACGGTCGGCGAAGAACGCCGCGCCGGGCACAAAGGCCACGCGCGCCTCCTTGATGCACCGCTCAAGCAGCGCCGCCCCGTCGATGACTTCCGGCAGGGTCAACCAGATGAACATGCCGCCCTCGGGCGGCGTCCAACTCACGCCAGGCGGCATGAAGGCCGCAAGGGCCGCCAGGGTGGCGTCGCGTCGCGCCCGGTAGACCTCGCGGATCTGCGCGGTGTGCTCGCCCAGAATGCGCGAGGCGACCTCGTACATGACGATCTGGTTGAGCGTGCTCACATGCAGGTCGCTGGCCTGTTTCATCAGCACCAGCTTGTCGATCACCGCCCGCGGCGCGGCGATCCAGCCTACCCGCAGCGCCGGTACGATGCTCTTGGAAAAGGTGCCCATATAGAGAACCTTGCAGGCGTCGATTCCACCCGACCGGGCCGCCGCCAGGGCCAGCAGCGAGGGAACCCGCTCGCCGTCGTACCGCAGGGTCTCATAGGCGCTGTCCTCCACCAGGGGGATGTCCATCGCCTCGGCCGCGTCGAGCAGGGTCTCGCGCTCGGCCAGGTTCAGGCTGGATCCGGTGGGGTTCTGGAACTCCGGCATCACATAGCCGAACTTCGCCCCGCCACCGCCGGGCGGCCCATAGCTGCCGGCACTGCGGTTGTTTTCCGGTCCGGGCAGGACGTCGAAGCGCGGTTCATAGCTGTTGAAAGCCTGCAGCGCGCCCAGATAGGTCGGCCAGGAGACCAGCACCGTGTCGCCCGGCGAGATGAACAACTTGCCGATGAAGTCCAGCCCCTGCTGTGAACCGTTGGTGATCAGGATGTTCTCCGGCGCGCAGGGAACACCGAGGTCGCCCATGTAGCCAGCCAGCCAGGCGCGCAGCGGCGCATAACCCTCGCTGACCGAATATTGCAGGGCCGCGGCCGAGCGTTCCGGGTCGTTGAGCACTTCGGCATAGGCCCGGGCGATCTCGGCCTTGGGAAACAGGTCCGGGTCCGGGATGCCGCCGGCGAAGGAGATGATGTCGGGTTGATCCAGCAGCTTGAGCAGCTCGCGGATTTCCGAGGCGGCCATGCGCGAGGCGCGCGTGGCGTAGTGATGGGTCCAGTCGGTCATGGCGGCGTTTCGTAGGGGATCGCCGCGCGGCGCGCCAGTGTTCCGCGGCGTTCCTCCACCGGCGGTGTTGAGGCGCATCAAGCCGCGATGGGCGGAATGCGACAGAATGGCGAATGTCAGGGAACGGGAGTCTTACCGATGGCCGACGCCAGAAGCATTGCCGCGATCCTGGGGCCGACCCTGACCGTCATCGCCGCCTCGGAGGCGGCGAACATGCGCATCTGGGTCGGGCTGCCTGCGGCGGCGGTCTACCTGAACGGGGCGCTGCTGTTCGTCGCCGGACTCTGCATCCTGCGCGCGCATTCGGCGTGGTCGCGGCAGTGGCCCGTCCTGATCACGCTGACCGGTTGGGTCGGGCTCCTGGCCGGCCTCTACCGGCTGTTCTTTCCCGGCGGGCCGCAGGCGACCGCCAGCGTGGGCGCGTATATCGGCCTGGGCATCCTCGCGGCGCTCGGCCTGTTTCTCACCGTCAAGGCCTTTGAGCCTTCCGCCGGAGGGCGGGACCAGGCCTGAAACCGGCCGGCCAGGCGCGGCCCCCTACTGGGCGCCGGCCTTCATGTGGGCCATCACGCTGGCGGTGATCTCGTCACGATTGGGGTTGCGCCGCAGGGTCAACCCGCCGTTCACCTGCAGGTTCTGGCCGGTCATGAAGCACTCGTCACTGGCCAGCCACACTGCGGCGGCGGCGATGTCCTCGGAAGTGCCCACCCGTCCGAGAGGATAGGCGGCGGCGAAGGCCTCATAGACTCCCGGCGTGGCCTTGGCGCCTGCGGTCATCGGGGTGTCAGTCAGACCGGGGGATATGGAGTTGGCGCGGATGCCGCGGGCCCCGAACTCATTGGCCACGCAGCGGATCACATGGTCGGCGCCCGCCTTGGCGCCCATATAGGCGGCGTGGTCGTTGAGCATGATCGTCGCCGTGGCCGAACTGATCTGGATGATCGAGCCGCCCCCGTCCATGGCCTCGATCATCGCCTGATAGAAGAAGAACGGGCCGATGAACTGCAGGGCGGTCATCGCCTCCAGCTCCTCCTGAGTGTTTTCGAGGAACGGCTTCAGCAACCCCCAACCGGTCGCGTTGACGCCCACCTGCACATTGCCGAGCCTGGTCCTGGCCGTCGCCGCCAGAGCGAACACCTCGTCACGCCTGGTGATGTCGCAGTGGGCCCACTCCGCGCCGATCTCGGCGCTGAAGCGCGCCAGCTCGGCGTCGTTGCGGCCAGCCACCATCACCTTGGCGCCTTCGTCCGCGAAGCGTTTGGCGATCACCTGGCCCATGTTTCCGGCCCCGGCGGCGCCCAGCACCACGGCGCCCTTGCCCTGCAGACGTCCCATGACGCATCTCCCTGTCGTTGTCGGTTTCTTGGTTTGGATTCAGGCGGATCAGATTCCCGGATGGCCGGCCATCATGCCGCCGTCGGCCAGATATTCGGCGCCGGTGACATAGCTGGCGTCATCCGAGGCCAGGAACAGGGCCACCGCGGCGACCTCCGAGGCCTGAGCCATCCGACCCATGGGCGACATGCGGTTGAAGGCGTCGATCATCTGCGGGGCGGCCTGCAGGGCCGGGGCCAGTATGGCGGTGTCGGTGGCGCCCGGGTGAAGGGAATTGCAGCGGATGGCGTAGCCCGCCCGGGCGCAATGCACGGCCACGGCCTTGCTCAGCAGTCGCACGCCGCTCTTCGTCGCCGAATAGGCCGGATCGCCGGGGATGGCGGCGTAGGCGGCCGTGGAGGCGGTGTTGATGATCGAGCCCCTGGGCCCCTCCGGATTGGCTTTCATCAGGCGGATGGCGGTCTGGCAGCCGAGCATGACGCCGGTCAGGTTGATGCCGATGATCCGGTCCCATGTGGCCAGATCCAGGTCCTCGATCGAGCGGCCGGAGACCACCCCGGCGTTGTTGAACACCACGTCCAGCCGCCCGTAGCGGTCCTGGATGGTCGCCGCGGCCTTTCGCCAGTCCGGCTCGTGGGCGACGTCCAGATGCAGGAACAGCCCGCCGCACGCCTCGGCCACAGACGATCCCAGGTCGGCCTGCACGTCTCCGACGATCACCCGGGCGCCTTCCGCGGCGAACAGGCGCGCCGCCGCCGCGCCGATCCCCGAGGCGCCGCCGGTGATGAGGGCCACCCTGTCCTGCAAGCGGGCCATGGCGGTGTCAGCCGGCGGCGAACAGGGCTTCGAGCTGGTCGTCCCCGGTGTGGATGATCCGGTCGACCCACTGATGGAACCGCTGGGCGCCGCCCTCGTTCTCGCCGAACAGCACGTGGTCGCGGCCGCCGTTCTTCAGGGCGATCTGCTGCCGGAAACCGGTGGTGTAGTCCTCTTCCTGGACGACGAATTCCAGGAACTTGAACTGCGCCTCGGCCTCGACGGCCTGCTCGGCGGTGGGCGCCTTTTCCAGGAGATACATCTGGGTGGTGGTCGATTCCCCCACCGTCGCCCCCGGCAGCAGCTGCGAGATCATCACCGCCCGGCCGCCACCCTGGAAACTGGCGATGGAGACGTGCGGGAAGATCGTCCAGACCCCGTTGAGCATGGCGTCCATAGGCCAGTCGGCCGGCGGGGTCTCCTCGAACACCTCAAGGTCGCGTGTCGGCGCCTGCACGCGCTGGTGGGGACCCCAGGCGTAGTAGTTGGCCTGGTTCGACATCGCCTCGCCGAAGGTGTTCTTGTGCAGCACCGGCAGGTGGTAGAAATCCAGATAGCCGTCATAGGCGATCTTCCAGTTCGGCCCCGGGATCACCCGGCTTGAGAAGAAGTGCCAGTCGGCGAAGCCGAAGTGCTCCAGAAGCTTGTCGTAGCCGGCCAGGAACGCGTCGAAGCTCAGCGTCGAGGCTGGATCGAGGATTCCCCAGATCAGCCCGGCCCGTTCGGTGACCCGCAGGGGCGTGAGGCCGTAGCAGGACTTGTCGATCGCGCCGAAGTCATCAGCCGAGGCGACGCCCATCAACTCGCCTTTCTGGCTGAACGTCCAGCCGTGGTAGGGGCAGACGAAGCGCCGGGCGTTGCCCGTGGGCTCCACGGCCACGGCCGTGCCGCGGTGGCTGCAGGAGTTGACGAAGGCGCGCACCTCGCCGTCCTGGCCGCGGGTGATCAACACAGGAACGCCGGCGGCTTCCAGGGTCTTGAAGTCGCCGGGCTTCGACATTTCGGCCGTGACGGCCAGCAGCAGCGGCACGCGGCGGAAGATCTTCGACACCTCGGCCTCGAAGATCGCCGGATCGAAGTAGTTCTTCGCCGGCAGCTTCAGGACACTGGCCGCCTTGTCGATCGTGTGGGCCTTGGCGTGGGCCATGCCCGCCCTGACCATGGCTTCGAGTTCGGACCGATCGAGCACCTTGTTCATGGCAGGGATTCCTTACGCGGCGGGCTTGAGGACGATTGAGTGTCAGGCGGTGAAGAAATCGGCGCGGGGTTTTCCGGCCGGGTCATAGACCGGCTCGATCAGGTCGACGCGGTACTTGCGGGTGACGGCGCTCTTGATGCCGACGCTCGCCAGATGGCCGGCCATCTGCAGATAGGGCTCGGCCGACAGGTGGTAGGCGAGATCGGCCTCGGTCTCCCACTCCTCGAACACGTGCACGCGGCCGGGTCTGGCCAGATCGGCGGTCCAAGCGTAGTGGACGCAGCCCTTCTCGGCCAGGGCCGCCGCGATGAGCGGCTGGGCGTCCAGAAGCGCCTTCTCCCGCACCGCCGGGTCCAGATCGATCTCACCGGAAATTACGATGGGCATAGGGTCTCAGGCCTTTTCGTCATGAAGAACGTTGTAGGCGCGGCTGGCGAACAGCCACGCGCCGTCGATCCTGACCAGTTCGTCCTCATAGGCGCCGACGATCTTGCGGACGCCGCCGGCAGCGAGAATCAGGATTTCCTGGGTGTAGACGCGCGCCTTGGCGCGGTCGCCGCTGACCACGATCGATCCCGGCGTGGCGAAGAAACCGGCCAGGGTGAAGGCGCCCATGGCCCCCTGCCAGGCGGCCTTGATCTGTGGCCGGCCTGCCACGTCGATCCCCGGAAGCCGCCAGACCCCGTCCTCCGCCCAGCAGGCGATCCACGCCTCGGCGTCGTGGCGGAACACCGCGTCGCTATAGGCCTCGATCCGCTCACGGATCGCCAGGCGGTCCTCCACGGGGCCGCTGAACACAGCTTCGCTCATCAGTTGGCCCTCGGCGGCGGCAGGGTTCCGGACGTGACGGTGACGGTGTTGTCGATCACCAGCTTGTGGCCGTTGACGAACCGGGACTCGTCCGAGGCCAAGTAGACCACCGCCCAGGCGATGTCGTTGGCGGCGCCCAGCACGGGGGCCGGCGGTGGTGGCGCGTCGGTCTTCGGCGGCGCGACCATGCCCGCCTCGGCCAGCTTCTGGCCCATGCTTCGCACCATCGGGGTGTCCATCGAGCCAGGGTGAATCGAGTTGCAGCGGATGTTCAGGCGATTCTGAACGCAGTGGACAGCCACCGACCGCGACAGCGCCTCCACCGCCCCTTTGGCGGCCGAATAGGACAGCACCGTTGGATAGCCGTCGACGCAGGCCACCGAGGCCATGTTGATGATCGAGCCGCCGCCGGAAGCCTTCATCGCCGGGATGGCGTGCTTGCAGCCATAGAAGGTGCCGTCGGCGCTCACGGCCATGACGAAGCGCCAGTTCTCGGCCGTGGTGTTCTCGATGTCGCCGGCCTCGACCACCCCGGCGTTGTTGACCAGCACGTCCAGGCGGCCCTCGCGGACCATGACGTCGGCGATGAGCGCCTTCCACTCGTCCTCGTGACGCACGTCGTGTCGGACGAAGCGGGCGGCGGCGCCCAGTTCGGCGGCCACCCGCGCTCCATTGGCCTCATCCACATCGGTCAGCACCACCCGCGCGCCCTCCTGTATCATCAGGCGGGCGTCGGCCTCGCCCAGGCCCTTGGCCGCGCCGGTGACAATGGCCACCTTTCCCGAAAGTCGCCCCATGATGGCTTAACGCCTCCCCTTATCTGCCTGTACGGGCGCGCAGCGTGCGCGCGTCCGGTTCCCGACGTCCGTCGTTGCGGTGGTTCCAGGCCCGGGCCAGCCCCCGGGGCCATAAAGATCACGCACGCTGGAAGCCGACGCAAGTGATTTTAAGCGGCGCCGATTAATCGTTGACCGTCCCGGCGACGCCCGCCCGGACCCGAATGCGCGGCTTGATCACCTCCGGTTCGTTCTCCAGGCTTGGAATCCGCCACAGCGTGTGCAGGGCGATGCGTAGGGCCGCCCGCACCTCGGCGATGCGCGCGTCGCGCTCCACGGGAAAGATCTTGATGAACAGCCAGTCGTTGACCAGCGCCGTCAGGTCGCGGGCGGCGCGGAACTGCGGCGTGTCGGCCAGGGCGGCGTTGCCGAACAGCCGGGCGGTGAAGCGCTTGGACTGCTCCTCCACCATCTGGGCGCCTTCCTCGAGCACCGGGCGCAACACCGGCATGGTCCGAGCGGCGGTGAGCAGCTCCAGCTGGGCGACCCGGTAGCGGTCGGTGGAGGGGCTTCCGACAAGATCGATGGCGAACTCGATCAGGTCGCGACCATCCGGCGGGTTCATCGCCTGGGCCTCATAGGTCTCCCAGTTGCGCTGAGCGACGTGCCTGGCCATGGCGGTCAGCACGTCCTCGGTGGTCATGAAGTAGTACTGCAGGCAGCCGCGGGTGACGCCGGCGATCTCGGCCACCCGGGCCAGGTTGGCCCCGCGGATGCCGTAGAGGTTCACCGAGTCCACCGCCGCCTCCAGGATCACCAGCCGCGTCTGCTCGCTCTTCTGGGTGATGCGGCGCGAACGGGCGCTGCGCGGTCGGCGGGGGGGGGCGTCCCCGTCGGCGGGCGGCGACACCAGTTTCAGCTTGACCATCTTCGGCTCCGGAAGGGGTGACACCGTATTTTCAGCGCTATTGCTTTTTTTGTCGAGGCGATATCATTATCATTCGCAATCTCGTGGGAAGCCCGCGCAGGAGGACCGACATGTCTGAGACGCTCGATCACGCCAACGCCGCCCGGCGCCTGGCCGACATTTCCCAGACCCCGGACCCGGCGCTCGGCGATAAGCCCATTTCGGCCGATCGATATTTTTCCAGCGAGTTCGCCAGGAAGGAGTGGGACAGGATCTGGACCAAGACCTGGCAGATCGCCGGCGTGGCCCAGCAACTGTCCAAGAAGGGCGATTTCATCACCACCACGCTCGGGCCGGAGGTGATCCTCTGCGTGCGCGGCGACGACGGTCAGGTTCGGGCCTTCTACAATGTCTGCCAGCACCGCGGCATGCTGCTGGTCGAGGCCGAGCAGGGCAACGCCAGGCGACTGGTCTGTCCCTATCACGGATGGGCCTACGACCTGAAGGGCGTCCTGCGCGTGGTGCCGGACGAGGCCGACTTCATCAATGGCAGCCCCTGCGGCAAGGCCAATCTGGTCGAGATTCCCTGCGAAACCTGGGCGGGCTTCGTATGGTACAACATGGACCCCGACTGCATGTCGCTTCGCTCCTACATGCAGCCCATCGCCGACCAGATCGACACCTATCCCATGGACGACATGGTCCGCACCCACTGGGTGACGCTGGAGGGCGACTTCAACTGGAAGCTGGTTCAGGACAACTTCAACGAATCCTACCATGTGCCCTTCGTCCATCCGCAGACAAAGTTCGTGATGGAATACGCCTATGACAACAGCCAGTTCGATCTCTACCCCAGCGGTCACTGCCGCATGCTGATGCCGGGCGCGGGGCCCACGAAGACGCTCCAGGGGGGCGAGGACGAGACCCTGCGTTACCTGGAAGCCGAGCTGAAGTTCTGGGATCTCGACCCGGACCAGTTCCGCGGCGGCAAGACCGGCGAGATCCGCGCCGCGCTGCAGCGCCAGAAGCGCCTGCTTGGCGCCGAGAAGGGTTTCGATTTCTCCACCTATCACGACGCCCAGCTCACCGATCACTGGCACTTCACCATCTTCCCGAACCTGTCCTTCAGCCTAAAGCCCGACGGCAACATCTGGCTGCGCGCCCGACCCCATGAGTCCGATCCGGAGAAGTGCTACTTCGACATGTGGTACATGACCCTCTTCCCCAAGGGGCAGACCCAGTACTACTCCCAGTCCATGGCCGAGTGGGTCGACGTCTCCGTGCCGGCCCCGCACGTCCAGGGCAAGCTGGGCGAGGTCAGCATGGGACCGGGCATCGATCAGGACCTGGCCGTCTGGTACGGCACCCAGAAGGGCCTGCATTCGCGCGGCTACCGGCGCGAGATTCTCGCCCACCAGGAACGCCGCATCCGTTACTTCCACGAGAACATCGACCGCTGGATCTCCAGCTGACGGCGGACTGATTACCGACACCTGCGGCCCTTTCGGCCGCCCGCCACAACCGGACGTCAGTTCCGGGGCGCAAGAGACATTGAGGGAGGCGCCGCATGGCCGCCGATGATCGTTTCGATCCGCCTGCCGCGGATCGCCCGCTCGCGCCCGGGGAGGCCCGCTGCCCGGGTCCCAGCACCAGGGACCTGATCCTCGGCGACGGCTGGCCGACGCCGCCGGCGCTGACCGCCGAGTCCTACAGCTTCCTGGGCGACGACGATCTGTCCTACGAACGCTACACCTCGCCGGCCTTCTTCGACCTGGAGATGAAGCGCCTGTGGCCGAAGGTCTGGCAGTGGGCCTGCCGCGAGGAGCACATCCCCGACGTCGGCGACCACCTCACCTATGATGTGGGCCCCTATTCGGTGCTCATCGTGCGTAGCGCCCCGGACGAGATCCGGGCCTATCCCAACGCCTGCCTGCACCGCGGCACCCAGCTGAAGCCCTCGGACTCGCGCGGCTTCGCCCCGCGCCTGCGTTGCCCTTTCCACGGCTGGATGTGGTCGCTCGACGGCCGGCTTGAGGACCTGCCCTGCCGCTGGGACTTCCCGCATGTGAAGGACGAGGACTTCGCCCTGCCGCAGGTGCGCCTCGAGCGCTGGGGCGGATTCGTGTTCATCAACCTCGATCCGGATGCGCCGCCCCTGGCCGAACACCTCGGCGTGCTTCCCGACCATTTCAAGGACGGCTGGGACCTGGCCAGCCGTCATGTGGTGCTGCACGTCCAGAAGGAGCTGGCCACCAACTGGAAGGCCGCCCAGGAGGCCTTCCTTGAGGCCTATCACGTGGTCGCCACCCACGCTCAGGCCCTGCCCACGGCCAGCGACGCCAACGCCCAGTATGACCTGTTCGGCGACCACGTTTCGCGCTTCATCCACACCATCGGCCATCCCAGCCCGCACTACCGCCATCCGGTCAGCCAGCAGGAGATGCTGGAGAAGATGCGCGGCGCGCCGGAGGGGACGGTCGTGCCGGAGGGCCGCCTGGCCCGCTCGGTGGCCGCCGAGCACATGCGCGCCACGCTTGGGGCTGAATGGGGTGTCGACCTTTCCGCCTATTCCGACAGCGAGATGATCGACTCGATCGAATATCACCTGTTCCCCAACATGTGCCTGTTCCCGGGCGTCAGCCTGCCGATGATCTACCGCTTCCGCCCGATCGGCATGGACCCGGGCCGGGCGCTGTTCGACCTGGTCTTCCTGCAGCCCAACCGGCCGGGCGAGCCGGTCCCCCGCGCCCCTGATCCGATTCGCATCCGCGAGGACCAGTCCTACACCGAGGCCCCGGGCATCAACCCGGGTCTGGGTTTCGTCTATGATCAGGACACCGACAACCTGGCCATGCAGTACAAGGGGTTCCAGGCTTCGACCAAACGCGGCGAGACCCTGGGCAACTATCAGGAGGCCCGTATCCGCCATATGCACAGGGCCCTCGACGCCTTCCTGTCCAGGGTCCCGGCCGGAGGCGCCCGGTGAGCGCCGACCGTGATCGCCGCCTCGACGAGCTGATCTCCAAGCAGGAGATCTACGAGCGTCTGTGCGACTACATGCGCGGTCAGGACCGCCTCGATCCGGTGCTGCACCGCTCGGTGTTCTGGGACGACGCCCGAACCGACTACGGCATCTACAAGGGTGACGCCGACGCCTTCGTCGCCTTCGCCCAGAACGCCCTGCGTCCGCACAAGTCCAACCAGCACCTGATCGGCCAGGTGCGCATCGACCTTGAGGGCGACGTCGGCTTCGGCGAGGTCTATTTCATCGCCTTCCACCGCATCGAGCAGGACGGCGAGGACCGCGACCTGTTCATCTCCGGTCGCTATGTCGACCGCTATGAGCGCCGTAGCGGGGTATGGAAGATCGCCTTCCGGGCGGAACTGGTCGATTGGTCGCGCAACGATGCGGCCTCGGATTCCTTCCTCAAGGCCTCGCCGGAGAGCCTGCTGGGCGCGCGCGGCGCCGCCGATCTGTCCAGCCAGCGGGACAGGGTGCGCGGCCTGTGAGCGACCAGGACACCCTGCGCGCCGTCGCCGACCGCCTGGCCATCGCCGAGGTGCTCACCCTCTACTCCCGCGGCATCGACCGCTGCGATCTGGAGACGCTGACGGCGACCTTCTGGCCCGACGCCACGGCGCAGTACGGCGCGGAGCCGCAGAACGCGCACGACTGGGCCGCCGCCACCGTGGCGGCGCTGAAGGGCATGGAGCGCACCTTCCATTCGCTGTCCAACATGATCATCGCCCTCGACGGCGATCTGGCCACGGCCGAGACCTACTGCACCGCCTATCACGAGGTGCGCGGTCCCGGCGGCCTCACCGAAATGGTCGTCGGCGGCCGCTACCTGGACACCCTTCAGAAGCGCGGCGGCGTGTGGCGCATCCTCGGCCGCCTCTATGTCATGGACTGGAACCGCAACGTCCCCTCGACGAGCCAGTGGGACCAGGGTCTCTACGCCACCCTGGTGAACCGCGGCGCCCGCAAGCCGGACGATCCGTTCTACCGCTGAGCGGGGGGTTCCCCTGGGACAGGCGCGCCGATTTGCGGCCTTGACCGGCACGACGCTCGCTGCGTCTAACTGGGAGGAACCGAGGACCCTGCTCACCTGTGACGCTCGATCTGCCGACTATGCTCTGGGCGTCGCTGGCCGCGTGCTCCGTTCTGTCCCTGTCGGTGCTGGCTGACGCCTGGGGGGCGCCGCCGCGCGATGGGCTGACCGCCTGGGGCTGGAGCCTCGCGGCCCTGGCCCTGTCCTACCCGGCCTTCGCCCTGCGCTTCTTCGGCTGGGCGCCGCTGTCGATCGTGCTCTCCAATCTGCTGGTCTCGCTCACCCTCGCCCTGCAGGTTCTGGCGGTCTGTCAGTTCCAGACTGGCCGGGCGCGTCCCTTGCCGCGGTGGGTGATCTGGACTCCGGTCGGTGCGATGTTGGTGGCCGTCACGGCCCTGCTGCCGGAGGACCGCACGCGCAGCGTGCTGTCGTCGCTGATCCTGGCGACCCAGGCCCTGATCCAGTCCTGGCAGGCCTGGGCGCCGGGCCTGCGCGGCGCTCGCGTGCGCGGTCGCGTGCTGCTCGTGGTTGGCGCCGTGGCCCTGATCCTGACGATGGTGATCCGTGCCGCCGTCATCGCCGGCCGGACGGAGGCGCACGTCACCATGGCCCTGCCCGTGGATGTCCAGGCGGCCACCTATCTGGTGGTGCTGACGATCTCCCTGATGAACACCATGGGTTATGTGCTCATGCAGAAGGACCACGCCGTGGCGGTTCAGCAGGACCTCGCCGCCCATGACGAGCTCACCGGCGTCTCAAGCCGCCGCGCCCTGATGGAGGCCATCGAACGCGACATCTCCCGCGCCGCCCGGCGTAATGTCCCTCTCGCCATGCTGATGATCGATCTCGATCACTTCAAGCAGATCAACGACCGCCACGGCCACCTGGTCGGAGACGACGTGCTGCGCGACATCGCCGCCCGCATCCGCGGGCGCCTGCGTCGCTACGACCTGTTCGGGCGTTATGGCGGCGAGGAGTTCATCGCCGTACTGGAGGACACTGGGCGGGACGCCGCAGCGGCCGTGGCCGAGGATATCCGACGGTCCGTGAGCGATCGGCCCGTCAATGTTGACGGTGAGGACATCGCCGTCACCATCAGCATCGGCGTTCACGCCAGAACGCCACGGGTCTTCCCCACCGAGGCGGGTGAGATGCTGACCGCCTGCGATAAGGCCATGTACGCCGCCAAGGCGGGCGGACGGAACCGGGTGGAAGTCCGGCCCTGACCGCGACCCCGCGCACTGACGGCGCCGGAGCGCTCCGGGACGCGTCCGCCGGCTACTGAGCCAGGCCCATGCCGTCCCGGCCAGCCGCCCGCCCCGTCGTCGACCGCTGGATCAGGTCGAATACCGAGCGCGCGTCGTCGATCGCCAGGAACTGTGGTGTCGGGTCCAGCGCCGGTGACCATACCCCGCCGGCCTGCCCGGGGAAAATCGTCGTGGCCGGCCCGAACCGGATCGTGCCGCGCCCGCCCGAACCCTCGGTGAGTCGGGCGTCCGCCAAACGGTCAAGGCTGACGGCCGTCAGACTGCCGAACGGCCTCGGCCTGGCGATCAGCGCGCGACGGTCGGTGACCGCATAGGCCATGCCGCGGCGGATCCACGCGTCCGTCAGGAAACGGCCGGCGACGAAGTAGAGGCCCACGGCGATGAACATCGCGCCCCAGAGCATGAAGAATCCCGGGGCATGGCCCCCGCCGGCGGCGGTTTCCCAGAAGACGGCGAAGCCGCACCACGCCAGGCTGAAGGGGATGAGGTAGGCGTCACGCCCGGTGAACAGCAGGCCCTGTGCGGGCCGTCCTGACCACAGGATCCGTTCGCCCGGAAGCAGCCTCCCCGAGAACACGCTGTCGTCCACGGATCCCTCGCTTCAACCTGGACCGCCCCGCCGCGGGATGCGGCCGGTATCGCCCTGCCGGTGTAAGGCCCAGCGCACCCCCGGAACAGATCGCTCGGGTAAGACCTATCAAAACCGCCGGAATATCCAACGCAGGTCAGGGCGCCGCGGGCGGCGGGTGTCGGCTGCCTGCCGACGTTCGCCAAAAGAAAACGGCCCGCGCCAGAAGGCGCGGACCGCAGGTCGCCTCCGGACCGTGGAGGCCTGTCGCCCCGGCCGGGGCCGGGGCGCGGGGTTACGCTAGTACTTGTAGCTCAGCTGGACCGCCACGGTGCGCGGGTTGGCGACGATGGCGGACTGGTCGGAGACGTTCTGTGCTCCGCAGACCGAGACCTTGCAGCCGGCCGTGCCGCCCGAGAGCGGCAGGCCGCCCGAGCCGAGGTCAATGAAGGTGTTGGTCAGGTTGCGGCCGATCACCGAGACCTCCCAATGCTTGTCGATGCTGCCCAGGAACACCACCGCGTCGAGGGTCGCATAGGGGCTCTGGTGGTCAATCTGCTCGGCCACGGCGCTGGGGAAGGAGTTGGCGATGTAGCCGCTGCTGTAGCGGACATCGATGGCGATGCCCGCCTTAAGCCCGGCGCTGACCGGTTTCTCATAGGCGCCGCCGATCACCGCGGTCCACTTGGGCGACAGGGCCGTGGGCTTGCCGTCGACGTTCATGAAGTTGCAGTGAGCCTGGTCGGCGTCGCCGCAGTTGGGCGAGAAGCTGTAGGCGCCGGTGGCGCCGTTGACCACGCGGATGACGTTGCAGCCCTGCTCGTAGGTCAGGCCGGCCGGCGAGCACGGGGCGGTGAAGTGGCCGTAGTGCGAGTTGTTGTAGGCGCCGTCGAAGTGCAGCGTCAGGCCCTGGATGTCCCGCGGGGCGTAGTCGGCGGTCACTTCCACACCGTAGGTGCGGGCGCTTGCGGCGTTCAGGGTCACATAGTTGAACGTGGGGGTGTTGAAGAAATCCACCTGAAGGTTCGAATACAGGAAGTCGAACACGTCGGCGTTGAAGCGCAACTGGCGGTCGAGCAAGGTCGTCTTGATCCCCACCTCGAAGCCTTCGGAGGTCTCCGGCGCGAACCGCAGGTCGCCGGGCAGGGTGCCCGTCGACAGGATGGCCGAGTTGGAGAAGCCGCCCGACTTGTAGCCGGTCTTGTAGGCGCCATAGAGCGTGATGTCCTTGGTCGGCCGCCAGGTCAGCGTCGCCTCGGGCGAGACGTTGTTGAACTGCTGGTGGCCCGGCACACTGGTGGCCGGATTGTTCGGATCATACTGCACGAACAGGCCGTAGAGCGCCGGCCAGACGTAGGGCTGGCGGAAGAACGACGACTTCAGCTCGTGGGTGTAGCGGGCCCCGCCGGTCAGTTCGAGGTTGGGCAGGATGTCCCAGATCGCCTGGCCGAACACCGCATAGGTGTGACCGATGGTGCGCGAGAGCTTGTTGTACGCGACGAACTGGTCAAGCGGCGGCGCGGCGCTGTTCTGCGCCCCGGCGAAGTCGACGTCCTGCTGGAAGTTCAGGCTGGTGGTCTGGAAATAGAAGCCGCCGGCGAAG
This sequence comes from uncultured Caulobacteraceae bacterium, assembly GCA_903923135.1. GTDB lineage: Bacteria > Pseudomonadota > Alphaproteobacteria > Caulobacterales > Caulobacteraceae > Acaudatibacter > Acaudatibacter lapponiensis. The sequence goes on along the minus strand of CAIXWN010000080.1, from coordinate 7,192 downwards.
TTCACCGGGAACTTGAAAGAGGTGTTGAAGCGCTCTTCGGTGGAGAACTGGTCCCAGTCGAAGTGCTCGCCTGCGTAGACGCTCGGCGCGGCGGTGAAGTTCTGGTTGTCGGCCCAGTCGTTGAACATCCGCTGATAGGCGGTGGTCGAGGTCAGGGTGTAGAGCGGGGCGGTGTAGTTGACCTTCAGATAGAGGTTGCCGTCGCGATAGTGCTCGAAGTCCTGTCCGCGCGCCTTGCCCTCCAGCGAGCCGGGGGTGTTGGCGATCTCCAGGGGCAGGGCCGGCTGCGGCGCGGTGAAGCTCTTGCCGCAGAAGCTGTGCACCGGCATGCCGGCTTCAGACTGCGGATAGCCCAGCGGGCAGTAGTAGATCACGGCGTTGTCGACGTTGTTGTTGCTGCCGTGGTCGTCGAACGTGCCCTTCAGGGTCACCGACAGGTTGCTCACCGGCTCCCACTTGGCCGTCAGTCGGACCAGGTTGTCCTTCGCCCCGCCCAGGTACTTCGGCGGCGTCGCCGTCGGCCCGCTGTTGGCGGTCAGGGTGGCCAGGTCGAAGGTGTGATAGATGCCCTGCGGCGCGGTCTGGCGGATGTAGCCCGAGCTCTGGTCGCTGACCCGGAAGGCAAGGCGCAGGCCGAACTTGTCGGTGACCGGGCCGGAGACGATGCCCTCAACATAGACTTCCTGGGCCTTGAACTCGAAGCCTGTGGTCAGGCCCGCCTCGAAGCTCTTTCCCGGATCGTTGGTCTGGATGGCCAGGGCGCCGGCCGTGGCGTTCTTGCCGTAGAACAGGGCCTGCGGGCCCTTCATCACCTGGATGCCGGCGACGTCGAACAGGCCTTCGTTGATCGCCCGGCCCTGGCCGTAATAGACGCCGTCCACGTTCACCGCCACCGACTGCTCGATGCCGATGTTCTCGCTCGAGGAGCCGATGCCGCGCATGGTGATGTCGGCGCCGCTGCCGCTCGAGCCGCGGGTGATGATCAGCTGCGGGGTCTTGGCCGCCACGTCCTCGACGCTGCTCAGGTTGAACTGCTCGACCTGCTTGCCGCTGATCGCCGTCACCGCAACGGGGATGTTCTGGACGTTCTCCTCGCGTTTGCGCGCCGTCACCACCACTTCGGAGACCTGGGCGCTGGCCACCGTCACGTCGATGGCGAACAGGGCAAAGGCCGCGCCGATCAGCAGCAGGCCTTTGCGGGCGCCGGGTTTTCCGGTCAGCGCATAGCAGTCGTCGTGCCGCGAGTGCGACATGGGCAAGTCCTCCCCTGAAAGTCGCCGCTGGGGGCGATTGACGAGAACGATTATCGAAAGCAAAAAAACAGCGCAAGCGATTAAAATAGACATCGTAGATTTTTTTAGCGGTTCGGGATTGTTCGGACCCGACGGAACCCCGGCAGACGGATCGCCGCCGGGCTTTCGGGCGGGAGCCGGCCAATTCAGCGCGAACGCTTAATCGCGCCGATCCCCCGCGCTGCCCGCGATGGCCCTCCCGTCGACGCGAAGAAACAATCAGGGTTGTCGGTTTTTTCGCGCGATGCTAGCGTGCCGGCGGCTTGAAGGAGGAGGGCGGGATGGCGCACGACGGGGATGGCGTGGACACGGCGGGTTCGGCTCGCTGTCCGGGCGTGGGCTGGGACGAGTTGATGGCGGCCGACACCATCGACCCGCCGGAGTTCCTCAAGACCGACACCTATGAGTACATGGGCTCGGCGCCCCTGGCGGCCGAACGCTACACCGGCGCCGACTTCTTCCAGCGTGAACTGAAGGCCATGTGGCCCAACGTCTGGCAGTTCGCGGCCCGCGAGGAGGAGCTGCCCGATCCCGGCGACGTGGTGGTCTATGAGAACGCCGGCCGCTCGTATCTGGTCACACGCCAGCCCGACGGTTCGGTCAAGGCCCTCCACAACGTCTGCCTGCACCGCGGCCGCAAGCTGCGCCTGGAGTCCGGATTTTCCCGCGATTTCAAATGCCCCTACCACGGCTTCACCTGGAACACCGATGGCTCGCTGAAGGAGATCCCCTGCCGCTGGGACTTCGGCCACCTCAATGACTCCTCCATGCAGCTGCCCGAGGCCCAGGTCGGTCGCTGGGGCGGCTACATCTTCGTCAAGGAGGCCGAGGGCGGCCCGACGCTCGAGGAATACCTCGCCCCCCTGCCTGACCACTTCAGGCGCTGGAAGCACGAGGAGTGCGTCACCGCCATCTGGGTCGGCAAGGTGATCCCGGCCAACTGGAAGGCCACCGCCGAGGCCTTCATGGAAGCCTGGCATTCGGTGGTCACCCACCCCCAGATCCTGCCGTTCACCGGCGACGCCAACACCCGCTACAACGTCTATGGCGACCATGTGAACGTCGCCCTGACGCCCTTCGCCGTCCCCTCGCCGCACATCGCCGGCGATGTCAGTTCCGAGCAGTGGATCGTCGATGAGTTCCTGAAATACAACGGCCGGGCCGGCGGCGCCGACCTTGAGGTCACCGTTCCGGAGGGCCTGTCGGCGCGCAAGGCCATGGCGGCGGTGAACCGCGATCGCTACACCCAGATGTTCGGCCACGACCACTCCGGCGCCACCGACGCCGAACTGCTCGACGCCTTCACCTACAACGTCTTCCCCAACTTCGCCCCCTGGGGCGGCTTCATGCCCAACATCGTCTATCGCTGGCGGCCCTGGCCCGATCAGGACCACACCCTGATGGAGGTGCGCATTCTCATGCGCCTGCCGCCCGGCGCCCCACGGCCGCCGGCGCCGAAGATGAACCTGCTCACCCCCGAGCAACCCTGGGTCGACGCCGCCGAACTCGGCCAGGCGTTGGCCAGCGTGTTCGACCAGGACATGGGCAACCTGCCCTATGTCCAGGACGGCCTGAAGGCCTCCAAGAACGGTCAGGTCCAGCTGGGCGACTACCAGGAAATCCGCATCCGCCACTTCCACCGCACCCTGGACAAATATATCGCCCGCTTCGGCGGCTGAGTTGGGGGGCGCCCGGCGCGTCCCTGAAGTCTTCGGGGTCCAGGGGCTCGCGACGCCGACGGCGTCGACGCCCGGGACCGCACCCTGCACGTCACCTGTTGAGAGAACCGTCATGTCCGTCGTCACCCCCGTGAAAATGCCCAAGTGGGGCCTCGCCATGCAGGAAGGCGCCATCGTCGAATGGTGGAAGGCCGAAGGCGCCGCCGTCTCCGAGGGCGAGGACCTGGTCGATATCGAGACCTCCAAGATCACCAATGTCTGCGAGAGCCCCACCGCCGGGGTGCTGCGCCGCATCGTCGCCCAGCCTGGCGAGACCCTGCCCATCGGCGCCCTGATCGGGGTGGTGGCCGACGCCGACGCCACCGACGCCGAGGTCGACGCCTTCATCGCCGACTACCAGGCCAGTTACGTGCCGCCGGAGGTCGACGCCGAGAGCATCGAGATCCTCAGGCTGTCCACGGTCGAGGCCGCCGGCCGCGCCATCCGCGTCGGCCGCGCCGGCGAGGGCGAGGGCGCCCCCGTGGTGCTGATCCACGGCTATTCAGGGGATCTCAACAACTGGCTGTTCAACCTCGAGCCGCTGATCGCCCTGGGCCCGGTCATCGCCCTGGACCTGCCCGGCCATGGCGGCTCGGCCAAGGATGTCGGCGACGGTTCGCTGAAGACCCTGGCCGACACCGTCGCCGCCGTGCTTGACGCCCTGGGCGTCGCCGAGGCCCATCTGGTCGGCCACTCCCTGGGCGCCGCCGTCGCCGCCCGCCTGGCCATCGACCACACCGGCATCGCCCGCTCGCTCACCCTGATCGCTCCGGCGGGGCTGTCGTCCACCGGCGTCTCCGAGGAATTCCTCTCCGGGGTCATCGACGCCCAGCGCGCCCGCGACCTGAAGCCGGTCATGGAGATGCTGCTGGCCGATCCGGCCATGGTCACCAAGGACATGGTCGAGGACGTGCTGAAGTTCAAACGCGTCGACGGGGTGGAAGAGGCGCTCATGGCCCTGCGCGACCGCATGGTCGAGGGCGCCGACGCCGCCGCCCTGCGCCACGATCTGGGGGCCATCCCCTCGGCCCTGATCATCGCCTCCCGGACCGACCTCATCGTCGGCGAGGTCGATGAATCCCTGCTGCCCCCCGGCTTCACCGTCGCCTGGATCGAGGGCGCCGGCCACATGCCCCATCTGGAGAAGTCCGCCGAGGTCAACGCCCTGATCGCCGACGCCATCAAGGCCGCCTGACCGGCCTGCCGCCGGCCCGACGACCACGGCGGCCGCAATGGCGGGCCGCCGTCACGCGGCCGTGGCCGCCCGCCCGCTCCAGTCGACCTTGCGCGTGGCCCACATCACCCCGGCCAGGGCGACGAACAGCATGACCGCGCCCACCAGCAGGGCGTAGGCCTCCAGGTTGAGCAGCAGGTAGAGCGACGCATAGAGCGCCGTGAGCAGGGCCGCGACGAAACCGGCGCGCCGTAGTGAGCCCAGGATCGCGGCCGAATAGGCGGTCACCAGGGCCACAATGGCGGTGCTGGCGATCAGGTAGGCGGCCAGGAAGCCGGTGACCTCGGCGAAGGCCAGCAGCATGACGAAGAACAGCACCAGGGCCGCGCCCACCAGCAGATACTCCGCCGGCGCCACCCGGGTTCCGCCGACCAGGTCGAACATCAGCAGCAGCAGGAAGGTGAAGCCGATGAACAGGAAGCCATACTTCGTCGCCCGGTCGACCTGGCTGTAGACATCGATCGGTTGCAGCAGGTCGACCTCGGCGGTGGGCGGTGCGCTGACGCCAGGGGCTAACGTCGGGTGATCCGGACCCGTATCGGCATCAATCGCCAACTCAGTCTGGTCATCGCCGATCAGCGACCTGCCGATGGCCAGATTGCCCACCCGGTACTGCGCGTCGAAGCCCTTGTCGTCGACGCTGCGCTCGGCGGGCAGGAAACGGCCCTTGAAGCTGGGATCGGGCCAGGCGGAGCGCACGCGCCACTGGGTGTCGGCCGCGCGCGGGACCAGGGCCAGGGCGGTGTTGCCCCGGAAGCGTTCATCGAAGCTCACCGTCACCGCGCGGGCCTTCAGGGCCGAGGCGTCCACCGGAGCGAACACGCCGGCGGAGCCGGTGGCCCTGGGGCCATGGCCAGGCTGCAGGACCGCGGGATGGCCGTCGAGGGTCATCCGCGGCGGATCGCCGAAGAAGCCGCCCGGGTCCGACAGGCCCATCCGCAGTTCCGCCCGCGAGAACACCAGGCTGCCGGGATCGACGCCGGCCAGGTCGGCGGGAAGGTCGAAGCGGGCCTCGCCCTCCGCCACCGCCTGATAGACCGTGGCGCTGTAGATCGCGCGGCGACGGGTCTGGGGATCGAGGCGGGTGTCCATTCTCAGCGTCCGGGGCCACAGCACCAGCTCGTCCCATCCCCGCTCGGTGCGGGTGACGCTCTGGCCGTTCTCCACCGCGGTGCGGGTGATGTCGTGCTGGTAGGGGATCGCCAGATAGGGTCCGGTCATCACCTGCCGGCCCCCCCAGCCGTCGACGATCGACGACCGCGCCTGGTCGGCCTCGTGGTTGCGATCCCACACCAGGGCGTAGACCAGCATCAGCGGCGCCGCCAGCGCCGCCGCGATGAGCAGGGCGAACAGCAGGCGCACCCCCGGCGATCGTTCGGCGGCCCGGCGCGGGCGATTTGCAGACAGGGACATGGCGGACCTCTCAACGGGGGATCGAAGCGGTCATCGACCCGGCCCGTGCAGTCCCGTCGCAAGCCGGCGCTCTACTCCGCGCAGACCCTGTGAGGATTCCGTGCAGGGCCGCGGCCCCGCGACAATTCCCCCCCGACCGGCTATGGGACTGACCAGGACTGGAGCCTTCCCCATGATACCGGCCTTCGGCCTCTCGCTGCTGTTCTCCGTCGCCCTGTGCGTGCACGTGGTGCGCACCAACCAGGCCATGTACTGGCTGATGATCATCCTGATGCTCCAGCCCGTCGGCGGCCTGGTCTATCTGGTGGCCATTGTCCTGCCGGGCATGGCCGGCAGCACCGCCGCGCGGCGCGCCGTGCAGGGCGCACGCGAGACCCTCGACCCCACCCGCGAGTACCGCGACGCCCGCGCCGCGGTCGACGATACGCCCACCGTGCACAACCAGATGCGCCTGGCCCGCGCCGCCGCCGGCCTCGGCCGCCACGACGAGGCCGAGACCCTCCACGCCCAGGCCGCCACCGGCATCCACGCCGACGATCCTGTGCTGCTGCTCGGCCGCGCCACCGCCCTGGTCGAGCTCGCCCGCTTCGCCGAGGCCCTGGCCCTGCTGGACGTGCTGGGCAAGGACGCCGACAAGGGCCGCAGCCCCCAGGCCGCCCTCGCCCTGGGCCGCGCCTATGAGGGGCTCGGCCGCAACACCGAGGCCGACACCGCCTATCAGTGGGCGGCCGGGCGCCTGCCGGGGCTGGAGGGCCTGGCCCGCTACGCCGCCTTCCTCGCTCGCAGCGGCCGTCCGGCCGAGGCCCGCGACACCCTCGTCGAGATCGACCGACGCCTGAAGGGCGCCAACCCCCAGTTCCGCCGCGAGGGCCGCGCCTGGCGCGACCTGGCCGCCCGCGCCCTCGGCTGAGCCGTCACGCCCTGCCGCGGGGGGAGACAGCGGCCCGACGCCGGGCTAACCTTGGCCGACGTCAGGGGAGGGCAGTCATGGTCAGAATCGCCGGGTTTGTCGCCGTTTCACTTCTCGCCGCATCGCCGGCCAGCGCCCAGGTCAATCCGGGCGACCTCAAGTGGGGGCCGGCGCCGGCCATCTTCCCCCGGGGAGCCGCCATGGTGGTGCTCTCCGGAAACCCGGCCGGGCCTGGTCAGTTCGTCATCCGGCTGCGCCTGCCGGCGGGCTATGACATCCCCGCCCACAACCATCCCAGCGACGAATACGTCACGGTCATCTCCGGCGACTTTTCCCTCGGCATGGGCGATCGTCTTGACAAGGCCGGCGGCGCCCACCTCGGGCCCGGCGGCTTCGCCGAGGCGCCGCGCCACATGAACCACTTCGCCTGGACCGACGGCGGCGCCGTGGTGCAAGTCTGGGCCGAGGGGCCGTTCTCGATGACCTACGTCAACCCGGCCGACACCCCGAAATAGGCCGGCGGCGCCGGCAGCGCCCGCTTATGCCTCGAAGGACGGCCCGGCGAAGGCGCGCTGCGGGCGCTGCCGCTCGGCCCCGCGGCGCGGGGCGCCGGCGATGGCGCCGG
>CAIXWN010000079.1 GCA_903923135.1 uncultured Caulobacteraceae bacterium | reverse complement strand
GGCGGCGTCGCGCCGCCGGGAATCGGCTGGGCGGCCAGGCGCGGCAGGGCCGCCACCATGAAATCCCGCCAGATCTCCGCCGGCGCGCCACCGCCGGTGACCTTCTTCATCGGCGTATTGTCGTCCTTGCCGACCCACACCGCCGCAACGAACCCGCCGGTGAAGCCGATGAACCAGGCGTCCTTGTAGTCGCTGGTGGTCCCCGTCTTGCCCGCCAGATCATAGGCGCCGATCTTGGCCCGGGCGCCGGTGCCGGTGCGGATGACCTCGCGAAGCATCTGGGTCATTTCCTGCAAAGCCGGGTCGCCGATGACTGTCGCGCGCACGGGCGAGGCGCCGCCGTGGGTGTAAAGCACCCGGCCATCAGCGGTGCGGATGCGCTCGACCCCGTAGCCGTTGGCCTTGAAGCCCCCGTTGGCGAAGGCGTCATAGGCCTCGGCCATTTCCATGGGGCTGACCTCGACCGCGCCCAGGGCCATGGATGGGTCGGTCTGGATCGGCGAGGTGATGCCGAGGCGATGAGCGGTCTCGGCGACCTTCTGGGTGCCGACCTCATTGGCCAGCCGCGCCGCGACCGTGTTGATCGACTGGGCAAGGGCGGTCTGCAGGGTGATCGGGCCGAGATAGCGGCCGGTGTAGTTGCGCGGCGTCCAGTTGCCGATGGTCAGCGGCTCGTCGACAACGGGGTCCGCAGGCGTGTGGCCGTTTTCCATAGCGGTCAGATACACAAACGGCTTGAAGGCTGAACCCGCCTGGCGACGGGCGGCCGTGGCGCGGTCGAACTGGCTGTCGGCGTAGACCGTTCCGCCAACATAGGCGCGGATACGGCCCTCGCCGTCCATGGCGACCAGGGCGCTCTGCTGGACGCCCTGGGCGGCGTGAGCGGCCACGCCCGCTCTTACGGCTTGTTCGGCGGCGGCCTGGATCGGCAGATCCAGGGTGGTCTCCACAACCAGGTCCTGCGTCGGTTCGCCGACCTGCGCGCGCACCTGGGTGTCCAGCCAGTCGACGAAGTACTGGGCCCGCTGATCGGCGAGGCGGGCGGAGACGTGCACCGGGTGGCTGAAGGCCGCCTCCCGCTGGGCGGCGGTAATGGCGCCCATGCACTCCATCTCATAGAGCACCACCGTGGCGCGCCTGGCCGCGCGCTCACTGTTGGCGGCGGGATTGTAACGCGAGGGTCCCTTCATCGTCGCGGCCAGCAACGCCGCCTCGCCGAGGGTCAGATCCGAGGCGGGCTTGTTGAAGTAGCGCTGCGAGGCGGCCTCGATGCCGTAGGCGCCGCCGCCGAAGCTGACCCGATTCAGGTAGAGCGCCAGGATCTGCTTCTTGTCGAAGTGCAGTTCAAGCCAAAGCGCGAGCACCAGTTCCTGGGCCTTGCGGCGATAGGTCTGGGCCGGCGTCAGGAACAGGTTCCGGGCCAGCTGCTGGGTGATCGTCGAGCCGCCGCGCAGGCTGCCACCTGGGTGGCTGAGGTTGTAGATTTCAGATCGCAACATGCCCCAGGGATTGAATCCCAGGTGATGGTAGAACTGCCGGTCCTCGATCGCCACGAAGGCGGCGGGCACATAGGGCGGCAGGGCGTCGATGTTGGCGGGGGGCGCGTATTGGCTGCCGCGCACCGCCACCACCGAGCCGGACCGATCGAGGTAAGTGATCGAGGGTTGGCGCTTGACGTCGTAGAGCTTGGAGGTGTCGGGAAGGTCGGTGGCGAAGACGGCCAGGAAGCCGCCGATGAAGATCATGCCCCAGACCAGCAGCACCAGGGTCCAGTACAGCAAGGCCTGCAGGGGTGTGCGTCCTTGTCGGGCCGGCGGTCCGCCGCCTTCCGCGTTTGCCATTCGTCTTTCCTGGATCGGCTTCCGCTTCCCGCGACGCTTCCATAGCGGAACGTGAGATAAGTCGTAAGAGCATTGAGGAACCCTTAAGACCGTGCGGACCGCTTCCGGCGCGGCGCGACGCCTGCCATAAGGCCACGTGACCGCTTCCCTGGACGATGCCCGAGAGATTCTCCGCCACACCTTCGGCCATGCGGAATTCCGCGGCCTGCAGGGATCGGTGATCGCCGAGATGCTGGCCGGTCGCAACGCCCTGGCCGTCCTGCCCACCGGCGGGGGCAAGAGCGTCTGCTATCAGATCCCCGCCCTGCTGCGACCAGGGGTGGGGCTGGTGGTCTCGCCGCTCATCGCCCTGATGAGTGACCAGGTCGAAGCCCTGCGGCAGCTGGGCGTCTCGGCGGCGCGGATGGATTCGGGTCTGGCGCCCGAGGAGCGCGACGCCACCTGGCGTCGTCTGGCGGCCGGCCAGGTTGACCTCATCTACCTCTCTCCGGAAGGGCTGATGCAGGGGGCGGCTCTGGAGCGACTGGCCGCCGCCCCGCTGGCCCTGATCGCCGTGGACGAGGCGCACTGCGTCAGCCAATGGGGTCATGATTTCCGCCCGGAATACCGGGCCCTCGGTCGTCTTGCGGACCTGTTTCCCGATGTTCCGCGCCTGGCGGTCACAGCGACGGCCGACGCCCGGACCCGGGCCGATATCCGCGCCGAACTGCGCCTGGAGGGCGCGGCCGAGTTCGTCGCCAGCTTCGCCAGGCCGGAACTTGCCCTGTCGGCCGAGCGCAAACGCCCCCGGCCGCAGGACCGTGTCGCAGCCCTGATCAAGGCGCGGCCGGGGCGGTCCGGCATCGTCTACAGCGGCTCGCGCGACGGCTCGGAGAAGCTGGCCGAACGTCTGGCCGGCGAGGGGGTGGCCGCGAAGGCCTATCACGCCGGCCTCGACAAACAGGTCCGGCACGACCGCCTGAACTGGTTCCTGGCCGAGGATGGCGCGGTGATGGTGGCGACCATCGCCTTCGGCATGGGCATCGACAAACCGGATGTGCGGTTCGTGATCCACGCCGATCCGCCGGGAGCGATCGAGGCCTACTGGCAGGAGATCGGACGGGCCGGCCGCGACGGCGAGCCCGCTGAGGGCATAACCCTCTACGGCGCCAGCGATCTCAGCTGGGCGCTCGAGCGCATCCGGCGTCGCGATATGCCCGAGGCGGTGGCCCAGGTGCAGATGCGCAAGGTGCGTCAGCTCTACGCCATGCTGGAGGGCCCCACCTGCCGCGCCGCGGCCGTGCGGCGATATTTCGGGGAGATCCAGGCGGAGCCCTGCGGTCAATGCGACCGTTGTCTCAATCCGCCCAGGGGCGTGGAGGTGACTGAGGCGGCCCAGAAGGCCCTGTCGGCGGTGCATCGCCTGGGCGGTCGATTCGGCCGCGGCCGGCTGGTCGAGCACCTGCTGGGCAAGACCCGGGGCGTCAGTGAATCGGAGTCGGCCATGTCGACCTACGGCGTCGGTCGCGAATTCAGCCCCACTGGCTGGCGGGACCTGATCGATCAGTTGCTGTTCGAGGGGCTGCTGATCGAGCAGCCCAATGATGGCCGTCCCCTGATCGCTCTGGCCGATCCGGATGCGGTGCGCGCGGTTTACCGGGGAGAGCGCCGCCTGACCGTGCTGCAGGCGCCCGAGGCGCTCGATGCCACCTCCCGATCAGGTCGGCCGAAACGTCGGGGTGAAGCCGCGGTGGATCTGGCCGGCGAGGCGCTGGGCCTGTTCGACGTCCTCCGCGCCTGGCGTCGCGGTGAGGCCGCGCGCCAGGGCCTGCCACCCTATGTGATCTTTCATGACCAGACTCTCGCCGACATCGCCCGGGCGAGGCCCCGCGACCTAGACGCCTTGTCCGGGATCAACGGGGTCGGCCAGGGCAAGCTGGATCGCTACGGCGAGGCTGTCCTGGCGGTGGTGGCCGAGGGCTGAGCGGCGCTCGCCGCCTTGATCAGCGGTAGAAGATGTGGTCGCCGATCTGGGCGATCCGCTGGTGGGTCTGGGTCCAGTACGGACGAACGTAATCGGCGTGGAAAAACAGGGCGCCGGGCGCGACCTGGGCCACGCGCCCTTCCTGGGCGATGGTCGAAATGGCCACCGCGACGTCCCAGGGCCTGGCCGTTCCCCGCGCCACGGTCACCGGGGCCTGGGAGAACTGGCCGGGCTGGCTCACCACCGCGCAGACGCTCTTCGGGAAGCTGCCGGATTTCGCCCGGTTGACGATGACCTGGGCCACCGCCAACTGCCCGCGCAGCGCCTGGTTGGCCGCTTCGTGATAGACCGTCCGGGCGATGCACTCGACCGCTGGCCGCATCGGCCGCGGGTGGGCCGCGCGCAGGGCGACCAGTTGCTGCAGGGCTTCCGGGGTGATCAGCTCCTGGGTCGACGACGGCGGGGCCGGGGCCGGCACGGTCGTCGCCACGATCGGGTCCCGGACGGGTTCTGCCGCCGCCGGCCCCGCGGGCGTCGGCACGCTGGCTGGGACAGGTGTGGCGGCCGTTTCGGCGGGGGCGGTGGGCGAAGCGGCCAGGCTGGCGCCGACGGCCAAAAATGAAACGCAAATCATTCCGGCAACGCCGAATTTATGAACAGTAGACAATCAGGATCCAATGAATTGCGCCGGACCGTTTGAGGCGAATCAAGTACTGAGATCCACACGGTCGCACGTCTTATCGCTAGAGAAATCGCTCAACCCGGGCGCCGCGATCAAAACGGAGGGCCGTCCAGCGGCGGATTGAAGCGCAAAGGCGCTGCATTGGCGACGCCCATCCACACACTGGAAATGATCTTATAGCGGAAATCGCGGATTTCTCAACCCCGGCCTGAATCCCCCCGCCGGACGCCGGGCTCCTGGGGGTGGGACGACCCTCCGGGCGCGCCGGTCCGGCGCCGATGCGCCCGGGATTCGGACGGCCGCCCGAGCGCCCGATCTAGACGTCAACCTCGGCGTCCAGGGCGTTTTCCTGGATGAATTCGCGGCGCGGCTCGACCAGATCGCCCATCAACCGGGTGAACAGGTCATCGGCATCGTCGGCATGGTTGACCCTGACCTGCAGCAGGGTGCGGGCGTTATGGTCCAGCGTGGTTTCCCACAACTGCTCGGGGTTCATCTCTCCCAGGCCCTTGTAGCGCTGGATCGAGAGGCCGCGTCGGCCGGACTCGAACACTGCCGACACCAGGTCCAATGGCCCCCGCACGGTGTGGGTGCGGTCGCGCCGACGGAAGGTGGCGGGGGCGGAAAAGGTTTCCGAGAGCTTGCTCGCCCGCTCGGCGAGACGCCGGGCGTCGGCCGAATGCAGCATCGCCTCGTCCAGGACGATCTTCTCGGACACGCCGCGCTTGATCCGCTGGAAGACATAGCCGCCGCCCTGGGCGGCTTCGCCGGACCAGGCGCCGTCGCCCTCTTCGGCGTACAGGTCCAGGCGTCGCGCGCCTTCGGTCATATCGTCGGAATTGCCCAGCAGCCCGGCCAGGGCGGCCTGTTCGATGGCGAAGGCGGGCGCGCGGGCCGACAGCCGCTCGATGTTGGCCTTGGCCTGGCGCGCCGTCTGGGTGAGGTCGGACAGGTCACGGCCGGTCATCCGCTCGCCCGAGGCGAGATCGAGTTCGGCGCCCTCCAGACCCTCCTCGACCAGAAAGGTTTCCATCTCGGTGTCGTCCTTCAGATATCGCGAGGACTTGCCCTTGCTGGCCTTATAGAGCGGCGGCTGGGCAATATAGAGGTACCCCCGCTCGATGACCTGCGGCATCTGCCGGTAGAAGAACGTCAGGAGCAGGGTGCGGATGTGGGCGCCGTCGACGTCGGCGTCGGTCATCACCACGATGCGGTGATAGCGGATCTTCTCGATGTCGAAATCGTCCCGGCCGATGCCGGCTCCCAGGGCGGTGATGAGGGTGCCGATCTGGTCCGAGGCCAGCATCTTGTCGAAGCGGGCCCGCTCGACGTTGAGAATCTTGCCGCGCAGCGGCAGGACCGCCTGGTTCTCGCGGTTGCGGGCCTGCTTGGCCGAGCCGCCGGCGGAATCACCCTCGACGATGAAGATCTCCGACTTCGCCGGATCCCGTTCCTGGCAGTCGGCCAGCTTGCCGGGCAGGGAGGAGATGTCCAGTGCCGACTTGCGCCGCGTCAGGTCCCGGGCCTTGCGGGCGGCCTCGCGGGCGGCGGCGGCCTCGGCGATCTTCATCACCACCAGCTTGGCCTCCGCCGGGTGCTCCTCGAACCACTGGCTGAGCCCCTCGTTGACCAGGCCCTCGACCGCCGGGCGGGCCTCGGACGAGACCAGCTTGTCCTTGGTCTGGGAGGAAAATTTCGGGTCGGGCAGCTTGATTGACAGCACGCAGGTGAGGCCCTCGCGGGCGTCCTCGCCGGTGACCTGCACCTTCTCGCGCTTGGTCATCCCCGAGCTGTCGGCGTAGCCGGTGATCACCCGGGTCAGGGCCGCGCGGAAGGCCGACAGGTGGGTGCCCCCGTCCTTCTGGGGTATGTTGTTGGTGAAGCAAAGCATGGTCTCATGGTAGCCGTCGTTCCACCACAGCGAGAGGTCGATCTCGATCTTGTCCTTTCGGCCGCGGATCACCAGGGGCGCCTTCAACAGTGGCGTCTTGGCCTTGTCGAGGTGGCGCACAAAGGCTTCAACACCGCCCTCGTAGTGCAGCAGTTCCTGATAGGGTTCGGCGCCGCGCAGGTCTCGGAAGTCGATCACCACCCCTGAATTAAGGAAGGCCAGCTCGCGCAGGCGGTGCTCCAGCGTTTTCCGCTCGAAGTCGATGTGGGCGAAGGTGCTCACGGACGGAAAGAACGTCACCTCGGTGCCGGTGAGGAATTCGCCGTTTTCCCGCAGGGGCGCCGTGCCGATGACGGCCAGAGGGGTGACGGTGTCGCCCCGTTCGAAGCGCATCTCGTGGCTCCTGCCGCCGCGATGGATCTTCAGCAGCAGCCAGTCCGACAGGGCGTTGACCACCGACACGCCCACGCCGTGCAGGCCGCCGGAAACCTTGTAGGAGTTCTGGTCGAACTTCCCGCCCGCGTGGAGCTGGGTCATGATGACCTCGGCCGCGGAGACGCCCTCGCCTTCGTGGATGTCGGTGGGGATGCCGCGTCCGTCGTCGGTGACGGTCACCGAGCCGTCGGCGTTGAGCGTCACGCCGACCTTGCTGGCGTAGCCGGCCAGGGCCTCGTCGATGGCGTTGTCGACCACCTCATAGACCATGTGGTGCAAGCCCGAGCCGTCGTCGGTGTCGCCGATGTACATGCCCGGCCGTTTGCGTACGGCGTCGAGACCCTTGAGAACCTTGATCGAGTCGGCGCCGTACTCGGCGGCCGCGGCGTCGGCGGCGCTGTTGTCGGGCGTGTCGTGATCGTTATCTTGCGTCATCTAGGTTTCCAGGGCGGTCAGGCGGGAGGCGTCGACGTGGACGCCCATGGCTCGACCCTTGAGGGTTTCGAACAGCGATTCGTCCGTGCCGGTGAGAAAGGCCTGGAGCGAAAGCGCCTCGATCTCGTCGAAAAGCGCGGCCCGCCGGCCGGGGTCCAGGTGCGCCGCGACTTCATCCAGCAACAATATAGGATTTGGCTCCGAATCGACACGTGAAAGTCGCGCCGCCTGGGCCAGAACCAGGTTGAGAATCAGCGCTTTCTGCTCGCCGGTCGAACATTCTCCGGCCGGACGGCCCTTTTCCAGATGCACGGCGGCCAGATCGCCGCGGTGAGGGCCGCTCAGCGCGCGCCCGGCGGCACGGTCGCGGCCGCGCGCCGCGGCGAACGCCTCGGCGAGGCGTGATTCGATCTCGTCCGGCGTCGCGCCGGCGGCGGCCTGCCGCTCCCACGCGCCGGTGAGGTCGAGGCCGGCCCGGGGAAAGGGCCTGTCGACCCGTCGGGCGATCTCCTCGGTCAGCGCCGAGATGGTCCGCGCGCGGGCCTGGCAGACGAGGGCGCCGGCCGCGGCCAGTCGGGCTTCCACCGCTCTGAGCCAGTCGATGTCCGGGATTTCCTCGGCCAGGAGGCGGGCGCGTTCGCGCAGGGCCCGCTCATAGGCGCCCACGTGGGCGGCGTGCAGCGGTTCGGCGGCGAACACCAGCCGATCGAGAAAGCGGCGGCGCTCGGCGGCTCCGTCGAGGAACAGCCGGTCCTGCGCGGGGGTGAGCCAGATCGGCCGCAGCCGGCGCGCCAGGTCGCTGGGAGGGGCCGGCTGACCGTCGATGCGCACCAGTCGGCGGGCGGAGCCGCGCGACTCCACGCCGGTGCCGATCCGCAGATCCTCGCCGCCGTCGGAGACCAGGGCGGAGACGGCCCAGGGCGCCCCCTCGGCCTCCGAAGGGTCGCGCCGCCCGACCTCGGCCAGGGGCGCGCCTCGCAGGCCGCGTCCGGGGGACAGCAGGCTGATGGCTTCCAGCAGATTGGTCTTGCCGGCGCCATTGGGCCCGAACAGATAGACGCTGCCCCCCGACGGCGTCAGGGTGGCCGTCCCGTAGCAGCGAAAATCGGTGAGGGTGAGCCTGAGGACGGCGGAACGCACGACAGCGTGTCTCCCGCGGTTCAGTCCCTTGACCGCACGCCTAGGCCCGCAGGGGCATCAGCACATACTGAACGCCCGCGTCGGTGGGGTCGATCACCAGGACCGGATCCAGCATGGTGGCCGAGGCGGCCCGGTCGGCGAAGCGGAACTCGGTCAGTTCGCCGCCGATCTGCGAGGTGACGTCCAGCAGGTACTTGGCGTTGAAGCCAATCTCGAAGGGCTCGCCGTCATAGTCGACCTCGAGTTCCTCGACCGCCTGGCCGGTCTCCATGTTGCGCACGGTCAGCACGATGCGCCCCGGTTCGGCCGAAAGCTTCACCGAGCGGCTCTTCTCGGAGGAGATCGTCGAGACCCGGTCGACGGCGGCGGCGAACAGGGCGTTGTCCACGGTCATGATGCGATGGTTCTCGCGCGGGATGACGCGGGTGTAGTCGGGGAACGATCCGTCGATGACCTTGGAGGTCAGGCTGGCCTGGCCGAAGTCGAAGCGCGCCTTCTGCGGGCTCAGCCGCAGATCGATCGTCTCGCCGGAATCCTCCAGCAGGCGGCGGGCCTCCTGGATCGTCTTGCGCGGGATGATCACCCCCGGCGCCCCCGCTGCGCCTTCGGGCGCCGGCATGTCGGCCAGCGCCAGGCGGTGCCCGTCGGTGGCCACGGCGCGGAGAATCTCGCGGCCGTCCTCCACCAGGGTGTGGAGGTAGATGCCGGTCAGGTAGTAGCGCGTCTCCTCGGTGGAGATGGCGAAACGCGTGCGGTCGATCAGCCGCATCAGGCCGACTGTGTCGACCGACACCGGCCCGGACAGGCCGTCGGACGACATGATCGGGAAGTCGCCGGCCGGCAGCACCGGCAGGTTCACCCGGTAGCGCCCGGCGCGCACCTGCAGCCGGGGGTCCTCGCCATTGAAGCTGAGCGAGATCTCCGCGCCCTCGGGCAGCTTGCGGACGATCTCATAGAGGGTGTGGGCCGGGGCGGTGATCTGGCCGGGCGTCTCAACGTGGGCCGAGGTCTCGTCGATGATCTCCATGTCGAGGTCGGTGGCCGACAGCGCCAGACCCGACGGGCGCGCCGACAGCAGCACATTGGACAGGATGGGAATGGTGTTGCGCCGCTCGACGACGCTCTGCACATGTCCGAGGGCCTTCAAAAGCGCGGCCCGCTCGATCGTCAGCTTCATGTCCAGATCCGAAACGGCCGCCCGGGGACGAGAATCCCCAGGCGCAGCCGGGTGAAGGGGACTTGGCACACTAACGGAATTGTCGGCGTGAGGAAGGGTCTTCCCGCTCCTCGGACGTTTGACTCAGTCGCTGACGCCAGCCTGCGTCGATTCGACCGACTCGCTCGCCGCGGGATGGCCGGTGGAGTCCCGCGCGGCGACCACGACCATCGCCGGACGGACGATCCGGCCGAACAGCTCGTAGCCCGTCTGCAGAACCTGGATGACGCCGCCCGGCGCCAGGTGGACCGAGGTCTGCTCCATCACCGCCTGGTGCTGGTGGGGGTCGAAACGATCCCCCTGCGCCGGATCGATCCGCTTGAGGCCGTTACGTTCGAAGGCGGTGAAAAGCTCCTTCTGGGTCATCTCCAGGCCGATGGCCAGGTTGCGCACCAGCGGGTCCTCGGCGTCGCGCGGCGCGTGCTCCAGCGCCCGGGCCAGGTTGTCGGCGACGCCGAGCAGATCCTTGGCGAACTTGGAGATGGCGTAGGCCCGGCCGTCGTTGATCTCGCGCTCGGCGCGGCGGCGGGTGTTCTCGGCCTCGGCGGCGTAGCGCAGCGCCTGTTCCTTCAGGGCGACGACCTCGGCGCGCAGGGCCTCGACGGCGGCGTCATCCAGGGCGGCGGCGGCTTCGTCCTCGACGGTCTCGCCGCCGGTGTCAAACTGACTCATCAACGTCCTTCTGTGTCCTTACCGGCGGGCGTTCAGCCCCCGGCGTTCATGATCCGGCCCAGGGCGCGGGCGGTGTAATCCACCAGCGGGATCACCCGGGCGTAGTTCAGGCGGGCCGGCCCGATCACCCCGATCGCGCCGAGCACCTTCCTTGAGCCAGACATATAGGGCGCCGCGATCAAGGCGGAACCCGATAGCGAGAACAGACGCGTTTCGGCGCCGATGAAAATGCGCACGCCCTCTGCGTCGCGCACGTCATCTAGCAAACCGATCAGCTGCTCCTTCTGTTCCAGGTCGTCGAACAGCATCCGCACGCGCTCGAGGTCGGCGGCGACATTCGGATCCCCCAGCAGGTTCGCCCGGCCCCGCACGATCAGGGCGCGGGCCGCCCCCTCGCCGCCGCTCCAGGCCGCCAGGCCGTCCTCGATCAGTCTGGCGGCGGCGGTGTCCAGCTCGCGGCGGGCGCGGGCCAGCTCCGAGGCGACGTCGGCCTTGGCCTCGTTCAGCGTCTTGCCGCGCAGCCGGCCGTTGAGAAAGTTCGAGGCCTCCTGTAGCGCCGACAGGGTGACCCCGGCCGGGCGGCGCATCAGGCGGTTCTCCACCGTGCCGTCCTCGAAGACCATGATCGCCAGGGCCTGATCGACCCCCAGGGCGACGAACTCCACGTGCTTGACCCCGGCGTCGCGGGCCGGGGCCACCACCACGCCGGCGCCGCCGGCCAGTCCGGAGAGAATGGCGCTGGCCTCGTCCATCGCCGAATCGAAGCTGCGCCCGCGCGAGACCAGCCGGGCCTCGATGTTGCGGCGATCCTCCTCGCTGACGTCGCCGACCTCCAGCAGGCCGTCGACGAACAGTCTCAGGCCCGCGTGCGTGGGCAGCCGCCCGGCGCTGATGTGCGGCGCGCCCAGCAGGCCCATCTCGGTGAGGTCCTGCATGGTGTTGCGGATCGACGCCGGCGACAGATGCACCCCGCCCCGGGAGATGGTGCGCGAGCCGACCGGCTCGCCGGTCTCCAGATAGGTCTCGACGATGCGCCGGAAGATGTCCCGGGCGCGAGCGTCCAGCTCGGCGAGGGTGGCGCCGGGGACGGAAGAATAGCCGAGGAGCGGGTTGGTCATGGACGGTTACCTTGGATTCAAGGATAAGCCCGCGCTCACGCGGCGCAAGGCGCGCCCGTCATCTCCTGGAGACCGCCATGCGACCCTCGGACCGACTGCCTGAATCCCTGCGGACGGTGACCCTGGAAACGGGCGTCAACCGCTACGCCGAGGGCTCCTGCCTGGTGAGCTTCGGCCACACCAAGGTTCTGGTGACCGCCAGCCTGGAGGAGGGTGTGCCGCCGTTCATGCGCGGTCGCGGCAACGGCTGGGTGACGGCCGAATACGGCATGCTGCCCAGGGCCACCCACACCCGCGGCCGGCGCGAGGCCGCCCAGGGCAAGCAGTCCGGCCGCACCCAGGAGATCCAGCGCCTGATCGGCCGTTCCATGCGCGCCATAATCGATGTGAAGGCGCTGGGCGAGCGCCAGATCACCCTGGACTGCGATGTGGTCCAGGCCGACGGCGGCACGCGCACGGCGGCGATCACCGGCGGCTGGGTCGCCCTGAAGCTGGCCACCCGGCATCTGCTCGAGGAAGGCGTGATCCGCGCCGATCCGATCCTCGACCACGTCGCGGCGATCTCCTGCGGCATCTACAAGGGCGTGCCGGTTCTGGACCTCGAATACGAGGAGGACAGCAACGCCGAGGCCGACGCCAATTTCGTGCTCACCGGCTCGGGCGACATCGTCGAGATCCAGGCCACCGGTGAAAAGCGCGGCTTCTCCCGCGATGAGTTCGAGCAGCTGTTCAGCCTGGCGCGCGACGGCATCGCCAGCCTGGTGGAGATGCAGAAGGCGGCGATCGTGCGGTAGGCCACCGGCTTCCACCCTTCTATTCTTCCGGCCCGTCGTCCTCCGGCTCGCCCGGCGGGCCGGGCTCCCAGACGACCAGGTCGCCCGGCTGGCATTCCAGTTCCCGGCACAGCGAGGCCAGGGTCGAGAAGCGGATCGCCCGCGCCTTGCCGGTCTTGAGGATCGACAGGTTGGCGATGGTCACGCCGACGCGGTCGGCGAGCTCGGTCAGCGACATGCGCCGTTCCAGCAGCAGTCGGTCGAGGCGGACACGGATGGGCATGGCCTAGATCGTCAGCTCCGCTTCGCCGCGCAGGCGGGCGCCCTCGCGGAACACTTCCGCCAGCACGACAATGACCAGAACGGCGAACCAGGTGGTCAGGTTCACCCCGCCGGCGTCGATCCTGGCCAGGCGCAGGCTGTGGGCGAACAGGCGCCCGACGCCGGTGAACAGGTAGCGGCCCAGCTCCAGGGCCGCCAGGGCCGCGCCGATGATGCGCAGGCGGCGCACATTGGCCGGATGAAAGGGGTCGCCGACGATCAGGGTCTGGAAGATCCGGCGAAGACGTCCGACGATGACCAGGGCGCCGGCCAGATAGAGATCGATGGCCAGCAGGGCGGCCGCCGCGATGGGCCCCAGCCACGCGCCCTTGATGTGGATGTCGCCGATGTCCACCGAGCCGCCCAGCAGCTCCGGATTGAAGCTCATCAGCAGGCAGGCGACGATGCCCACCGAAACGCCGATCGCGGACAGCACCAGCACCCAGCGGACCACGTCCAGGATCACTTTCAGAAAGCTCGACACCGAGCCGGGCCCCAGGGCGCGCATGGTTCTCTCCTCCGCTCCGTCTGGCTGTTTTGTCGCTGTTTTCAGCGGGGGGCCAGCCATCCCGTGCGCGCGGCGTGGTCCCGCATGCAAACCGCCGCCAGAGGTCTCCCCCGGGCGGCGGTCGATGGGCCCTCTGCCGGCCGCGCCGAGCGCCTCATCAGACCTGGATGGACTGGGCCAGGGCGGTCAGGGCGATGGCGCCGAGGCCGGTGAGAACCACGGTGTGGAACAGGCGAAGGGCGATCTTGTCGAAGAGGCGGATGGCGTGGGTGGCGGTCATGGCAGGCTCCTGTTGTGCAATGCGGTATGGAAAGGAGGGTTTTTCGCTTTCCTGGGCGGCCCAGCGCCGTCCTTGTGTGATTATCGATATGCCAACATCGTTTTTCGATCAAATTACATATCGTTTATCAACATTAACTTTTTGCAATGCAGCATGGTTGGCGTCCGGGCCGGGAAAGGGGTAGGAGGCGGGCATGAGCCTGTCCCTCGAACCCGGACTGCGGCTGGTCGCCGCCACCCACAATCCCGGCAAGGCGCGCGAGCTGGCCGCCCTGCTGGAAGGCCGCTTCGACGTGGTCACCGCCGCCTCCCTGGGCCTGGCCGAACCCGAGGAGCCGGAGAGCACCTTCATCGGCAACGCCATCGTCAAGGCGCGGGCGGCGGCGGACGCCTCCGGCCTGATCGCCCTGGCCGATGATTCGGGCCTGTGCGTCGCCGCCCTGGGCGGAGGTCCCGGAATCCATTCGGCGCGCTGGGCCGGGCCGGAGCGGGACTTCGGCCACGCCATGGATCTGGTGGAGGCCCGGCTGATCGACACCGAGAGCGACGACGCTTCGGCCTGGTTCATCTGCGCCCTGGCCGTGGCCTGGCCGAACGGCCCGGTGGTGGCAGTGGAGGGGCGTATCGACGGCGCCCTCAGCTTCCCCCGGCGCGGCGGTCTTGGCTTCGGCTATGATCCGATCTTCGTCCCGGATGGCGGCTCCCTGACGTTCGGCGAGATGGATCCCCAGGCAAAGGACGCCATCAGCCACCGGGCCCGGGCCTTCGCGGCCCTCAAAGCGGCGCTCTTTTGACGGCGGGCCCGCCGCCCCTGGGCGTCTACGTCCACTGGCCCTACTGCGCCCGCATCTGTCCCTACTGTGATTTCAATGTCGTCCGCGACCGCGGCCGCACCGAACAGAAGGCCGCCCTGACCGCGGCGATCCTCGCCGACCTGGAGGCCCACGCCGCCCTCACCGGACGGCGCACCCTGATGTCGGTGTTCTTCGGCGGCGGCACGCCCTCGCTGATGGATCCGGCCGACGTCGCCCGGGTGATCGCCTCGGCCCGCGCCCTGTGGACGCCGGCGGCCGATCTGGAAGTCTCCCTCGAGGCCAACCCCACCGACGCCGAGGCGGCGCGGTTCGCCGCCCTGGCCGCGGCCGGGGTCAACCGCCTGTCGCTGGGGGTGCAGTCGCTGGATGACGCGGCCCTGCGGTTCCTCGGCCGCAACCATGACGCCGCCGCGGCGCGTCGCGCCATAGCGGTGGCCGGGGCGGTCTTTCCTCGCCTGTCCGTCGACCTGATCTACGCCCTGCCCGATCAGGGCCTGGACGCCTGGTCCGGGGAACTGGCCGCCGTGGCGGCCCTCGGCGTGGAGCACATCTCGCCCTATCAGCTGACCATCGAGCCGGGGGTCGCCTTCCACCGCCGCGTCCTGCGCGGAACCCTGCGTCCGGTGGGGCCGGACCTGGCGGCAGACTTCTATGAGACCACCCAGAGCGTCCTCGGGGCGGCCGGCTTCGAGGCCTATGAGGTGTCCAACCACGCCCGCGGGCTGGCGGCGCGCTCGCGGCACAACCTGATCTACTGGCGCGGCGAGGACTATGTCGGCGCCGGCCCGGGCGCTCACGGCCGGCTGACGCTGGACGGGGCGCGGTTCGCCACCGTCGCCCCGGACGCCATCGGCGACTACATCGGCCAGGTGGCCCGGGCCGGAACCGGATCTCCGCGCGAGGCCCTGGCCCTGCGCGAGGTCGCCCTGGAGCGCCTGCTCATGGGGCTGCGCACCGCCGAGGGGGTGGCGCTCGCCGATCTGACGGCGCTGGAGATCCCGGCCGCGCGGCTGACGGATCTGGGCGACCTGGTCGCCGTCTCCGGCGGGCGGCTGAGGGCCACGCCGGCCGGCCGGCCGGTGCTGGACCGCATCATCGCCGAACTGGCAGATGGCGTCTGACGTCCCGCGCCTCTAGTCTGGCGGAGATGTCCTCCGCGCCCCTCGTGTCCACGCGCCGCAATGTGCTCGCCCCGGGCCTCTATCTGGTGGCGACGCCGATCGGCAATCTGCGCGACATCACCCTTCGGGCCCTCGACATCCTGGCCGACGTCGATCTGGTGCTGTGCGAGGACACCCGCGTCGGCGGCAAGCTGCTGGCCGCGCACGGCCTCAAGGCGCGCCTGGAGCGCTATGACGAACACGCCGCCGAACGCGTGCGGCCCAGGGCCCTGGCGGCCCTGGCCGGAGGCGGCAAGCTCGCCCTCATCTCCGACGCCGGCACGCCCCTGGTCTCCGATCCGGGCTACCGGCTGGTGCGCGAGGCCCTGGCCCAGGGCTCGGCGGTCTTCCCCGCGCCTGGCCCCTCGGCCGCCCTGGCCGCCCTGACGGTCTCGGGCCTGCCCACCGACCGCTTCCTGTTCGCAGGCTTCCCGCCGGCCCGCTCCGCCGGACGCCGGGCCCTGTTCGCCGAACTGGCGCCGGTGCGCGCCACCCTGATCTTCTACGAGGGCGGCCCGCGCCTGAGGGCCAGCCTGGCCGACATGCTGCGTGAATTCGGCGACCGCGACGCGGCCGTGGCGCGGGAGTTGACCAAGCTGCACGAGACGGTGGTGCGCGGCCCGCTGTCGCAACTCGCCGCCGATGCGCGGCTGGACGCCCCCCGCGGCGAGATCGTCGTCCTGGTCGGCCCCGGGGCCGAAGCGCCCGCCAGCGCCGACGAGGCCGACGCGGCCCTGGCCGAGGCGGTGGCCCGGATCGGGCCGGCGC
>CAIXWN010000078.1 GCA_903923135.1 uncultured Caulobacteraceae bacterium | reverse complement strand
GCCGGCGCCGCCGGCGCCGGTTCCGACCGAACCACCCCCCGCGCCGCCGGTCGCCCCCGCCGACCCGGTGACCGACGATATCCCGGTGAGCGTCAGGGCGGCGTGACCCGCCCCGCCCGTGGCGCCTTTCTGGCCTGTGCCGCCCGCGCCGCCGTGGGCCGTGGCATATGCCGACAGATTGGGGCTGGCCGTGGCGTTCAGGGTGTCGTTGAACGCCAGGGTGGTCGTGGCCGCGCCGCCCAGGCCGGCGGTCCCGGCCGCCAGGCCCGATCCGGCGACACTGCCGCCCCCCGCCCCGCCAGTGGCGCTTTCGCCCAGGCCCAACTGGCCGCCGTGAGTCGAACCGGAGACCGCATTGGTCACGGTCTGGCTCGCCCCCGCCCCACCTGTGGCCGAGTCATAACCCGCCCCGCCCGCGCCGCCGGTCACCTGCACAACCGCGGCGGCAGGTCCCGGCCCCGTCGCCGTCGCCTTGGCCGTGGTGGCTGAGGCGGCCTTCCCCGCGCCGCCGGTGTGGCCGGCGCCATCGCCTGCCCCACCAGCCCCGCCGGCGGCGATTGCCGTCACGTTCGGCGTCGCGCCGCCAGCCACTATCGTCGCACTGGCGCCGCCGCCGACACCGCCGTCGCCGGCAAGGGCAACAAGGCCCCCCACCCCTCCCTGGGCACTCGCGGTCCCCAGAATCTGTCCACCGCCGTTGATCGTGGTCTTTCCGGTAGCGGCGCCGCCCGCGGCGCCGACACCGCCCGTCGCGCGGGCGCCCCCCGCCCCGCCCGTGGCCGAACTGACGCTGTTGACCGCCTGCGTGGCGGCGGCGGTGACGGTGTCCGTGGCAATGGCCCCGCCACCGGCGGCCGCGACCCCACCATCGCCACCCGCGCCAGCCATGGCGCTGGACTGCACCGTCAGCGAGGCGCTCGGCTGTGGATTGCCGGAGTCGTTTACGGTGAGGGTGGACGTCGCCGCTCCCGCCGCCCCTCCGCCTCCGGCCGAGGCGCCACGCCCCGATCCGCCCGAGCCGCCGACAGCGGCCTGGCTCAGCGTAAGCGTCCCCCCGGCCGTAGCGCCCTGCGCGCCGTTGGTCAGGATCGAGGCTGCGCCGACCCCGCCAGCCGCCCCGCTGTAGCCGTCTCCGCCCGCTCCACCGGTCTGAATGACGGTGACATTGCTGACGCCACTGCCCGCCGCCGAGCCGGTGGCCGAGGCCGCGGCGACCCCGCCGGCGCCGCCGACCTGACCCGCAGAAATGCCCGACCCGCCGGCTCCGCCCGTCGCTGCTTCGGCCAGGCCGACAGTAAGACCGGAAAATGTGGTTTGCGCGCCCGCCGCCCCCCCCGACCCGCCCGATCCGGACGCCCTCGACCCGCCACCGGCCCCGCCGATCGCCTGGGCCCCACCCGTCACGGCGTGAAGTCCCGTCAGATTCAGGCTGGCGACCGCAGCGCCGCCAGCGCCGCCGCTTACCGATCCGGCGGAACTACCGCCCCCGGCGCCGGCCACCGCCCGGCTTGAGCCCGAAACCGTGTTCGATCGCGTCGCGTTGAGGCTGTCGTCGAAGGTCAGGTGAGACGTCGCCTCGCCCCCGGCTCCCGTCGCACCCCCATAGCTTTCGCCGCCGGCGCCCGCGTAGACATATTGACCGAGGCTGACCTGCCCGCCGTTCGTGGCGCCGCTGACCACATCGGTCACGTTCTCAGACGCCCCCGCGCCGCCTGACGCCGCATCGTAGCCGATCCCGCCGTTGCCACCGAAAATGCTGGCGGTGATGGAGTCCGCGACCGCCACATTGCTGGAGGCGGAGGCGCTCGCCGTGGCGATTCCGCCCGCAGCGGCGACACGGCCCGGCCCATCCGCCGAACCGCCGGCGCCGCCCGCCGCATTCGCCTGGCTGTTGGCAAAACCGGTGGCGTTGCTGGCTGTCGCCAAGGCGGTGGCCTGGCCGCCGGACGCCCCGTTCTGGCCATAGGCGGTGGGGGCTCCGCGGGCGCCGAAGCCGCTGTCCCCCGCGGCCCCACCCGCCGCCGAGATAGAGAGGGTAGATCCTCTGACGTCACTCACCTGGACCGTCCCGCTGGCGCTCGCCGCGCCGCCGCCGCCGCCGGCCCCGCCCGATCCGCCCGGGCCAATGAAGCCACTCGCGTCCGAAGGCCCCTGTGCGCCTGAACCACCCCGCCCGCCCGCACCGCCCTGCGCCGTCGCGCTGTTGTTGGAGTCGGAGGATACGCCGAGCTGGGCCGTCGCTGGACCGCCAGCCAGACCGGAGGTTCCGGACGCGCCCGGCGTGGCGCCGTCTACGCCACTGGCGCCGGCGGCGCCGTCATTGACCACATCCATGACTTCGCCCCCGCCGGGCGAACTAACGGTCGCCTGGACACTCCCGATCGGCGCCCTATCCATCGGACGCCCATCCCCCGGAAATCAAGGGCATGCTTTCAGCCGAATGTATCCACGTCAAGGCGATCGACGATGACGGATCAGCCGTACCGCTCGCGCAGAACCGGGGCCGCCTCGTCCAGCGACCGACTGATGATCCCCAGCATCTGGTCGATCTGGCCGGTGGACAGGGTCAGCGGCGGGCTCATCACCACGGTGTCGCGCACGGCGCGAACCATCAGGCCATTCTTGATGCACAGATCGCGCACCACCGGCCCGGCCTTGCCCGGCGCGCCGCCGAAGCGGTGGTTGGTTCCCTTTTCGGAGACGATCTCCACCGCCGCAATGAGGCCAAGCGAACGGGCCTGGCCCACCAGAGGATGCCCGGCCAGCCTGGCGAGCCCCGCGGCCAGATAGGGGCCGGTCTCCCGGGCGACCTTCCCCACCAGATCCTCGCGCTCCATGATTTCCAGATTAATGAGCGCCACCGCCGCGGAGGTCGGGTGGCCTGAATAGGTGTAGCCGTGCACGAAGTCGCCGCCCTTCTCGCGGAGCGCCTCGACGATGTGATCGGCCACGCCCACCGCCGAGATCGGCAGGTAGCCGCTGGACAGGCCCTTGGCCATGCTCACCAGATCGGGCTTCACGCCATAGTGCTGGAAACCGAACCAGCGACCCAGCCGCCCGTAGCCGCAGATCACCTCGTCGCAGATCAGCAGGATGCCATACTTGCGGCACACGGCTTCCACCGCCGGCCAGTAGCCGTCGGGGGGGATGATCACGCCGCCGGCGCCCTGCACCGGTTCGCCGATGAAGGCCGCCACGTTTTCTGGACCCACTTCCAGAATGCGCTGCTCGATCGCGTCCACGGCGCGGGCGCAGAAGGTCGCCTCGTCCTCGCCCCAGCCTTCCTGGAAGGCGTACGGCTGCATGACGTGCTCGATGGCCGGAACCCATGGCCCGCCCTG
This sequence comes from uncultured Caulobacteraceae bacterium, assembly GCA_903923135.1. Classification (GTDB taxonomy): domain Bacteria; phylum Pseudomonadota; class Alphaproteobacteria; order Caulobacterales; family Caulobacteraceae; genus Acaudatibacter; species Acaudatibacter lapponiensis. The sequence goes on along the minus strand of CAIXWN010000078.1, from coordinate 2,443 downwards.
CTCATGCATGGCCTTCATGCCGCCCAGGCTCGCCCCGGCGATCGTCGAACCATGATAGCCGTTGACCCGTGAGATGATGATGTTGCGGTTCGGCTCGCCTTTCACCTGCCAGTAATAGCGGGCCAGGCGAATGATGGTGTCGATCGCCTCGGAACCGGAATTGTTGAAGAACACGTGCTGCAGATTTCCACCCAGCAGGGAGGCGACCTTGGCGGCCAGCTGAATCGTCGTCGGCGCGGCCGTCTTGAAGAAGGTGTTGTAGTAGGGAAGCTCGAGCATCTGTTCATAGGCAGCCTCGGCCAGCTCCTTGCGGCCGTAACCAACCTGCACACACCACAGGCCCGCCATGCCGTCGAGGATGGCGTTTCCATCGCCGTCATAGATGAAACAACCATCGGCCCGGGTGATGATCCGGCTGCCGCCGACGTCTCTCTGCAGCTGATAGTCGGCCTGGGCCGGCAGGTGGTGGGCCACGTCAAGGCGGCGGAGTTCGGCGATGTCGTAGTTGCGGGGGGTCACAGTCGGTTCCTTGAACGCTAGGAGGCGGCCAGCTCGCCCCGGAGGGCCTGGCCCAGGAGACGGAAGAAGGCCTGAGAGTCGGGATTGTCAGCGGTCCGCCATTCGGGATGCCACTGCACGGCCAGAACGGGGGCGTTGTTGACCCGGGCGGAGACCGCCTCGACCACGCCATCCGGCGCGCGGGCCTCGATGGAGAGGCCCTCGCCGAGCCGCCCGACGCCCTGGAAATGCACCGAATTGACGCGCAGACACTCGCGGGAGAGGCCGTGGGCGAGCAGGCCGCCAGGCGTCAGCGCGACCTCGTGTTCGTGGGCGAACATCTCGTCAAATGTCGCCTCCGCGGGGGCGTGGTGGGCCAGAAGGTCCGGATTGGCGCTGGTGTCGCGGCGCAGGCTGCCGCCGAACGCGACGTTGATCTCCTGGAATCCACGGCACACACCCACCACCGGCCGGCTTAGGTCAAGCATGGCCCTGATCATGTCGGCGGTCATACGGTCCCGCGCCGGGTCGAAAGGGCCCTCGGCGTCGGGCACATCGCCCTGGCCGTAGCGGGCGGGCTCCATGTTCGAGGGGCTGCCGGTGAGAAGCAGACCGTCCAGGCGGGGCGCGACCTCGGCGGCGGTCATCAACTCCGGAAGCGCCGGCACCAGCAACGCCGCCACGTCGCCCCACTTCATTGCGGCTGTGACATAGCGGTTAGCCACCGCCTGGGCGAACTCGGGCCCCAGCACCCGGGTGCAGCAGGTGACGCCCAGCACGGGGCGGGCGGCTCTCATGACAACAGCACCGCTGGTGAACAGGCGTGCCAGGCCAGCCACACCGGTTCGTCCCAGGTGAAGTCCTCCTGATCGCGGCGGGTCAGGTTCGAGCGTAGCGCCTTGATCGTCCGGCCGCCCTCGATGGCCACCTCGTAGACCGACTCGCTGCCCAGGTAGGCGATCTGCCGGATAACGCCGGCCACCAGATTGTGGCCCTCCGGGGTGTCTTCGAGCTCCGGTGGCGCGCGGCCTTCGCCGCGCTTGTGTAGCTCGATCTTCTCCGGCCGCAGGGCCACCCAGACGGTGCTGTCGTGCGCGCCGGTGACGCCGTGGTCGAGAAACACCCGTGTCGGCAGGTCCGGCGAGACCACGACGGCGTGATCCGGTTCATCCACGGCCAGGCGCCCCTCGAACATGTTCACGGAACCGATGAAGTCGGCGACGAAGCGGGAATTGGGAAATTCATAGAGATCGCTAGGCGTGGCCACCTGCTGGAGCAGGCCGCGGTTCATCACCGCGCAGCGTGTCGCCATGGCCAGGGCCTCGTCCTGGTCGTGGGTGACGAAGAGGAAGGTTATGCCCACCTTTTCCTGCAGCTGGGCGAGCTCAGACCGCATGGCCTCCCGCAGTTTGGCGTCCAGGGCCGAAAGCGGTTCGTCGAGCAGAAGCACGCGCGGACGTTTCACCAGCGCCCGGGCCAGGGCGACGCGCTGGCGCTGCCCGCCAGAAAGCTGGTCGGGCTTGCGCGCGCCGTAGCCCTCCAGCTTGACAAGACCGAGCGCTTCCTCGACGCGCCGGGCGCGTTCGGCCGCGGCGACGCCGTCCACCTTCAGACCATAGGCCACGTTGTCGGCGACGCTCATGTGCGGAAAGACCGCGTAGGACTGGAACACCATGTTCACAGGCCGCCGGTTGGGGGGCGAGCGGCTGCTGTCCTCGCCGTCGATGAGGATGCGTCCCTCCGAGGGCGTCTCGAAGCCCGCCAGCATGCGCAGCAGCGTGGTCTTGCCGCAGCCCGACGGCCCCAGAAGGGCGAAGAACTCGCCCTCCTCGATGGACAGAGAGACATTGTCCACCGCCAGCACCTTGCCGAAGCGCTTGGTGACGTTTTCGAACCGGATGATCGTCCTGGCGGCGGTCATTCAAAGGCCCTCCCCGGCTTCTAG
>CAIXWN010000077.1 GCA_903923135.1 uncultured Caulobacteraceae bacterium | reverse complement strand
GCATGGTCGACGGCTTCTTCCTCAACAATCAGCTGACCGACTTCTCGTTCAATCCGGACAACAAGGACGGAACCCCCGCCGCCAACGCCCCGGGGGCGGGCAAGCGGCCACGCTCGTCGATGTCGCCCACCATCATCCTTGATCGCGATGGCCGGTTCGTCGCCGCCATCGGCTCGCCAGGCGGTCTGGCCATCCCATCCTTCGTGCTCAAGGGCATCGTCGGCGTCCTCGACTGGAAGCTGTCGATGCAGGAAGCCGTCGCCCTGCCCAACCTTGTGGCCCTAGGCGACAACTACATTTCCGAGCCCGGCAAATTCGCCCCGGGCGTGGTGGAGGGGCTTGCGGCAAAGGGAGTGACCCTGCACGGCGGCTACGGGGTTGAGGAATCGGGCCTGCACGGCGTGATCGCCCGGCCCGGCGGGCTTGAGGGGGGCGCAGACCCCAGGCGCGAAGGCGTCGCGCGGGGCTGCTGCGAACCGTAACGCCGCAGGCTTGACCCTGACGGGGCGGCGGTAGAACCTCCGCCGGCGTCCGGGGGGGATCGGTTTTGGCAACGACGTTCAGGGCTGCCGCCCGCCGCATCGCCGTTGGCGTGCTCCTGGTGATGTCCGGAGTTCTGCCGGTCTTGCCGGCGCTCACCGCGCCGCTGCCGCCGATCCAGACCGATGGCGCGCGGGTGTTCCAGCAGCACTGCCAGAGCTGCCATGAACCGGCGACCGGACGTGCGCCCAACCGCCGCATCCTGGCCTTCCACCCACGCGAGGATGTCATCCGGTCGCTCACCAGCGGGGTGATGGCCTCCCTGGCCGGAGGCCTCACCGCAGACGATATCCGGGCTGTGGCGGTCTATCTGACCCCGCTGGAGTCCTCGGCCGCAGCGGCCGCGGTGGGAACGGACCGCATGTGCGCCGACAGCCCGCCCATTCACCCCGGGCCATCCGACTGGGCGAGCCTTGGTCAGGACGACCCGGCCCGCCGCTTCCAGCCTCACCCGGGCCTCGGCGCTGGCGACGTCGCGAGGCTGAAAGTGAAGTGGTCGTTCGCCATGAGCGGCGGCGGGCAGCCGACGGTGGTGGGCGACTGGCTGTTCATCACCAATCGCAGCGGCAGGTTCTACGCCCTCGACGCAGCGACCGGCTGCGTTCACTGGGTGGTCAGCGGCGTGGGCTCGCGCACCACGCCCATGATCGTGCGATCGAAGGTGTCTCCCAGCGGCTGGGCCACCTACATCGGCGCGGACGGCCGGGTGCTGCGGGCCTTCGACGCCCAGACCGGCCGGGAGCTCTGGAAGAGCCCGGTGCTTGAGACCCATCCGATCGCCATGCTGACCGGCACGCCGACCGTCTCGGGGGATAGCATCTTCGTTCCGGTCAGTTCACTGGAGGAGGCCGCCGGCAGCCAGCCGGCCTATCCGTGCTGCTCGTTCCGGGGGTCGATCGTGGCGGTGTCCGCGGCGACGGGCCGGATCCTGTGGCAGACCCACGTCATCGACGAACCCCTTCGGCCGACGCACATCAACGCTGTCGGAACCCAGCTGCAGGGCCCGGCCGGGGGCGGAGTATGGTCGGCGCCCACGGCGGACCTGAAGCGCGGCCTGATCTATGTGGGCACCGGCGACAGCTACACTGACGCCCCCACCACGGGGGCAGACGCCGTCCTGGCCATCGACATGGTCAGCGGCGCGGTCCGGTGGAAACGTCAGGTGACGCCGGGCGACAATTGGGTGGTGGGCTGCAATGACAGGGAGAAGTCGACGAACTGTCCCAGGCGCGAAGGTCCCGACTACGATTTCGGGGCCTCGCCGGTGCTGATGACCCTGGCCTCCGGCCGGCAGATCCTGGCCGCGGGACAGAAGTCTGGCCTCGTCTACGGCTTCAATCCCGACACCGGAGCGCTGCTGTGGACCACCCGGGTGGGAACCGGCTCCTTCCTGGGTGGCGTGGAGTGGGGCCTCGCGTTCGACGGGCGTCGCCTCTACGCGGCCAACGCCGACACCGGCGAACTGTTCGACGAGGGCCTGCGCGTCCAGGGGCGGAGCCTGGACGGGTGGATATCACCCGGACCGGCCAGGCCAGGCCTGAGCGCGCTGGACCCGCTCAGCGGCGCGATCCTTTGGCAAACCCCCGCGCCGGTGGCCGACTGCCACTATTTCGGCGACCGGTCCCTGGACTTCGCGCCAGGCGTCTGCGTCCGCGCCCAGTCGGCGGCGCCATCGGCCATGCCCGGCGTCGTGTTCTCCGGAACGCTGGACGGCTGGCTCCGCGCCTATGACTCGGCCAGCGGCCGGATTCTCTGGGCGTTCAGCACCACCGCCACGACCTACGACACTGTGAACGGGGTCCGGGGCCAGCCCGGGGGCGGCATCGATGGTCTCAGCACGACCATCGCCGACGGACGGGTCTATGTGATGAGCGGGTTCAACGGCGGCTCCAGCACCGGCGGCAACGGAACCAATGTCCTGCTGGCCTTCTCGCCGGATGGTCAGTAGGCCGTCCGGACGCGGTCACTGGGCCGTATAGCCGCCGTCAACGACCAGTTCCGAGCCGGTCATGAAGCTCGATTCGTCCGACGCCAGAAACACCACCGCGTCGGCGATTTCGCGCGGTTCGCCCAGGCGGCCCAGGGCATGGCGTGAGATGATCATCTCGCGCATCTCGTTGCCGTTTTCCGCGGCGTGCAGGGCCCCGGACACCATGGGGGTGTCGATGAAACCCGGATGGATCGAATTGACCCGGATACGGGCCGGCGCCCACTCCAGGGCCGCGGCCTTGGTGAGCATAAGGACGGCGCCCTTGGAGGCGCAGTAGGCGGCCGCGCCCGGCATGGCGACCTTGCCGAGGATCGAGGAGAGATTGATCACCGACCCGCCGCCCGCCGCCGCGATCGCCGGGCCGGCGTGGCGAAGCCCGAGGAACACCCCGTCGAGATTGATCGACAGGATCCGGCGCCAGTCCTCCATCGTGTGCGTCATCAGGTCGAAGCGGCCGCCCGATACGCCGGCGTTGTTGACCAGCACGTCCAGGCGCCCGAACAGCTCCGCCGCGGCGGCCACGGCGGCCGCCCAGTCGGTCTCGCTGGTGACATCATGAGCGATGAAGGCGGCCCGTCCGCCAGCGGCGCGGATCTGGCCGACCACCGCCTCGCCGGCGTCGGCGGCTAGGTCAGTGAGGAGCACGGCGGCGCCCTCCCGCGCCAGCCGGCGGGCCGACTCGGCCCCCAACCCTGACGCCGCGCCGGTGACCAGGGCCACCTTGCCCGCCACCCGTCCCCTGCCGTTGCTCATGAGGTTCGCTCTCCTGCTGAATTGCGGCCCTGGCGTCGCCCGGACGGTTTCTAGGGCTCGATGGCGATGCCGGCGCAGCGCGTCGGCGCCCGCAGCGGATTGCAGACGGTGATCGCCCCGCCCGGCAGGCGGGCCTGATAGACGGAAAAGCGGCTGTCCGGATGGCGATAGTCGGTCGAGACATATTGCGCCCCGGAGGCCAGGGCGACGTCGCGTCGGCGGGTGTCATTGCTCCGCGCCTCGACTGTATCGGCGTCGGCGCGGGTGCGGACGATGAAGCCGGCCTTTACCGCCGCGGCGATCCGCGGCGCGTCGGCGGTCTCGTTCAGGGTGATGTAGGCGGCGGCGGGCGAGGCCTCGTCAGTGTTGACGAACATCAGCCGCCCCTCCAGCGACCGGCGCGAACCGCGATAGGCGGCGATGTGCGGCGGCTCCTCGTCAACGGCGAACATCACCTTGCCGCGCGCCGCGCCCAGGCTTGGCCAGCCGCGCTTCACAACCGCCTCGCGCACTGTTGCATACCGCCCCCGGATGCGGTCCGGCGTGATGAGGGCGCTGCTCGGAAACACCTGCGCGATCTCGGCGTCGACGGCGTCGTACGCGACCCCGTCGAAGGGCAGTTCGTCGACGCCTCCGGGAAAGTGGGCCTTCTCGTCGTTGGTGTTCATGGTGATCAGGATCGGCGTGTGGCGCGGGTGGGCCAGACTCCAGGCGCGAATGATCTTCAGGCAGTCGACGAACGTCACGCAGGACGCGCGGAAGTCGATGTCCTGGACATGCAGCACCTTCAGGCCCGGCCTCGACATCCCCTCGACATAGTCGGGCGGGACCGGCTGGCGGGTCATCTTCATTCCGGCCGGGTGGGCGAACCGCCCGCCCTGGGGGTCATAGGCGAGATCGAGCTCAAGGGCCCTGGCCCCGTCGTCGAGCTGTTCGGCGAGGGGCGGATGGGCATAGTCCAGTCCCAGCGCCGCCTTGGGCGCCGTGGCCTTGAGCAGGGCCATGATCGGCGGCGAGATGGCCTGCTTGTAGCTGTTGTGGGTGCCCATGGTGAGGATGTCGTTCATCCTCAGGTTCCGGTCCATCCAGGCCCGGGCGCAGCCCGGTCCCGCCCGCCCGGCGTCGGGCGCCTGTAGATCGCAGGCGGGCGCGGCGGCGGCGAAGCCGGCGAGGCAGACGCCCGCCGCCATCGCCGGGGCGAGCCTCACCGCTCCAGAACCGCTATGGCCGTGGCGGCCAGCTGGCGGGTGTTGGAATTGTCGGTGGACGCCACGCTGTTGCCGATGCCGGTGAGGTTGCGCTTGAACACCCCCTGGCCGATCGAGGCCAGGCGGAACATCGAGAACGCCAGCAGGGCGTTGAAGCCCGGGATGCCGTCGCGGCCGGTGCGCCGGCAATAGGCGGCGACATAGTCGCTCTCGCTCGGGATGCCCGCCGCCGCGAGGTCGACCCCGTCGAGCGTGCCCCAGCTCTCCGAGCGGGAGTGATAGAGGATGCAGCCATAGGCGATGTCGGCCAGCGGATGGCCAAGGGTGGAGAGCTCCCAGTCTAGCACGGCGATGATGCGCGGCTCGGTGGGGTGGAACATGACGTTCTCCAACCGGTAGTCGCCATGGGCGATGCTGACCTCGTCGGTGTCCGGGATCAGGGCGGGAAGCTCGGCGATCAGCCGCTCCATCTCCTCGATGTGCTCGGTCTCGGCGCCGCGGTACTGCTTGGTCCAGCGGTCCATCTGGCGCTTGAAATAGCTGCCCGGCCGACCGTAGTCGGCCAGACCGATAGCCGCGAAGTCCACGCCGTGCAGGCGCGCTAGGGTGTCGTTGAGATTGTCATAGATAGCGGCGCGCTCGGAGGGGGCCATGCCCGGCAGCCGGGCGTCGCGGAAGATCCGGCCCTCCAGGAAGTCCATGACGTAGAACGCCGTGCCCACGATGGCGGTGTCCTCGCAGAAGGCCCTCATGCGCGGAACGGGAAAGCCGATGGAGCCCAGGGCCGACATTGCGCGGTATTCGCGGTCAACCTGGTGGGCGCTGGCCAGAAGCTCGCCTGGCGGCTTCTTGCGCATCACCCAACGCCGGTCGCCCGCCGTCAGCAGGAAGGTTGGGTTGGAGGCCCCCCGGTTGAACTGGCTGAGCAGCAGCGGCTCGGCGGGTGATTCCACATTGGCGCGGAACCAGGCCTCCAGAGGAGCAGGATCAAAACGGTGGTTGTCACGCACCTCGCCAATGGAGGGGCGGCCGGGGTCTGCGGCGGCGTCTTCACTCATGGGTCGACTCTTCCCTAGAACGCGTTCTGAATATTCTCTTGAAACCACGCTCCCATGATGGGAGTCCTGGGAAAAAACAAGGGAGCGTCGAATGCAAGGGCCGGCCATACAACCCGCCGATTTCACCTGCGTCCTCTACGAGACGCGCGACGGCGTCGCCCGTATTACCCTCAACCGGCCCGAGAGGCGAAACGCTCTCAACCGCCGGGCCTATGACGAGGTCGAATCGGCGTTCCGTTACGCCACGATCGACGCCGACGCCCGCTGCGTGCTGGTCACCGGCGCGGACCCGGCCTTCTGCTCGGGCGAGGACGTCAAGGAGATGATGACCGGAGAGGCGTCCGACGCGCCGCGTCCGGAGCGGACATCCTACCAGGCCACGCCAGCGGCCATGGCGGCCATCGACTGCGACAAGCCGGTGATCGCGGCGGTGAACGGCTCGGCTGTCGGCTGGGGGATGGAACTGGCCCTGTACGCCGACATCCGCATCGCCTCGGAAAAGGCGGTGTTCGCCGAACTGTTCATCAAGCGCGGCCTGATCTGCGACGTCGGCGGCCTTTGGAAGCTGCCGTCCCTCGTCGGTCCGGCCAAGGCGGCCGAACTGCTCTACACCGGCGACGCCGTCGACGCCGCCGAGGCGGCCCGCATCGGTCTGGTCAGCCAGGTCACCGCCCATGCCGACCTGATGCCCACGGCGCTGGGTCTGGCGGCCCGCATCGCCGCCAATCCGCCGCTGGCCCTCAAGGCCATGAAGGCGGGACTGCGCCGCACCACGCCGGGCGACCCCCACGAGATCGGCGCCTGGGCGATCGAGAACATCTACCGGCTGTTCGGCACCGAGGACCACCGCGAGGGCGTCAAGAGTTTCCTGGAGAAGCGCGCGCCGGTGTTCCACGGCCGGTAGGAACCGTCGAATTGGCGCGGCGGGAGCCGGGTTGATCGGATCAATCAAGATTGACGTTGGGGCAGTGAGCGACAGTTTCGTCGCATGACTGACACCGCCCCCCTCGCCCGCGCCTTCGATATCCAGGCCGGCGCCTGCGCCGCCTTCGGCTCGCCGTTCTCGGGGGCCCTGCTCGCTTTCGCCGCCCGGGACATCGAGGCGGGCGGCGTCATGGCGCCCGTGCTTGCGCCCTGGGCCGGGGTGTCCACGCGAACTCTGATGGAGGAGGCCGTGCCCATCCGCTGGCTGGGCGCGGTTCACGACCTCGTCCTCTCGGGAGCAGCGCCCGATCTGGCGGCGGCCTGGCCCGCGCCTGGCCGGGCTGTCGACGCCGACGCGGCCTGGCGCGCCGCCCGCGGGGCGATGATCTCCAGCCCCGCGCCTTTCGCTGCGTTCATGAGCCATGAACCGCAGACCAACGAGGTGCGGCGGTCAGCCTGCCTGCTGCCGGGTTTCCTGACCGTGTCCGCCGGGACCGGCCTGCCGCTGCGGCTGTTCGAGATCGGCGCCAGCGCCGGCCTCAACCAGCTCTGGGACCGCTATCATTATGACTACGGCGGCGCCGGGACCTGGGGCGACGCGGCCTCGCCGGTCCGGCTGGAGGCGGCCTGGACCGGGGTCCCGCCACCGCTGGCCGGGACCGTCTCGGTGCTGTCCCGCGCGGCCTGCGACCGCAAGCCGGTCGACCTTGCCGACCCCGCCTCCCGCCGCCGCCTGAAAGCCTATGTCTGGGCCGACCAGTTCGACCGGCTTGCCCGGCTGGACGCGGCCATAGCCCTTGGGCTGGCGGCGCGGACCCGGCCGGACGCCGCGGACGCAGTGACCTGGACCGCCCGCTGTGCCGATCCGCGCCGCGGGGCCGTCACCGTCCTCTTCCATTCTGTGTTCTGGCAATACCTGCCGACCGACAGCCAGACGGCCCTGCGCCAGGTCATCGACGATCTGGGCGAACGGGCCGGCCCCGAGGCCCCGTTCGCCTGGCTGCGCATGGAGCCCATGCCCCGCAACCTGGCCACCGTGGAGTTGCGCCTGACTCTATGGCCGGGCGGCGAGGACCGCCTTCTCGCCCACGTCCATCCTCACGGCGCCTCGGTGGACTGGGATCCGCCCTCCGCCGCCGCCTGAGCTCCGGCGGGAAGGCGCAGCTCGAACACCGTCCCCTCCGGTCCGCTGGAGAGCAGCACCAGATCGCCACCATGCGCCTGCGCCAGCTCACGGGCGATGGCGAGACCCAGTCCGGCTCCCCCACGTCGGGTGGAGGCGGCGAAAGGCTGGAACAGATGGGCGCGCGCCCGTTCCGGCAGCCCTGGACCGGTGTCGGCAATCCGCAACACCCGCGTCGCGGCGACAGTCTCCGAGGAGACCACCACTTTTCCCACAGCACCCTCGGCGCCCTCGATGGCTTCCCGGGCGTTGCGCAGCAGGTTCACCAGGATCCGGTGAAGCTGTTCGGGATCCGCCTCGATAACCGCCGCGGCGTCGATCGCCGTTTCCAGCCGCACTCCCTCGATAACCAGACCGGCGTCCTCGGCCGCCGCCTCGAGGGCGGCGCGCAGGCGCAAGGCGCGCTTTTCCGGCGCCGGCTCCTCGCTGCGACCGAAGGCCAGGACGTTGGATGCCAGCAGGATGGCCCGGTTCAGGGCCCGCTCCAGGCGCGGAAGGGCCTGGGCCACCTTCGGATCGCCCGAAGACGCCAGGCGTTCGGAGGCGATCTGGGCGCTGGTGAGCATGTTGCGCAGGTCGTGATTGATCTTGGCGACAGCCTCGCCGAGGGCCGCAAGCCGGGCTCTCGAGGCCAGGGCCGCGCGCAGGTCGACCTGCATGCGGCCCAGTTCGCTTTCGGCGCGGCCGATCTCGTCGCGTCGCCCGGAAGGCTGGACGCGGGCCCGCGGATCCTCGGGATCGGCCCGGAAACGCTCCATCGACAGGGTGATCCGCCGCATCGGGCGGACCAGAAACAGGTTGAGCGACAGATAGACCACCGCCCCGGCCATGACCGAGGTGAACGCGGCGATGGCCATGAGCCGGCCCAGCTGGGCCATGAGGACTTTCTTCAGCGGACCGTCGGGGGCGACGATCTCGACGAACTCGCCTTCCCGGAACCGCGGCCGGGCCATCACCCGCACCATCCGGTCGCCGTCCTCGGTGAGGGTCTGGAACGGGACCAGCCAGAACATCGGATCAGGCCGTCGAAGGTCAACCAGATAGGGCGTGCGGGCCAGCCTGGGCGCCTGCAGGATCAGCCGCCGCTCGTTGCGCACCTGCAGGGCCACCGAGACCACCTCGGCGTTGGCCAGCAGCTTGGCGCGCACGCGGTCGGTGACGACCCCGCCGGGCGCCGTCTCCTCCACCAGTGTGGCCAGTTCGGCGGCGCGCAGCCGGTCGATCAGCCACTGTTCCTCATAGGCTGAAAGGTTGGGAGGCAGGATCAGCAGGTTGGCCAGGCCGACGATGAACACCGTCAGCAGGAGCAATCGGGCCGACAGGCCCTGGAACCAGAAGAAGCGGCGCTCGCCTGGCGCGTTGGATTCGTCCGGGGGCGCGGCGTCCGCCATGATTCCCGTTACTTCACCCTGAGGCCGGGAGCAATCGACCTGACGGGAGGCCCCAGGACCGCGGGCGCCATCAGACGGCCCCGATCGCGTCGCCCAGCCGGGCGAAACCGTCGGCGCGGAGCAGGGCGGCGAGGCCCCGGTTCAGGCGTCCCACCAGACCCGGGCCATGATAGACCATGGCCGAATAGAGCTGCACGGCGGACGCGCCGGCGCGGATCTTGGCGTAGGCCTCGCAGGGCGACCCGACACCGCCGACACCGATGAGCGCCAGTCGCCCTGCCGCCGCCTGATGGAATTCACCGAGAATACGCGTCGACGGGCCGAACAGCGGAGCGCCCGAGAGCCCGCCGGTCTCGTCGCGGTGGGCGTCCCTCAGATGGTCCGGACGGGCGATGGTGGTGTTGGAGACGATCAGGCCGTCCAGCCCGAAGGCTACGGCGGCCTCGACGATGTCGGCGACGTCGGCCGAGGTGAGGTCGGGCGCGACCTTGAGGAACACCGGCTTCTGCCCGGCGGGCCCGGCAGCCAGCGTCCGCCGGACGCCTGAGACGGAGCCGAGAAGATCTTCCAGCGCAGCCTTGCCCTGCAGATCCCGCAGACCCGGCGTGTTGGGCGAGGAGACGTTCAGGGTGAAGTAGTCCGCCATCGACCAAAGCCGCTGCAGCCCGGTCACATAGTCCCGCGCCCGATCCGCCGAGTCCTTGTTGGCTCCGACGTTGGCCCCGACCACCCCGGCGACGCGCGGCCTCGCCAGTCCGGCGGCGAACGCCTCCAGGCCGCGGTTGTTGAAACCCATGCGGTTGATCACCGCGCGATCGGCGGTCAGCCGGAACAGCCTGGGGCGGGGATTGCCTGGTTGCGGCCGGGGGGTGGTTGTGCCGCACTCGACGAAACCAAAGCCGGCCCGCAGCATGGCGCCCGGAACCTCGGCGTCCTTGTCGAACCCGGCCGCCAGGCCGATCGGATTGGGCAGGCTCAGGCCGGCGATGTTCGTCGCCAGCATGGGGTCGGCGTTGGCCGCCGCCCGCGGGCCAAGGCCGGCCCTCAGGGCCGCCACGGTCACGCCGTGGGCGTCTTCCGCCTCCAGCAGGCGGATGGCGGGGGTGGCCAGATCGTGCAGCAGGCTCACGGCGTCAGGGCGCCCAGTACCGGCGCGCCGTCGCGTCCCAGGCGCGCGGCGCGCACGCCGAGCACCAGGTTGCAGGAGAGGGGCGCGTAGAGATGCGGGAACAGATCCCCGCCGCGGGACGGCTCCCAGCGCAGCGCGTCGCCCAGCGCCTCGGCGTCCACGGACAACACCACCAGTCCCGCCTGGCCGGTGAAGTGACGGCGGGCGGTCTCCTGCGCCTGCCCGGCCGTCGAGAAGTGGATAAAGCCGTCGGTCAGATCGAGGGCTGATCCGCGGTACTCGCCCTGCGCCAGCGCCTCGTCCCAGGCCTCGCGGGTCAGGATCTTGTAGATTCGGGTCAGTCTGGCTCTCCGGCGTTCGCCTTGAAGAAGGCCCACCTGGGCCTGTCGTCGGCCCGCGGCGGCGGGGCGAACACCGCTTCGACCGCCGCGCTGCGCGATCCGCGCATGCGGAAGACCAGGGCCGTGGCGGTGGGAATACCGTCGTTGATCCAGTCGACCTGTTCCTGGGGCGCGTCGCCCTCGATGGCCAGTTCCAGCGCCAGTTCCTGCAGGCCGGGGTTGTGGCCAACCACCATGATCGTGTCGGTGTCGGGCGGCGCGGTCTCGAGTTCGTCGATGATGCCCTCACTGCCGGCGAGATAGAGCGAGTCGCGCACCTCCACCTGGGCGGAGGGGAAGGTCGCGCTCGCGCTCTGCCAGGTCGACCTGGTCCTGAGCGCCGGCGACACCAGAACCAGATCGGGAACGAACCCTGCGGCGGAGAGCCATTGCGCGGTCTTCTGCGCATCGCCGCGGCCGCGTGCCGCCAGAGGGCGTTCGCGGTCGCCCCCGGTGAGCCCCGCGAGCTCCGCCTTGCCGTGTCGGAAAAGGATTAAGCGGCGCATCGCAAAACGGTCCCCCGCCGACTCTTTAGCCAGCTTGCCCCGATGAAGGAATAGTTCCCGGTCGTCAAACGCTGCACCGAGGCGGCCTCCGATCGCGGCTCGCTTCCGGCGGACAGGCCCGCCATGAATTCGCCTGATGGCTGATGCCTCCTGCTAGGCTGTTTCAGTGTCGTTTCCATTTGGAAATGCGCAGACGAGGGGCGAAATCCGATGAAATCCTATCTCAAGGGCGCTGTCGCGGCGGCGGCGTTCTGCAGCGCTTTGCTGGGCGGCGGCCTCACCGCCTCGGCCCAGGACGGTCCGCAGCACGTGCGCGGAGTGGTCACCTCGCTCTCCGCCGACAGCGTGGTGATCCGGTTGAAATCCGGCACGCCGATCACCGTCAAACTGGCCCCGACCTGGCGCGTGGCGGCGCTGAAAACGGTGACCATGAGCGCCATCACCGCGGGCAGCTTCATCGGCACAACCACGGTCGAAAAGCCCGACGGCACCGGGCGGTCGCTGGAGGTGCACGTCTTCCCGCCCGGTGTGAAAATGGGCGCCGGCCACTATGACTGGGACCTCAAACCTCATTCGATGATGACCAACGGCGACGTCGGCAAGGTCGTCAAGGGTCCCAAGGGCGACACCATCGAGGTGTCCTATCCGGGCGGGACCCACACCGTCGTGGTGCCGCCGTCGGCCCGGGTCGTGGAGATGGGCCCCGGCGACCGCGCCATGATCAAGCCCGGCGTTCACGTCTTCGCCGTCGCGGCGAAGCGTCCGGACGGCGGCCTCGCCACCGACACTCTGGTGGTGGGCGAAAAGGGCGCGCCGCCGCCGATGTAGGCCGCCGGCGGCGCCGGTCGGGGGTCACCCGGCCGGCTCGTCCTCGCGGATGCGCAGGATCATCGACTGACTGGCGATGGCCATCAGGCGGCCGTCCTGGGCGTACAGGCGCATGGAGCCGTGGGCCACGCCGTTGGCGACGCCGACGATAGTGACATCGCACAGCACCCACTCTGTGGGCACGATCTTCAGGAAGCGGATGGTGTTGTCCAGGCTGTTGCCGCCGGCGTTGCGGCCCAGGGCGTGGCCGACGCCGGAGGGCACATGGTCGGCCATGATCGCCAGCATGGTGGAGTCGACTTCGTGGCCGCCGCGCGGCCGGATCCACAGGACCACCCGCCCGTCATCGCTGAGGCCGGCCGGACTGGAGGAGCGGCGGTGCCAGCCGCGCGCCACCCGCACCTCGATCTGGCTGTGCAGGTCCTCCACGTCGGCCCGCCACCGCTCGCTCTCTTCGCAGTCTTCCGGCGGCGGCGCTTCGGGCGCCTGGGTCCACTGATGGTCCAGATCGCTGGGCCGTTCGCCCAGGGCGGCGTTGACGGTGAGAATCTCCTTGTCGCCCACGTGGGCGATAACCCGCGCCTGGCTGGTGTAGCGACCATCGGCCGGAACCCGGACGTCCAGATCGACGATCGATGGCGGTCGGGCGTAGGACAGGTATTGGGCCGTGGCCCAGATCACCGGTCGCTTGCAGGTGCCCTCCATGGCCCCGATGGCCGCGGCCAGACCCACCCCGCCGAACATGAAGGTCTTCCCCGGCGGGCCCACGCACAGCCCCTCGTGCAGAGGCAGGAACCAGCGATGAGGATTGTGCGTGGCGCGAAGATCGAAGAAGTGTCTGGTCATGTCAGGCCCCGCCCGTTTTCTCGCCGCGCCTATAGCAGAGGCGCAGGCTTCCGGGAGTGGGAAGTCTGAGCCGCCCGACGCCGCCGGGTCGATCGGCGCGCGGCTGGACGCCCTGCCCTCGGCCTGGCCGGTCTGGCGACTGATCCTGCTGGTCTCCCTCGGCGGCTGCTTCGAGTTCTACGACCTGATGATGACCGCCTATATCGCACCGGGGCTGGTCCACGCCGGCCTGTTCCACGAGGGCCGGGCCGGCCTGTTTGGCCAGAGCGATCAGGCCACCTTCGCCGCGGCGACCTTCCTGGGGCTGTTCATCGGCACGGCGACCTTCGCCCGGGTGGCCGATCGCTTCGGCCGCCGGGCGATCTTCACCGCCTCCCTGGTCTGGTACGCCGCCGCCACCCTGGCCATGGCCGCCGCCCACACCGCCCTGCAACTCGACCTCTGGCGCCTGATCGCCGGGATCGGCATCGGCGTGGAGCTGGTGACCATCGACGCCTACGTCTCGGAAATCGCTCCCGCCCGTTTGCGCGGGAGGGCGTTCGCCATCAACCAGTCGGTGCAGTTCCTCGCCGTGCCGGCGGTGGCCTTCGCCTGCTGGCGGCTGCTGCCGCTGAGCCCCATGGGCGTGGCCGGCTGGCGGTGGGTGATGATCATCGGGGCCAGCGGCGCGGGTGTGGTCTGGTTGATCCGCGCCGCTCTGCCGGAATCACCGCGCTGGCTGGAGCGCTGCGGCCGCCTGCGTGAGGCAGACGCCATTGTCCGGCGACTGGAGGGCCGCCCCGCACCGCCCCCGGCCGGCCCCGAAACCGCTCCGGCGACTCCGGCCACCGCTGTGGCCGCGCCCGGCCGGCTGGCCGAGGCCTTCGCCCCGGCCTACCGCAGGCGCACGGCCATGCTGGTGATCTTCAACGTCTTCCAAGCCATAGGCTTTTATGGCTTCGGCAACTGGGCGCCGTCGCTGATCGCCGCCCGGGGTCATTCGGTGACCCACAGCCTGGGCTACGCCTTCGCCATCGCCGCGGCCTACCCCCTGGGTCCGCTTCTGTGTTCGATCCTCGCCGACCGCTTCGAGCGCAAGACGCAGATCATCGCCGCCGCCACCGCCACCGCCGTCCTGGGCCTGGTCTTCGCCGGCCAGACTGCGCCCGCCGCCCTGATCGCCCTGGGCGTCGGGGTGACGTTTTCCAACAACCTGATGTCCTACGCCTATCACGCCTATCAGACCGAGCTTTACCCCACGCGCATGCGGGCCTCGGCGGTGGGTTTTGTCTACGCCTGGAGCCGCCTCTCGACGGTGTTCTCAAGCTTCATCATCGCCGCCCTGCTGACCGGCTTCGGCGCGCCGGGCGTCTTCGCCTTCATCGCCCTGGCCATGGCGGTGGTGATCGCGGCGGTGGGGCTGCTCGGCCCGCGCACCGCCGGACAGGCGCTGGAGCGCCTTTCCGCCTAAAGGATGAGTATTGTTCGCAAGTTCAGCGGCCTCACCTCTGGCCGAGAACCGCGATCCATGGTTCAACCCTCGTCGAGAGAATTCGGCGAAGAGGGCGCAACCGAGGGGCTGTGTTCCGACCGCGCCGGGGGTCGACGGCTTTCAGGGGGAACATGGCATGACCAAAGCATCGGATCTGTTTGTTAAGTGTCTGGAGGAGGAAGGCGTCGAGTACATGTTCGGCGTTCCGGGTGAAGAGAACCTGGATTTCCTCGACAGTCTGTCGCGCTCGACCAAGATCAAGCTGATCCTCAACCGCCACGAGCAGGCGGCCGGCTTCATGGCCGCCACCTACGGCCGCCATACGGGCAAGGCCGGGGTCTGCATGGCGACCCTGGGCCCGGGCGCGACCAACTTCGTCACCGCCGCGGCCTACGCCCAGCTGGGCGGCATGCCGATGATGATGATCACCGGCCAGAAGCCCATCAAGAGCTCCAAGCAGGGCCGGTTCCAGATCCTCGACGTGGTCGACATGATGCGGCCGATCACCAAGTTCACCCATCAGATGGCCTCGGCCGACAACATCCCATCCCGCGTCCGCGAGGCCTTCCGCCTGGCCCAGGAGGAAAAGCCCGGGGCCGTGCACATCGAGTTTCCCGAGGACATCGCCGACGAGGAGACCGATTCCCTGCCGATCCCGGCCAGCCTGTCGCGGCGGCCCGCCGCCGACCCCAAGGCCGTCCGCGCCGCGGTGAAGAAGATCGAGGGCGCCAAGTCGCCGTTGCTGGTGATCGGCGCCGGCGGCAACCGGGCGATGACCAGCCGGATGCTGTCGCAGTTCGTCGAGAAGACGGGCATTCCCTTCCTCACCACCCAGCTCGGCAAGGGCGTCATCGACGAGGATCATCCCAAGTTCGTCGGCTGCGCCGCCCTTTCGGGTGGGGATTTCGTCCACCGGGCCATCGCCTCGGCGGACGTGATCATCAATGTCGGTCACGACGTCATCGAGAAGCCGCCGTTCTTCATGCAGAAAGGCACCGCGGAGGTTATCCACGTCAGCTTCCGCAGCGCCGAGGTCGACCCGGTCTACTTCCCGCAGATCGAGGTCGTGGGCGATATCGCCAACGCCATCTGGCAAATGAAGGAAGACATTCTGCCCAACAAGAGTTGGGACTTCTCGAAAATGATGAAGGCGCGCGAGGCCGAGGTGGCCCACGCCGCCCAGTATTCCGGCGACACCCGCTGCCCGATCTTCCCGCCGTTCCTGGTGGATCAGGTGCGAAAGGCGATGCCCTCCGACGGCATCATCTGCCTCGACAACGGCGTCTATAAGATCTGGTTCGCCCGCAACTACCACGCCCACGCGCCCAACACCGTGCTGCTGGACAACGCCCTCGCCACCATGGGCGCCGGCCTGCCGTCGGCCATGGCCTCCTCGATGGTCTATCCCGACCGCAAGGTCATGGCGATCTGCGGCGACGGCGGCTTCATGATGAACAGCCAGGAGATGGAGACGGCCGTCCGGCTGAAGCTCAACATTGTCGTGCTGATCCTCAACGACAACAGCTACGGCATGATCCGCTGGAAACAGGCCAACATGGGCTTCAAGGACTGGGGGCTGACCTACGGCAACCCGGACTTTGTCAAATACGCCGAAAGCTATGGCGCCACTGGCCATCGCGTGACCAGCGCCGCGCACCTGACCGAGTTGCTCTCGCAGTGCCTCGACGCCCCGGGGGTCCAGCTGATCGAGGTGCCGATGGACTACTCGGAGAACGACCGGATCCTCAACAAGGAGATCAAGCAGGTCAGCGCGGCCGTCTGACGACCCGCAGGCCCGCCCGGCGCTTCCGGCGCCCGGAACCCGCCCTGGGCCATCGGACCGTCAGGTCCGCTGACTCAGGCGCCGGCACCCCATAGACGACCTCGTCGCACTGAACCCTTGCCTCAGGACCTCTCGCCATGACCGCCCTGCAGCCCAGCTATCCGCTCTATCTGGCCAATGAGGCCCTGACGCCCAATCAGGACCTGGCGGTGACCGACAAGTTCACCGGCCAGGTGGCCACCCGCGTCGCCCTGGCCGACGCCGCCATGATCGACGCCGGCATCGCCGCGGCGGTCGAGGCGGCCGAGCCCATGGCGCGGATGGCCTCCTATGAACGTCAGGCCGTGCTGGCCCACTGCGTCACCCGCTTTACCGAGCGGGCCGAGGAACTGGCCCTGGCCCTTTGCGTCGAGGCCGGCAAGCCGATCAAGGATTCGCGCGGCGAGGTTGGCCGCCTGATCGACACCTTCCGCATTGCCGCCGAGGAATCGGTGCGGATGACCGGCGAGGTCCAGCCCCTGGACATCTCGCCCCGGGCGAAGGGCTACCAGGGCATGTGGAAACGGGTGCCGATCGGGCCCTGTTCGTTCATCTCGCCGTTCAATTTTCCGCTCAATCTGGCCGCGCACAAGATCGCCCCGGCCCTGGCCGTCGGCTGCCCGTTCGTGATGAAGCCCGCCTCCCGCACGCCGCTGGGCGCGATCATCATCGGCGAGGTCCTCGCGGAGACCAACCTGCCCAGGGGCGCCTTTTCCATCCTGCCGGCCAGCCGCGACGGCGCCGACCTGTTCACCACCGACGACCGGCTGAAGCTGCTGTCCTTCACCGGCTCTCCGGACGTGGGCTGGGACCTCAAGGCCCGCTGCGGCAAGAAGAAAGTTGTTCTGGAGCTCGGCGGCAACGCCGCGGTGATCGTCGACCGGGATGCGGACCTGGCCGACGCTTCGGAGAGAATCATCTTCGGCGCCTTCTATCAGTCGGGCCAGTCGTGCATCGGCGTGCAGAGGATCATCATCCACACGGCGGTCTATGAGGAGCTGAAAGCGATCCTGGTGGCCAAGGCCCGCGATCTGATCTGCGGCGATCCCAAGAACGAGGACACCTTCATAGGTCCGATGATCGACGAGAAGGAGGCCCGCCGCCTGGACGGCTGGATCGAGGAGGCCCGGCTCAAGGGCGCCACAGTGCTCTGCGGCGGTCGCCGGGACGGAGCCATGCTTCAGGCCACCCTGCTGGAAGACGTGCCGGCGGGCTGCAAGATCCGCGACGAGGAGGCCTTCGGCCCGGTGGCCATCCTCAGCGCCTTTGATGATTTCGAGGCGGCGCTGGACGAGGTCAATGACTCCCATTTCGGGCTGCAGGCCGGGGTGTTCACCCGCGATCTGGAAAAGATGCTCACCGCCTGGGATCGGCTGGATGTAGGCGGGGTGGTGATCGGCGACGTACCCAGCTACCGCGTCGACAACATGCCCTATGGCGGGGTGAAGGACTCCGGCCTCGGCCGCGAGGGTGTGCGCTTCGCCATGGAAGACATGACCGAGATCCGCAACCTGGTGATCCGCCGCCGGCCGCTGTAGCGGTCTGCCGCGCGCCTGGCCGCCGTGGACGGGACCGGCCCGCTGAGGGTGATCATCGGGGCCGGAGCGCAGCGCTGGGACGGCTGGGTTCCCACACACCGAGAACAGCTGGACCTGTGCGACCGGAAGACCTGGCGGGCCTGGTTCGGCGAACGCCGCGCCGACGCGCTGTTGTGCGAACATGTGTTCGAGCACCTCACCGAGGCCGAAGGACGAAGCGCTGCGGCGATCTGCTTTGACTTCCTGAGGCCCGGCGGCTTCCTGCGCGTGGCCGTTCCCGACGCCAACTTTCCGGACCCCGTTTACCAGACCGCCGTGCAGGTGGGCGGCCCGGGCCCGCCGGACCATCCGGCCGCGGACCACAGGCTCGTCTATGACCACCGCCTGCTGACGGATGTTCTAGCCGGAGCCGGCTTCGAGGTGGAGCTTCTCGAATACTGCGACGCGGCCGGGCGGTTTCATCACCGGCCGTGGGACCCCGACACCGGGCCGGTCTACCGGTCCCTGCGCCTTGACCATCGCAACGCCGACGGCCGTCTGGGCTTCGTCTCCCTCATCGCCGACGCCAGGAAACCGGCGCCGAGTTAGGGCCGGCCCCGGAGGCGCTCAGTGAGGGACGGCCCTGGAGAACAGGGTCAGGACCATCACCCCGGCGAAGATCAGCGCCATGCCGGCCAGCGCCGCGCGGTCGAGCGCCTGGTGATAGACGACCCAGCCCACCGCCCCAATGAGGGCCATGCCCACCCCGCTCCAGATGGCGTAGGCCACGCCGACCGGGATCGATCGCAGAGTCAGCGACAGGAAATAGAATGAGGTGCCGTAGCCGACGAGCACCAGCGCCGACGGTCCGATCCGGCTGAAGCCCTCTGCCGCCTTGAGCGCCGAGGTGGCCACGACCTCGGACACGATGCCGACGGCGAGAAACAGCCAGGGCATGGTCCGCAGGTCCTTGATGGTGATGGGTCCGGCGATCGCGTTGGCGCCGCCGCGGCGATCCTGACACTCACTGGGGCCCGCTGAAAGGGGTTCCGGGAGCGGCGGCGTGCGCCGTCGGCAGAGCCGCCAGCAGCGCCTGGTCACGGGCGATGGAGCGGGAGGCCGCGTAGTGGGCGAGGATGGTCAGCCCGAAGAACGGCGCCAGGGCGTACAGCGCCAGTTGCAGGGACAGCGCGCCGTCGGCCGGGGCGAGCATGTCGCTGAGCTTGCCGATGAACACCGGCCCGCCGCCAAGGCCGATGAGGTTGAGCAGGAACAGCAGGATGGCCGACGAGGCGCCGCGCTGCGCCGGCGGCACGGCGTTCTGCACGACGGTTATGGCCGGCGCGAGGTACATGTTGTTGAGCAGGGCCGGGGCTGCAAGGAAGGCCAGGGCCAGGGGCCAGGACGGCGCCCAGACGAACAACAGATAGAACGGCAGGGACACCACGAAGGCGGCCATGGGCACCAGGGCGTAGGCGCGGGAACTGAGGCGCGCGAACCGGTCGACCAGCCAGCCGCTGCCGAAGGTGCCGAACGCCCCGGTCGCGCCCACCAGCAGGCTGTAATAGAGGGCCAGGTCGGCGCGATCCATGTGCTTGATGCGGATCAGGAACGAGGGGCTCCAGTTGAGCATGGCGTAGCCGACGAAGGCCGACAGTCCGCTGCTGAGGCCGGTGAGCAGCAGGGTGCGGCTGGTGAAGAACAGGGCGATGGTCCTCATCAGCGGCAGGCCCGCGGCGTGCTGGCTGGCGCCGGGCGCCTTGGCGTCGAAGCGACCCCGCGGCGGCTCGCGAACCAGGACGAGGACCAGCAGGGCGAGGAGCAGGCCGGGGGCTCCCACGGCGTAGAAGGCGGTGCGCCAGCCGTACTGTTTGTCGATCCAGGCGCCGGCGCCGGACCCGAACATGGTGCCGATGGGCACGCCCAGGGCGTAGATGGCCAGGCCGACGCCGCGTTTCTGGGGCGGGAAGTAGTCGGCGATCACCGAATAAGCGGGGGGCGAACCGCCGGCTTCGCCCAGCCCCACGCCCAGCCGCGCCAGGGCCAGGGTCGGAAAGCTGACTGCGAGGCCGCAGGCGGCCGACGCGAGGCTCCAGACGGCGCAGGCGGCGGCCATGATCCGCACCCGGTGCGCGCGGTCGGCCAGCCAGGCGATGGGAATGCCGACGACGGTGTAAATCAGGGCGAAGGCCAGGCCGGTGACCATGCCCAGCTGGGTGTCGGTGAGATGCAGGTCGGCCTTGATGGATTCCTGCAGGATCGACATCAGCTGCCGGTCGAGGAAGTTGCAGGTGTAGACCACCGCCAGCATGGCGGCGACAGCATAGCCGTAGGTGGTGACCCCCGGGCCGGTCTCGCTCGGCTTTCCGCTCAATCGCATCCCCCCGGGGCGGCGCGCAGGCCATGCGGCCCGTCGATGCGGCCACGCCTCCCCTGATGGTGAATGCCATCCTCCGCGGCGACGCGCCAGGGCCCCGACAGACGCGAGGCGCCGTGTCTGGAGACCCCTAGAGATCCACCGGTACGGCCTGGAGCGCGTGAGCGGTCACGCGCCGGGCGGCCGCGCGCAACCACAATACGATCCCTGCGGCGATCGCATAGAGCGCCGGCAGCACCATCAGGCCGGCCGCGAAACTGCCGGTGTGGTCCTTCAGGAGCCCCCAGCCATAGGGGGCCAGGAACGAGCCGATCATGCCGATGGTGCCGATCGCCGCCACGCCGGCGGCGGCGGATCGCCCGGACAGCTGGTCGCTGGGAATCAGCCAGATCACGGCGGCGGCCGCGCTGGAGGCGGTCTGGGCCGCCAGATAGGCGACCATGACGGCGATGGACGACGGAAGGAGTGTCATGGCCAGGAACGCGGCGCCCTGGAGGACCATGGGGATGGCCACATGTAGGTATCGCTCGCCCTTGTGATCGGAACGACGGCTGTTGAGGATCATGGCGACGGCCCCCAGCAGCCCGCCGGCCGCCACCAGCCAGCCCACCTGACCTGAACTCAGATGGGTCGCCTGGACCAGCAGGGTCGGGGCGGAGAGACTGAAGGCGTAGAAGCCGCCAAGACTGAGCAGGTTGACCAACCCCATGCCGATGACCAGCGGGCTGGTGAGGGTCGCCATCAGACCGGGATCCGGCTCCCGGATCTGGGCGGCGTCGTCTGCGGCCAGGCCGTCGGCGATCCAGGCCTTTTCGGCGTCGGTCAGCCAGGGAGCGGTGGCGGGTCTGTCGGGCAGAAAGCGAAGGAAGACGACGCTGAGCACGACCGCCGGCAAACCTTCGATCAGGAACAGCCACTGCCATCCGGCCAGTCCCAGGAGCCCGTGCAGACCCAGCAGCGTCCCGGCGACCGCGCCCATGACCACGTTGCTCAGCGGATAGGCGATATAGAACCCGCTGATCGCCCGGCCGCGCCAGGCCGCGGGAAACCAGTGCATCAGATAGAACACGGCCCCCGGAAAGAATCCGGCCTCCGCCGCGCCCAGCAGAAAGCGCATGACATAGAACTGCAGCGGCGTGCGGACGGCCATCATGCCGATGGCCAGCAGGCCCCAGGTGATCATGATCCGGGCGATCCAGCGGCGGGCCCCGACCCGCTCCAGGATGAGGTTGGAAGGGATTTCCAGAAGGGCGTACGCGAGGAAGAACAGGCCGCCGCCCAGGCCGTAGACCGAGGCGCTGAAATGCAGGTCGGCGTTCATCCGCAGGGCGGCGAAGCTGATATTGACCCGGTCCATATAGGCCACGCCATAGCCGACGCCGAGCAGGGGCAGCAGCCGCCAGGAGGCCTTGGCCAGGGCCGAACGTCCGACCGCCGCGTCCTGTGGATCGCTCATATGCCCGGCCCTCGTTGGGCCGGCGCATCACCCCCGCGCGCCGGCCTGCGTCCTTGGCAATAGCTATTTCCCGCCAGGTCGTCGCGTGCTTGTTTGGCCGCTGGCGGTCGTGCCGACGGCTTGCCGCAAAACGGGAGTTCACGGATGACGATTGCGCCTCTCTGGCAGTGGTCGGCGGTGGAGACGGCCCGGGCGATCGCCGCCGGCGAGGTCACCGCCGAGGCGGTCGCGTCGGCGCACATCGACCGTCTGCACGCGGCCAATCCCGCGCTCAACGCCGTGGTGGTCGACCTCAGCGCCGCCGCTCTCGACGCCGCCCGGCAGGCCGACCGCGCACGAGCGCGAGGCGAGGCGCTCGGCTCGCTGCACGGCGTGCCGGTGACCATCAAGATCAACATCGACGTCGAGGGTCAGGCCAATTCCAACGGCGTCGTGGCATTCCGCGACACCATCGCCCCGGGCGACTCGCCGGTGGCGGCCAATCTGAAGGCGGCCGGAGCGATCCTCCTGGGCCTGACCAATACGCCGGAGTTCTCCCTTCGCTGGCACACCGACAACCCGCTACACGGCCAGACCTTCAATCCCTGGGACCGGGCCATCACGCCGGGAGGGTCCTCGGGCGGGGCGGCGGCTTCGGTCGCGGCGGGGATTGGCTGCATCGCCCACGGCAACGACATCGGCGGCTCGCTGCGCTGGCCGGCGTCCTGCAATGGCGTCGCCACAATCAAACCGACCCAGGGTCGCATCCCGGCCTTCAACCCCAGCGCCCCGGCGGAACGGCCGCTGATGGCCCAGTTCATGTCGTCCCAGGGCCCTCTGGCCCGCACGATCGCCGATGTGCGCCTGGGCCTGGAGGTGATGAGCCGGCGCGACGTGCGCGATCCCTGGTGGGTTCCGGCCCCCCTCACCGGCCCGGCGCCGGACGGGCCGATCCGGGTCGCCGTGGCGATTTCGCCCGATGACATGGATCTCGACCCCGGGATCGCCGCCCTGATCGATCAGGCCGCGGGCTATCTGTCGGACGCCGGTTATGCGGTGGCCGCCGTGCGGCCTCCGGATCTCTCCGCCGCCTGGACCCTCTGGCGCGACCTGATCTCCACCGAGATCGCCAACCTGCAGGCGCCGGTGATGCGCGAGATCGGCAGCGCCGACTTCAACCGCGCCCTGGCCGGCATCCTCGACCAGGCCACGATCCTCGATGGCGAGGCCTATATGAAGGCCATCGCCCTGCGCTCGCGCCTGATCCGCGACTGGCTGGCGTTCCTGGAGACCTGGCCGGTGATCCTGGCGCCCGCAGCGGTCCAGCCCACCCCGCCACCCGGGGCAGATCTGGCCGACGTCGCGACGGCGCGGCGGATATTCTCCAACGACCTGCGCTGGATCTCGGCGCTCAACGTCCTGGGCCTTCCCGTCGCCGTCGCCCCCATCGGCTTCGCCGCCGGCCACCCGGTCGGCGCACAGATCATCGCCTCGCGCTATCGCGAGGACCTCGCCCTCGACGCCGCCGCGACGATCGAGGCGCGGGTGGGGGTGATGGCCAAGGCGTTGTGGGCGCGTGAGTCGTGACGGAGCGCCGGACCTCGCGTGGCGAATGGGACCTGGCCGGATCCGTGCTGGCCTCGATGGCATGACCCCGGCACGCATCCAGTGGGCGATCGCCGCGGTGTTCTTTGTCCTGGGTGGCTGGGCCCTGGTGGCGCCCCAGAGCGTCATCGACGTGGCCGTCCAGCCGCAGTTTCGCGGCGGCGGGCGCATTCTGCCGTTCACGGTCGCCTGTTTCGGATCCCAGGCGGTGCTGTCCGGCCTGTTCGCGGCCTTCTCGCGCTTCACCCGCACCACCTTCCTCGCCTACGGCCTCGCCCTCCTGCCGTTCTTCGTCTTCGACGCCTGGTTCATCCTCGTCGATCCGGTCCTCACGCCCGTGGGCTGGCTGGATGCGGCGGGCAATGCGGTGATGCTGGCGCTCTGTGTGGTCGGCTGGCGGCGCAGTCCGCTCAGAGGGCGGCGGTCTGCCGGCTAACCCGATGGAGATGGTCGCCATGTCAGGCCTGGACGCGACGGCGACGCCGCTGCTGCTCGCGGCGCTCACCGGCCTGGCGGCGGTATCGGCGGGTCTGTTCGGCGCCGCACACCTGGCCCGCAACACCGGCGGGAAGGATTTCGAATCCTTCCAGCTTCGCTATCAGGCCATCTCGCTGACCCTCGCGTGCGCCGTTCTGGCGGCGGCGGGCGCCCTGGCCCCGTCGGGCTGGTCGCGCTTCGCCAGGATGGGTGAAATCGGCGCGCCGGCGGGGCCGGTGTCCTGGCTCGGAATCGCGCCCTCGGAGTCCTGGCTGGAGGTCGGCCTGAGCCTTGGCTTTATCATCACCGTGGCCACCTGCGGTTTCCTCGTCGTCCAGACCCGCCGCAACCCCCTGCGGAGTTCCAGCCTGGGGCGGCTGGCGCCGTTCATCCTGGCGGCGGCTCTGGCGAATGCATTCACCGAGGAAGCGATCTATCGCCTCGCCCCCGCGGTCGTACTTCACGGTCTTCTGCCGCCCTCAGTCATCGCCATCCTTTCGGCGACGGGATTTGGCGTCGCGCACTATGGCGGCACGCCGGGCGGCCCGGTCGGTGTTCTCATGGCCGGATTCCTCGGCTGGATTCTCGCCAGGTCGCTGCTGGAGACGGGTGGCATGTTCTGGCCTGTAGCCATTCACGGCCTGCAGGACCTGGTGATCATGACGTTTCTGGCGGTCGACCCCGCGCTGCAGCGTTCGCGGCGAATGTCCCGCGCCCCCTGATGCGCCGCTTGCGCGCCGCCCGGATCGGCGCTTCACTCAATGCATTGCAACAACAGGAGGGAGGCTGCCATGCGGACTTTGGCGTTTGGTCTATTGGCGTCGATGACGTTCGGAGGGGCCGTCGTGGCGGCGACGCCGAACCCGGATCTGGCGGCGCCGATCCACACCTTCATCGACGCCTTCAACAAGGGCGACGGCAAGACCGCCGCGGCGACCCATACCACCGACGTGGCGATCATCGATGAATCGCCGCCCTATCTCTGGCGCGGGCCCACAGCCTTCGCCGACTGGAGTCGCGACCTCGCCGCCGACGACGCGAAGGTCGGAATCACCGGCGAGATGGTGACCCTGGGCGACGTGGTGCGCACCGAGGTGTCGGGCCGCAAGGCCTATGTGATCGTCGCCGCGGTCTACAGCTTCAAGGACCACGGGGCCGCCATGCACGAGCCCGCGCGCATGACCTTTGCCCTGCGCAAGGGGACCGACGGCTGGAAGATCGCCGCCTGGACCTGGACCGGCCCGAAGCCGAAGGCCGGCGAGGCGCCCGCCAAACCCTGAGGTCCCCAAGGCGCCCGCACGGCGAATTGCGTCGCAGGCGCAGAATCGGTCTGGTCTCGGGACGAAAAGCGTTTGATAGAACCCGTTATAAAGAGGGAGCGCACCGCCATGTCTGAACCTGTCACCCTGGATGTCGTCATCGTCGGCGCCGGTTTTTCCGGCCTGTACATGCTGCACCGGATGCGCGGCCTGGGCTTCACCGCCAGGGTCTATGAGGCCGGGGGCGGAGTCGGCGGCACCTGGTACTGGAACCGCTACCCGGGCGCCCGCGTGGACATCGAAAGCCACGAATATTCCTACTCCTTCTCGCCGGAGCTCGAGGACGAGTGGGTGTGGTCCGAGCGCTACGCCGCCCAGCCGGAGCTGCTGAGCTACCTCAACCATGTGGCCGACCGTTTCGACCTGCGCCGCGACATCCAGTTCGAGACCCGCGTCACCTCGGCCCACTTCGATGAGGCGGCGGGACGCTGGTCGGTACGCACCGACCAGGGCGAGACCATCTCGGCGCGCTTCTGCGTCATGGCCATCGGCTGCCTGTCAGTGACCAAGGAGGTCGACCTGCCCGGCGCGGAGACCTACCAGGGCCAGAGCTACCACACCGGCCAGTGGCCGCATGCGGGCGTGGACTTCAGCGGCCAACGCGTCGGCGTCATCGGCACCGGCTCCTCGGCGATCCAGTCGATCCCCCAGATCGCCAGACAGGCCGCCCAGTTGACCGTTTTCCAGCGCACCGCCAACTACAGCGTGCCGGCCCACAACGGCCCGGCCGACCCCCAGGTCGTCGCCCGCTGGAAGGCCAACCGCGCCGCCCTGCGCGCCCAGGCCCGCGTCGCGCCCGTCGGCTTCCTGTCGTGGGACCAGTCCGAGGCCCTGGCGGTGGACACCCCGCCGGAGGAACGCGAGCGGGTCTATGAGGAACGCTGGCGTCGAGGGGGCTTCGCCATGGGCGGGGCCTTCGCCGACACCACGATCGACATGGCGGCCAATGCGCCCGCGGCGAAGTTCGTCGCCGACAAGATCCGGGCCATCGTCAAGGATCCGGTGACCGCCGAGAAGCTGATCCCCAAGTCCTATCCCTTCGCCACCAAGCGGCTGTGCGTCGATATCGACTATCACGTCACCTACAACCGCGAGAATGTCGACCTGGTGGACCTGCGCGAGGAGCCCATTGAGACGATCACCCCCACCGGGGTGCGCACTGCCGCGCGTGACTACGCATTCGACTCCATCGTCTACGCCATCGGCTTCGACGCCATGACCGGGCCGCTCACCCGGATCGACATTCGCGGACGCGGCGGCCTGGCGCTGAAGGACAAGTGGGCGGAGGGCCCGAAGACTTATCTGGGCCTGATGGTGGCCGGATTTCCCAACCTGTTCATCGTCACCGGGTCGGGCAGCCCCTCGGTGCTTTCCAACATGGTCGTCTCCATCGAACAGCACGTGGACTGGATCAGCGACTGCCTGGCCTGGCTGCACGGCCGCCAGCAGAGCGTGATCGAGGCCACCGCCGAGGCCGAGGACGCCTGGGTGGCGCATGTCAACGAGGCGGCGGCCGGCACCCTCTATGTACAGGCCAACAGCTGGTACCTGGGCGCCAACATTCCCGGCAAGCCGCGGGTGTTCATGCCCTATGTGGCCGGCGTGGGCGTCTATCGCGAGAAGTGCGACGAGGTGGCCGCCCGGGGTTACGAGGGCTTCGCAGTGAGCGCCGCGGCCTGACCGTCCCCGGTCGTCAAGGCGCCCAGACGCCGCCGGCGTCGCTGCGGTACCCGAGGGCCTGGTAGACGGCGTCCACCAGGCTCTGGCCCCGGTCGTTCAGCAGGATGCCGGGGCCCATGCGGTTCATGGTGTACCCGAAGCTCATCCGGCAGGCCGGGTCGGCGAAACCCAGCGAGCCGCCCGCGCCCACGTGGCCGAAAGCCGCCTCCGAGAGGATCACCGAACAGGCCAGGCTGTTGTCCAACCGCCGATTGTCCATCGACTTCATGAAGCCCAGGGAGAACCGGGTGGGGATCGCCAGGGTGGCGTCCTCATGGGTGGCCACGGTCACCTGACCCATACGGGTGAGTGTGTCGGCGCCCACCAGCCGCACCCCGTTCAGGGCGCCGCCGTTGGCCAGGGGCGCATAGAGTCCGGCAAGGCCCCGGCCGTTGGAGACGCCGGTGGCCGAACCGATCTCGGCGGCGCGGGCGGCGCGGGCGTTGGCGCTGAAACCGCCTGAATTGAGCATGAACTGAGCGGTGGGGCCGGCAGGGTCGGCGCGCATGGCCAGGGCGATGCGCGAGTTGCGGGCCTGGTCATCGGCCGGGGCGGGGATCATCGGCGCGACACGGGCCTCGTGCGCTTCGGGAAGGCCCATCCAGAAATCCACCCCCAGGGGACCGGCGACCTCATCGCGCAGGAAGACGCCCATGCGCCGGCCGGTGGAACGGCGGACCATCTCGCCGACAGTCCAGGCGCTGGTGACCCCGTGATAGCCGTTGCGTGTTCCCGGCTTCCAGAACGGTGTCTCGCGCTCGAGCATGCCGACCATGTACTCGTAGTCGTAATAGGCGCCGTCCTTGAGCTTTTCGCGCAGGCCGGGCAGGCCCACCGAATGGTCGAGCATCATCGCCGCCAGGGCGCCCTCCTTGCCGGCCTGCCCGAACTCGGGCCAGTAGCGGGTGACCGGCGCATCGAAATCCAGCTGGCCACGGTCGGCCGCCATGTGGGCGCAGAGGGCCGAGGCGCCCTTGGTGCAGGAGAACACCACGCCGATGGTGTCGGCTTCCCAGGGATCGCCGTCTCGCGTCTTGCGGCCGCCCCACAGGTCGACCACCGGCCGACCCTCCAGCGTGACTGCGACGCTGGCGCCGACCTCGCCGCGCGCCTCGAAATTGGCGACGAAAGCCTCCAGCACGCCGGCGAACCGGGGGTCGCAGGCGCCCTGGACAGAACCTTGGGTGGTGTTCAGGGAAACCGGGTTCATCGGGGTATCCTCCATCGGGTGGCCATCGCCCCCGCGGGAGCCGGCCGGCTGTCATTGTCGAACCACCGCCACGGCGGGACCCGCAGCGCCGCATAAAGGATCAGCACGCCGCCGCGCCAGCCCCTGAGCCCCCTATCGGGCCGTCCCGCCAGACTCCGCGTCTCCATGAGGGCCAGGCGCCGGGGATGGATTCTGGCGGTGATCTGGTCTGGATGCCTCAGGGACCTGACGCTGACGGCGTCGTCCCGGAGCAGGGCCTGTCGGCCGGCCAGCAGGCGCGCATAGAAGTCCACGTCGACCAGCCAGGTCAGGTCGGGATCGAAACGCACGTCGGCCCGGGGCGAGAACACCACCGACGCGGTCGGACCCAGCCAGTTGGCGCCATAGAGCGTCCAAGGCGGCAGGCGCAGGCGGCGGGCCAGGCCTGCGACGAGGGCGAAGCGGCTGCGGCCGCCGTCTCCGGCCAGTTCGTGTGACGCCACCAGCAGTCCGCCGCCGCCGGCATCGAGGCGATCGACGGCCCGGCGCAGATACAGTGGATCGATGAGGGTCTCGTCATGGTGGACCAGGACCACATAGCGACCCCTCGCCCGCTCCAGCCCGAGATTCCAGTTGTCCGCCGGCCGGCCGGTTCTGGCGCCCGCAGCATAGCGAATCTGCGGATGATGCACTGCCAGCGCGTCCACACACGCCCGCACATCGAGGGTGGACGAATCGTCGACCACCACGATCTCCGGGGTGATTCCGGTCTGGGCTAGGATCGACGCCAGGCACCGTGCGATCATCGACGCGCTCTGATAGGCCGGCACGACGCAGCTGATCGCGATGGCGCTATCGGTCATCGTCGGCGATCCTGCGCAGGGAGTAGATTCCGCAGCCGTAGTCCAGGTCAGGGACGGCGCCGACCGTCTGCTGTGTGTGCAGGGCGCCGTCGTCATCGACGTAGTCGAAGCGGACAAGGTCCAGCCGGCCAGACGCCCAGGCCAGGGGATCGGCCGGTTCGAAGACCCGGTGCGCGTTGAAATAGACGCCGGCGCGGCCGATGGGCACGCTCAGATAGAGCATGCCGCCGGGTTTCAGCATGGCGGTGAGG
Organism: uncultured Caulobacteraceae bacterium; assembly: GCA_903923135.1. Classification (GTDB taxonomy): domain Bacteria; phylum Pseudomonadota; class Alphaproteobacteria; order Caulobacterales; family Caulobacteraceae; genus Acaudatibacter; species Acaudatibacter lapponiensis. The sequence goes on along the minus strand of CAIXWN010000077.1, from coordinate 6,097 downwards.
GCGCTGAACCCTTTCAGGTGCCCCTGGGGATCGATGGGATCGCCATATCGTCCGAGTCCGAAGTGTTCCAGCGCGTGGAGGCAGGACAGCGAGTCGGTGACTTCCCGGAGCTCGTCGTCGGCGCGGGTGAGGTCACGCTGCAGGAACGATATCCGGCTGTGCTCAAGCCGCAGCGGACGCACGTCCAGCACCTCCACCTCTCGGAACGCCGCCAGATGGGCGACGAAGCCGTCGATCCGACTGCCCACGTCGATGTGCCGCGCCGGCGCTGCGGCCTGGATGAGGGTGGCGACAAGCAGGTCCTGGTGGAAGTAGTGCCCGCGGGCCTCGCCGGCTTCGGCAGCGTAGTCCGAAAGGATGGGGGTCAGCCGATCGATGCGCCCGCCAGCCGCGCGAAATCGCCGCCGATCGCGCAGAAAGCGCGGCGCTTGGCGCAGATCGAGCCATCGGCGGGGATCCAGGCCCAGCGGGATCAGGGCGGCGCCGAGCATCCTGAGCAGAGGCTTCCGACCCGGTTTTCCGCCCACGCATCCACTCCCGTCACAACCCGGCGGCCGGGCCGCGCCGCCTCCCCGCGTTGGCGGTGACCCTGCGATCTCACGTTCCAGAAACCCGGCGGGGGCGCAAGGGCGCCAGGGTGAGGGCCAGTTCCACCAGCGACTTGACCAGCCAGGCGATCAGCAGACCCTCGGCGCCATAGGACCGGGCGGCGAGATAGAACAGCAGGATGGAAAACACCGCGCTGACGGCGCTGATCCCCGCCGCCCGCCGCGAGGCCCCGGCCCCCTGTATCTGGGCCATGCGCAGCTGGGTGAAGCTGCCCACCACAACGCCGGCGGCGAAGACCAGGGTGGCCGGGCCGAAGGAAATACCGGTGAGCCGGGTCAGCGGGCCTGGGGCCAGGCGCATGAGCGCGGCGGCGGCGATCAGGAACGCCAGGCCCGCCAGGGCGGTAAAGGCCCAGGCGCCGCCGATGAAGCGGCCGCTGCGCTCGCCGGCGGCCTGCCGGGCGAACAGGATCGGTCCGATCACATAGGGAATCAGCCAGAATTTGCTGAACAGCTCGAACGTCAGATAGTAGCCGGCATAGGCCGCCGGGCTGAGGTAACGCAGACCGAAGACCCGGTCCGCAGAGCCACTGGCGGCGGCGATCACCGAGACGGCGGCTAGTTCGAGCCAGCGGCGGTCGCCCAGAAGCCGGCGCACGGCGGGCGTGAGTGCAGCCACCGGGCCACGCCAAAGCGCCGGCGCCAGAAGGGCGAGGCGGGCCAGGGTGGCGACGCCGACAGCCCAGAACAGGGGCGCCTTCAGCGCCGCCAGGGCTCCGACGATGACCACGCCTCCGGCGAGACTCCCCTGTTTAAGGGCGATGGCCAGGCCGTAGCGGCCCTTGAGGTCGAGCAGCACCCGCATGTCGGTGGCGCAGAACCCGGCGACGGCGATGAGCGGCAGCCAGACCAGCACGGCCGGATCCGCGCTCGGATCGGCGAACCGCCAGAGAGCCGCCAGGACCGGCGAGGCGACAAGCGCCTTCAGCGCCCCGGCGGTCAGATAGGCGACGGGGGCCGCCAGGTCGACACCGCCCGGGCCCAGCGCTGCGGCCTTGACCGTGCCCGGCTCAAGCCCCCCGGACAGGGCGGCCACGAAGACGAATCCCAGAACGCCGCGCAGCACGATCGGCGAAACGACGCCCCGGAGCAGGAACAGTGTGAGTAGAATCGCCGCCGCCGCCGCCACATAGATGCCGGTGACCACGACGGCCCTGGCGCCGAGTCTGACGGCGAAGTGGGCTGATTTGAGCGGAGCGGTCTGCATGGGCCTGAAATGAAGGCGCCGCCGACCCCGGGCCGGTTCGCCGGAAGACCCCTCGAATTGATGAATGGCTGCGACTGGGGTATGTAACACAGGAGGCATCAAGTCTCGCGCCAGGATGCACGACAATGAACAAGGTCTTCGTCGCCGCTTTCGCCCTGGTCCTGGCTGCGGCTGGTCAGGCGTCGGCCGCCCAGGGCGCGGTTTCGACGTGCCCGGCGCGGCAGCCGAGCGAGGCCGACGCCTCGTTCAGCGATCGCACCCACAGCTTCTGCGAGGTCCGCTGGCAGGACCTGGTGGGCAATCACGCCACCGCCGGCCAGACCCATGACGAATATCTCAATGTCTGCGTGCGTAAGTGCGCCGGCGACCTTGGCGCGAAGACCGCCGGCAGGCAGCTCAGCCAGGTGGGCGGCGGCAACACCGGCTATATCCTCGGCGGCCTGGCCGTGGCCGGCGCGATCGGCGGCGGCGTTGCGGCCAGCTCCGGCTCCAGCGGCCCTCCCGCCAGCCCTTAGATCTTCGCCGCCGTTCCTTGACGCAGAAACGCCGCGCCCGGTCCACCCGGCGCGGCGTTTTCGTTTCGGTGCGGTGACGCGCGGCGGGACCCGCTCTGAGGACCGGTGCCCGCTTGCGGCCCCACCCTAGCCTTCGGACGAGTCGTTCTTGCCCATGTTGCCGCTGGTGCGCTCGGCGATACGGGCCGACTTGCCGCGACGATCGCGCAGATAATAGAGCTTGGCGCGCCGCACGGCGCCGCGACGCTTGACCTCAATGGATTCGATCATCGGCGAGAGGACCGGGAAGACCCGCTCCACGCCTTCGCCGAAGCTGATCTTGCGAACGGTGAAGTTCTCCTGCAGGCCACCGCCCGAGCGGGCGATGCACACGCCCTCGTAGGCCTGAACGCGTTCGCGCTCGCCTTCTTTGATCTTGACGTTGACGCGCAGGGTGTCGCCGGCCTGGAAATAGGGGATCTTCTTGCCTTCGAGCAGGCGGGCGACTTCTTCGTTCTCGAGCTCTTGAATCACGTTCATCTGATGTACAAGTCCTTCATGTTACTGGGCTTTGTCGCCCTTTGCCTGTTGATTGGCGAGATGCGCCGCCCAAAGATCCGGCCGCCGCTCCCGCGTCGTCTGCTCCCGTTGCGCCCTGCGCCATCTGGCCACCTCTGCGTGGTGGCCCGACAGCAGCACATCGGGAATATCGCGCCCCTCGAACGTCCGCGGCCTGGTGAACTGCGGTTGTTCGAGGAGATGGTCCTCGAAACTCTCTTCGCTCAGACTGGCCGCCTCGCCCAATACGCCGGGCAGCAGCCGCACACAGGCCTCGATAACCACCAGAGCCGCCGCCTCGCCACCGGCGAGCACAGCGTCTCCGACCGAGACCTCCTCGAACCCGCGGGCGTCGAGCACCCGCTGGTCCACCCCCTCGAACCGGCCGCACAGAACGACCAGCCCCGGCGCCTGGGACCAGGCCTTAACGCGCGCCTGGGTCAGGGGCCTTCCCCGGGCGCTCATATACAGAAACGGCCGGCCGTCCGCCTCCACGCTGTCCAGCGCCGAAGCGATGACGTCCGCCCGCATGACCTGTCCGGGCCCACCTCCGGCGGGGGTGTCGTCCAGGAAGCCGCGCTTATCCTTGGAAAAGGCCCGGATGTCCACAGTCTCCAGCCGCCAGAGTGACTGCTCCCGCCAGGCTGTGCCGATCAGCGACACACCCAGCGGCCCGGGAAAGGCGTCGGGGAACATGGTCAGGACAGTGGCGGTGAAGGACATGGCAAGCGATATAGGCGGATCGGCAGACGATAACGAGGTGGCGGATCGTGATGAGGTGGGCGGGATGGCTGCTGATCCTGCCGCTGTTGTCCGGCGGCGCGTGTCATGGCCCCGCCCCGGCGCGGCCCACGGTGCGGGTCGCCATTGGCATGACTGTCGATCAGTTGAGGACAGGGTCGACCTATCCGCTCAAGAACCACGCCCTGTCGCTTCAGGCCGCCAGCGGTCTGCGACTGGCCCGCCCGTCAATCAGCGGCGGACCGGGCTGGGAGGCGATCGCCGTGGGCGGGCGCTTCGACTTCATCTTTCTCCACAAGGGCCGCGAACTGAGGCTCGACGACATCGGCGGCGACAATATCCTGGAGGTCATCTCCACCGCCCCGGCATCGAACCGCGTGATCGATTCCTTTCAGATCCAGGCCCAGAACCGGCTGTTGACCCTCGCGGAGGCGCTCGCCGCGGCGAGGCGGCTGAACTTCTGGTTCGTCGAGGCTGGGTTCCATCCGATGTCGGCGTCCGATCCTGAACCCGGCCGGCGGGTCAGTCCGTTTTTTGTCGAGGGCCAGGCAATGGGGGCCGCGCCCTACCGGCGTCCGATCGTTTCCTACGACGCCGCCCGGGCCGCGTTCCTGGACCCTCGCGCCCGGATCATCGACATGAGCCCCTTCGAGCTCGAGACCGACGATGCCTACGCCGATGTGTCGATCCGCAATTCGCGCCGGGCCTGGCAAGACGTCGGCGCCGCAAACGCCGCCCCCGCCGACGAAAGCCAGGCTCAGAGCGAGCGCGCCTACTATGTGAACCTCGTCGTGGCGGCGCGTCCCACCCAACGGTATTGGGACAACAAGTCAGCCGCCCCGTAGGTCGGGTCGGGCGGATCGGCGTCGGGACGTCCCGTTTTCGTCAGGTCCGGTGAACGCGAGGGGCCGTCTCTTGATATGTGCGCCAGTATGCACATATGAGGCGGATGGACACGACGACTCTCCGCCGCGAGGCGGCCTGCCGGGTCTCCGGCGCGCTCGACACCGCCTTCTTACGCGCGCTGTGCGAGCCGGTCCGGGCGGACATCCTGACGCGGATGATCCAGATCGGCCGGGCCGACGTGGCGACGATCGCCGCCCCCTTCGACCAGGATCGGTCGGTGATCTCGCGGCACCTTCAGATTCTCAGGGACGCCGGGGTGGTGTTCGCCGATCAGGACGGGCGGCACGTCTACTACGAGATCGACGGGCCGGCGGTGCTGGCCAGGCTGCGCAGCCTTACCCTCGAGATCGGGGCGCTGGTGGCGACCTGCTGCCCCGGCCCCGGCGGGAGACCCTGAGCCGTGCCCCCCGCCATCGGCCCGCCGCTCTCCGTGGAAGGCCGGCTCAACCACGACTGTTTCTGCATAGATGTCGAGCCGGCGCAGGTCTGGAGCGCCCTCGCCCGCAGCGACGCCAGCCTCGTCCAGGGCGGGTCGATCGCCTCCGAACGATCCGGCCTGTTCTCCAGCACGCCGGTCTTCCTTGCCCGGTCAGACCTCGACGCCATGAGCGCCGTCGCCAGGACGATCGATGCGATCAGTCGCCTGCCCGCCTGGGCGGCGGCGGCCCTGGCCTGGGCTCCGCCTGTGGCCCTGACCGACCCCGGCCCACGCGGCGTCTTCATGGGCTACGACTTCCATCTGACCCCGCAGGGCCCCCGGCTGATCGAGGTGAACACCAACGCCGGCGGAGCCTTCCTCAACGCCCTGCTGGGCCAGGCCCAGGCCGCGTGCTGCCCGGAGGTGGCGGCGATCAGCCGGCCACCACCCCTGGCCCGCTTCGAGGAGGCGGTCTGGGCGATGTTCCTGGCCGAGTGGCGCCTCCAGGGCCGCGAGGGCGCGCCAGCGGTGATCGCCATCGTCGACGAGACGCCCGAGGGGCAATATCTCTATCCGGAGTTCCTGCAGACGCGGGCCGTGCTGGAACGTCGGGGCGCCAGGGTGGTGATCGCCGATCCCTCGGCGCTGAGCTATTCAGGCGGCCGCCTGCGTCTTGGCGAACTGCCCATCGACCTCGTCTACAACCGATGGGTCGATTTCGCCTTCGCCACGCCGGCGGCCGCGGCGATTCGGCAGGCCTGGCTGCAGGACGCCGCGGTGGTCACGCCCAACCCGCACAACCATGCCCTGCTGGCCGACAAGCGCAATCTGACGCTGCTGTCGGATCCGGCGCGACTGGAGGCGCTCGGCGTCGATCCCAGCCTGCGCGCCGCCCTGGCCGGCCTGCCGCGCACCCGCCTTGTCACGGCGGAAGCCTCCGAGGAGCTCTGGGCGTCCCGCAAGGGCCTGTTCTTCAAGCCAGCGGGCGGCCACGCGGGCAAGGCGGTCTATCGCGGAGACAAGCTGACCCACCGCGTCTGGGCTGAAATTCTGCGTGGCGACTATGTGGCGCAGGACTTCGCCGCCCCCAGCCAGCGCCGGGTGAAGGTGGATGGCGACCCGCAGGACCGCAAATTGGACGTGCGGCTCTACGCCTACGCCGGCG
>CAIXWN010000076.1 GCA_903923135.1 uncultured Caulobacteraceae bacterium | reverse complement strand
TGTTGAAAAAGTCGCCCTGGCGGGTCGAAATTGGCCATTTTGAGCCATCCGGGGCATTTCGCTCAAGCAGCGCCGATTGAAATCATTAACGTATTTTCTTAGGGCGGGGCGGGAATTGGCGGCCACGAGGGGCCAAAAAAGCTTTTTCAACATCCTGCTAGAGCCCCTTCATCTGGACCACCGATGCCGACAAAATTATCGTCGCCGTCAAGCGCGGGCGCCCAACGTTCGATTTTATCCACTAGCGTCTCTTTCGACGGGTTTAGCCCTTAACGAAGGCCTTTTTCCATTGCTCAGCAACACGCTGATGAGCGGCGCTCGGGCTCCGCCCTTCGGCGCCGCCGATCGCGTTGTAGTGTTCCCTGGCCGACCGAACTTGCCCCAGCTTTATGCCTTGGGCCACATCCGGATAGGTGGCCAGATACCAGCGTTCGTCCACCGTCGGCGTCGCGCCGGTACGTCCCTCGAAATAGCCGTAGCCGATGTAGTGCTGCAGGGCGTTCGGCACATCAATATCGCCCTTTCGGATCGCGTCGACCACATCGGGATTGTCACGCAGATATCCCGCCTCGTTGAATTCGGAATGTTCTAGGGCAATCTCCACCAGCAGCTTGAACAGCGCCTTGGGCATCTGGACCGTCCGGGATCTGGCGTAGGTGGCGCGGTCCAGGCCAAGCGCGCGAAGGATGGAGTCGAAGGGAGGCAGGTACATCTGGGTTGCTCCTTGGTTAGGCGGATACGGGTGGGGAGGACTGGGTAAGGCGCGTCATCGGCCGGTCACACGGGGCCGGCGCCCGCCCGCCGGGCGGCCGGTCGCGGGTGGTGGCGCGGCGGCGCTGGTCGCGCCCAGCTGCTGCGCCACCTCGGCCACATAGTCGCCCTGCACCCTTTCCACCGCCGCAGGCAGAACGAACGCCCCGGCCGCCACGGCGTGGCAACGGGCGATCTCGGCCACATGGCGGTCGGCGTTCAGGGCGTGGGTCACGCTGTTGGCGTGCCGGCGGTGCACGTTCAGCGGCCGGGCCTCATAGCCGATCAGCGCGCCGGGCGCCGACAGGGCGGTCAGATACAGCAGCCAGTCTCCGGCCATTTTGAACGTGGTCAGCTCTTCGGCGCAGGCGTCCAGCGCCGCCAGCAGGGCGTCGCGGCGCCAGACCACGGCGCTGACATTCAGGATCAGGTTCTTCACCGCCAGGAACCGGCGCACGAAATCCCCGGCCTCGAAGATCTCGCTGCGGGTCAGGGCGCCCGGCTCTATGGTTTCGTAATAGCCCTTGTAGCTCTCCCACTGCGGGGTTCCGTCGGCGTCCACCGTGCGGCTGTCGGTGAAGACCAGCCGCACTTCGGGGTCGGCCTTCAGCAGGGCGGCGGCCCGGGTCAGGAACTCCGGATCGCACAGGTCGTCGGCCTCGGCGATCCACACATAATCGCCCCTGGCCATCTCGGCGGCGCGGCGCCACTGGCGGAACACCGAGCCGGAGTTGGTCTCGTTGACCACCAGGCGGATGGCGCGGCCGGCCCGTTCGGCCACCTCGGGGATCACCGTCAGGCTGTCGTCGCGCGAACAGTCGTCCAGCACCAGAACCTCGCGCACCGGATAGGTCTGTTCGAAGATCGAGCCCAGGCGGCTCTCCATATACTGGGCGTAGTTATAGTTGGGCACGGCCACCGACACCCGGGCCAGATCCGGCAGGGCCAGGTCCAGCAGGTCGGCCACATAGCCGGTGAAATTGAACTCGCGCTCCACCGTCTCATGGCGGCGGCGGCGGTCGGCGGGCGATATGCCGGCCTGGATATAGCCCAGGATGGCCCGGGCCATGCCGGCGGTGTCGCCATAGTCCACCACCGCGCCCTCGCCGATGGCGCGCAGCATGTCGGGAATGCCGCCGCTTCGGTCGAAGGCCACCGTCGGCGCGCCGGCGCCCAGGGCCTCCATCACCACCGTGGGCAGGGGGTCCTCGCGCGAGGTCAGGGCAAGGACGGTGGAGGCCGAGAACAGGGCCTCCATGTCCTTGCGATAGCCGGCCATGCGGAACGTGCCGGTCGCCTCGGCGGCGGCGATCTCCAGACCCAGCCAGTCGGCCAGGGCCGGATCCATGCCGCCCACCCAGACCAGGCAGATGCGGCCGCGCCCGGGGCGTTCGGCCCCCTGCAGCATCCGCCACAGCTGAAGGAACAGGTCGAACCCCTTGCGCAGATCGGCATAGCCGACGCCCAGCACCAGGTGGTCCTTGGGCCCCAGGCCGAATTCCTTGCGCACCGCCGCGGCGCCGGCGGCGTCATAGCCGATGGCCTTGTACGAGCCCTGCGGCCGGATCAGGCTGTGGGTGACGCCCTCCAGGCCCAGTTCGGTCAGCACCTCGTCGCGCACGAAGGGGGCGGGAAACACCACCCGGGCGGCCTCGGCCACGCCCGTGCGGGCGATGTCGGTCAGCTGCTTCTCGCGCAGGATGCGCGGCAGTTCGTGCACCAGCAGCACCGGGTTGATCCCCGCCGCCTTGAGGAACGGCACCATCCGGCCCGAGGCGGTGGTGTTGACGATGGCGCCGGCGAAGCCGGCCTCGGCCAGGGCGCGCAGCTTCTCGGTCAGCTGGGCGTCCGACCCGGCGATGGTCAGCGGGCCCTGGGCGGCGTAGTCGGCCGCCATCTCGCCGCCGGCCAGCAGCAGATATTCGAACTCCACCCCGAAGGCCGACCGCAGGGTGCGGCCGATGTTGAGCAGCAGATGCTGGGCCCCGCTGGGAAAGGCGTCGTGGCCCACCAGAACCAGCCGCGGCGTCTCCGTGGTGCGCGCCCGCCCGGTGACGGCGCGGGCCGTGGCGTTCAGATAGGCGCCGCCATAGTGCAGGTCGGGCTCCAGATAGGCGCCCTCGCACCATTCGTTCCAGGCGTTGACGCAGACGATGGGTTCGCCGAACACCGGATTGGCGCAGGCGATGTCGACCAGTTTCGACAGCCACGCCTCGTACCTGGCCGGGGTCGATCCGGTGATCACCATCCCCGTGCCCTGCCGGCGGGCGTCGTTGTCCCAGCTGGGCACGGCGGTCTTGATCAGGGGAAAGGCCGGGTGGGGATCGCGCAGCGACATCTCCACCACGCTGTCATAGCGGTGGATCTGGCCGGCGAAATCGGCGTCCAGATAGGTGAACTCGGAATTGGCCGGAACCATGGTGGCGGTCAGCTTGTGCGGCGGGAACTCGATGGCGGCGTCGAACCCGTATTCCGTCGGGTCGTCGGCGTTGAACGCCTGGGCCATGATGAACAGCGGATCTTCCCGGAACTCGTCGCGGAACAGCGTGCGCCAGCGGGCGATGGCCGCCTTGCAGTCGGGGATGATGCCGGCGCGATAGATCATCAGCACCGGCCGGCCCTGCAGGCGGATATAGCGCGGGTCCCTGAAGTGTTCGGCGAAGTCGGCGGCCATGGCCAGGTCGTCGTCGGGGCGATAGTCCTGCGAGATCAGCACCTCGGATTCGGCGCCGTCCCACCGCCGGGTCCAGTTCTCGTTGGCCCACATCAGGGCGAAGCCCATGTCCAGGCTGGGATCATCCAGGAAGCGGCGCACCGGCCGGTCCATCAGCCGTTTGCCGTTGAACCAGTAGTAATAGAACACGAAGCCGGCGACGCCGGCGGCCCTGGCCAGCCTTATCTGCTCGCGCACCGGTTCGTTGCTGTCGAGGGTGTAGAAGCCCAGGTCGCGCGGGGTGCGCGGCTGATAGTGGCCGACGAACCGGGGCAGGCCGCGGATGATGTTGGTCCACTCGGTGAAGCCCTTGCCCCACCAGGCGTCGTTCTCGGGGAAGGCGTGGAACTGCGGCAGGTAATAGGTCAGCAGCATCGCCCGCGGCTTGACCCCCAGGGGCGAGGTCTGAACCTCCTCGAAGTGGGGCCCGGGTCTGGTGAACCGCTTGACCTCGCGGGTGACGGTGGTCTCGTCGTCGGGCATGCGCCCGTGCACCCCCGGCTCGTGCCGGTGATTCCAGTAGTGGATCAGCGGGTTGACCGACGTATCGCCGCGCAGATAGCGCTGGGTGTAGTACTGGATCTCGAAGTCGGGCGAGGGATTGCGCGCCTCGCGATAGCCGTGGTGGAGGAAGTGGTCGAACATGTCGACCCGGGCCTCGAAGACGTCCGGGTTGCGGGCGGCGTAGAAATCGGCGTCGAACCCCTCGTGGGGGCTGAGCGGAATTTCGAAGCGGTTCTTCAGATAGTGGGCGAGGGTGTTCTGGTCCGGATCGACGCCGAAACGACGCCGGTACCAGGCGGTGTGGAAATGCGGGCAGGGGTTCTGGCCCTCGCGATCGCCATACAGGAAGAAATGCAGCAGCGGCTGCATCCCGTCGCGCCCCACCTCCGGGTTCTGCTGCCCGTACCAGACCGGATCGAAATAGGGATTGGGCTTGCGCCCCTCCCTGTAGCCGAACTCGAAGAAGTGCTCGAACAGCGACATGTCGGCGTCGGCCAGGTCGGGATAGGTCGTCAGGTAATAGTCCGCATCGAACAGCCCCGAGGCGGCCAGGGCGGCGACATCGTCGGAGACGGCGGCGGGCGGCGGCGACCACGCCGGCTCCTCGGGGGGCTCGGGCGGCGGCGGCGGGGCCAACTCGCGGGCCGCTCCGGCGGCCAGCGCCGCCTGGAACACCGCCGAGGCGATGTCCAGCGGCGAGCCGTCGATCTCGCCGCCGTCCGGCACGGCGTGGAAATGCAGGGGGGCGGTGGGGTCGAGATCGGCCAGCAGCCCGATCTCCATGACGAATCCGCACAGGGGCGCGCAGCGGAAACGGGTGGCCACGTCCGGCCGGTTGACCGTCAGGGAAAGGGTGGCCACCGACTGGCCGTGCTGGCGCACCACGATGCGGTCGGCCGGCCGCGCATGCCCCGACACCGCGTCGGTGACCACGGCCCAGCCATGGATGTCGCCGCCCTGCCACGGCTCCATGCGCGCCACGGTCTGTTCGCGCGGCAGGGTGAAACCCCAGGAGGGCCGTTCAACGCCGTCGCCGCCGCGCAGCACCACCAGACGGCCGTCGGGGGCGAACATCTGGGCCACATGGAACAGGCCGTCGTTGTAGGCGCCGGAAATATGGAGATGAAAGCCGACGAACTCGCGGCCGAAGCGGGTGTGAACCACGTCGGGCCGGGGGGCGTCGCAGACGCCCTCGCCCACCTCGACGCCGTCGATCACCAGACTGATCACCAGCGGGTCGGCGGAGGTCTGGTCGAAGGCCCAGCCGGAAATCTGGCCACCGGCGATCTCGTCGACGAACCCGACAATCTCCTCCGCTGGCGTGAAACTCATCAGACACCCGTTCCTGCAGACCCGGCCTCTCGGCCCCGAGCCTGACGCTTTCCCGGCCGCGATCCCCCGCCGGCCACACTCAGTTCAAGCCTTACGTCACCCTGTCGGCGGATTTTGTGACAAAGATCACCAAAGCATCCGAATTGCGGCGACGCTGTCAAAAATCTACAGGCGAAACAGCAGATTTTTCACGCTTGCTTTCCACTATCGCTTTGTTGTCACAAAAGGCCATGGCGGACCTGACGGAGTCCTGACCCCTCGAGAGTTCAACGGATCACTTGGCCTGTTTTCACTCAATTTGTGCAGGAACAGCCAAGCTTACTACCCTGCCAAAATAGCCAACAGCCGGGAGGCGTTCAAGGCGGACCCGGAGAGGGGCGGTCGCTTTGCCATCTTTGATCACAGATTCTGCCCATCCGTTGCGCACCCTGCCCGGCGCGACGCCGCCCGATCGGTCGGCCCGCCGATGCGGCCCCTGCGGCGGCGGGCGTTTTGGGCCTGTCGCCGACCGGCGCCATTGAATAGAATTCAACCTTTCGGAACGGACGCCGCCGTCCGGGCGGAGGACTCCCGATGATTCCGGCGATGACCGAACGGGAAATCCGGCTCTTCGAGTCGTTCCTGGCGCAATCCACCACCTATCTTGAGTTCGGCTCCGGGGGCAGCACCTTCCTGGCCACGCGATTGGTCAAACAGAGGGTCGTCTCCGTCGACTCCTCCGAAAAGTGGCTTGCCGACGTCGGGGCGGCCTGCGCCGCCGCCGGCCATGCCGTCACGCCGGATCTGGTCTTCGAGGATATCGGCCCGGTCGGCGACTGGGGCGCGCCGACCGATATCGCGTCCGAGGATCTCTGGCCGAACTACTACAGCGGCGTCTGGCAAAAGCGGCCGGTCGACGACACCGACCTCTATCTGGTCGACGGCCGATTCCGGGTGGCCTGCTTCGCCAGCATTGTCAGGCGCTGCCGGCCCGACGCGGTGATCCTGATCCATGACTTCGACAGCCGGCCGCACTATCACCCGGTCACCACCATCGCCCGGCGGATCGCCGGCGTCGACGACCTGGCGGTGTTCGTTCCGGCCGACGGCCGCAGGGCGTCCGCGGTCGACGCCCTGCTGGAGCGGTTCGGCTTCGACCCGGCCTGAATTCGGGGCCCGCCGGCCGGGCGAGGCGCCGTCGGCGGATTGCCCCCCGGCCCCTGTCGGCTACACTCGGTCCGCCAAGGCATGGGGCCGCCGTGAACGAATTCGACGAAATCTGGTACCTGCTGGCCAACCCGGAAGTGCGCCGGGCGGTGATGCGCGGCGAGTTCCCCACCGGCCGGGATCACTACGAGATCCACGGCCAGGCCGAGGGCCGCCAGCCGACCCGGCCGGCTGACCGGCGACCGGCCGCGGCGGGCCCCCAGGCCGGGCGGGTGGCCTGTCTGGTGATGGCCTACAGCGCCCCGCGCGTGCTCGCGGCCGCCTCGCGCGTCTATCGCGCCATGGGCTGGGACGTCCTGGTTCACCTCGACGCCAAGGTTCCGCTCTCGCGATACGCGAACGACATGGCCGGGGGCGCCGGCCGTTGCGAGTTCATCGCCCAGCGCAACGAGGTCTTCTGGGGCGGGATGAGCCAGCTGGAGGCGACGTTCAGTCTGCTGAACCGGGCGCTGGGCGGCGACTATGACCGGTTCGTCCTCATCACCGACGACACCTTCCCCGTCCGCACGCCGGACGAGATCGCCGCCGCCATCGCCCTGCCGGTCGACCGGCTGTCGTTCACCGCGCTTCGCCCGGATCATGAGTTCGCGCGGCGGTATCAGGACTTCGCCCTCTATGACCACCGGGCGACCAACCCCCGGGGGGGCGGCATGCGCGTCATCGATGAGGAGTTCTTCCGCCTGTTCGACGAGATGAAGGCCCTTCGGGCGGTGGGAAAGAAGAAACTGGCCGTGCACTGGGGCTTTGCCTACTGGGCGCTCACCCGCGCCACGGTGGACGACATCCTGGGCGTCTGCCTCAGGGACGCCAATCTCTGGCAGTCCTTCCGGTTCAGCCGGCAACCCGACGAGCTGATGATCCAGTCGGTGGCCGGCAATTTCCTGTCCGACCGGCCGTTCGAACCCTGCCCGGTGCTGATGGAATTTCCCCCGACCGGGGGCCCGAAGCTCTACGCCGACCTGGACTCCCTGCCCGAGGCGATTCCGCCCGGGCAGGTCTTCGCGCGGAAGTTTCCCGACACCGCCTGGGCCTTCTGTGACGTCCTGGCCGACCGGCTCATCGCCGGCGAAGGGCCGGGGACCCTGCGCCGGAATATCGGGCGCGAATAGAACCGGAACCCGCCTGTGCCCGTCGCCTTCACCGGGTCCGCTCGACCGGTTCGACCAGATAGTTCGCGTTGTTGGCATATCGTTTGAACCGGTCGATGATTTCGTAGTCGATCCCGCTCAGGAAGGCGGCGAAGGCGGCCGCATTGGCATCGTCCACCTCGATGAACATGGCCGGGCGGCTGTTCGCCACCGTCTGTCTCAGGCCGTTCAGCACGCGCAGCTCCATGCCCTCCACATCGATCTTGATGAAGTCGAACCGTCGCCCGCCGAAGAGGTCGTCCCCGGGCAGCACCCGGATGCCGTCGTCGCCCTGGCGCGGAACCAGGCGGGTGGCGCCCAGGTTGCCCTGATCGCTGACCGCCGTCGTCACGGCGACCTCGTCCGACAGGCCCAGGCCGACATGGCTCAGGTCCACCGACCGGCGGATGCCGTTCAGGTCGACATTCGCCTCCAGCACCAGGATCGCCGGAGGGTTGGGTTCGATGACCACGACATCCCGGGCGTGCAGGAACTTCACCGCGAAAACGGTGTGGTTGCCGACGTTGGCGCCGATGTCCAGGAACAGGCCGCCGGGCGGGAAGTGGCGGCCGATGATCGCCAGCTCCTCCAGCTCATAGAACCGCCCCCGGTTGTGATGGGCCTGGATGACGTCATTCGGGTCGGTGACGAAAAAGCTGACGGCCTGGCCGTCGTGCGTCGATCTGACGATCTTCCCATCGATCTGCTGCACGGCGGTCTCCACGGGGTTCGCGACGGGTCGTCAGGTGTCTCACCCTGGCGTGGCGGCAAAGCGTCCGCTACGCCCGGGCGTGGCCGATCCGTTCGCACGGAACCGATGCGGACGGCGAATCGGACTCTGATCGTTCGCCCTAACGCTGCCGGATGGTGGCGGGCGACAGGGCCGCGAGGATCGGCGCCACGCCTGGCGCCGGCAGGCAGCGGTCGTCGGCCATGAAGCTGCCGGAAAACAGCGGGATCGCCCGGATCAGGTCATCGTCATTGCGACAGACCGCCAGCAGGGCCGGAACCCGCGCCATGAAGGCGAAGTGACCGGGAAAATACTCCCAGTGCTCCTCCTGTCCCTCGCGATGCAGCACGACAAACAGCGCCCCGTCGAACAGCGACATCTGATAGGCCCCGCCGCCCTGGGAGGAGATGAAACGGTGGCAGCGGGCCAGCAGCATGGCCTTGAAACGGTTCAGATCGTCATCCCCGGTGGCGGCGCGGTGTTCGGCGAACAGGTCGTCGAAACCCAGCACCTCCGGATGGCGCCGCAGCAGGGCATGGTCATCGAAGCCGGGAACCGTACCCAGGTGGTCTTCGACGAACCCCCCCTCCGCCGGGCCCATCCCGTGCCGGATGTAGACGATGGTGAAATCCGACTTGAGCACGCGGAAGATCGTCTCGAGGGTGTCGATCGGTATGTGATTTACCGGTCCCTTGCCCCATTCGTTGTTGTGCTTGTTGTGGATGATCAGCAGGGGGCGGGCTGGACTGCCGATCTCGCGGTGCAGGTTCATGGCCCGGAACCGCGGGCGCAGATCCGGGCGCATGTGGCGCGGCGAGGCCTGGCGGGTGTCGAAATCGTGCTCGTTCCTCACCGGCAGCCAGTCCGGGCGCTCGTGCGGCGGCACATAGGTCCGTCGGCCAGGCTTCTCGATCAGCCCGGCGCAGTCCAGATGTTCGTAGAAGCACCGCATGCCGCCGTAGGTCACGATGCGTCTGTCCTTCAGCAGGCCCGCGCGCGCGAGC
Organism: uncultured Caulobacteraceae bacterium; assembly: GCA_903923135.1. GTDB lineage: Bacteria > Pseudomonadota > Alphaproteobacteria > Caulobacterales > Caulobacteraceae > Acaudatibacter > Acaudatibacter lapponiensis. Next base: position 3,874 of record CAIXWN010000076.1, on the reverse strand, counting down.
CAGGTCACGAAGGGCAGGAACAGGATCAGTTCCGAACCGAACTCGCCGACATATTCAAGGGTGTCGGGCAGGTGATCGAGATCGAACCGCGGCCCGCGACCGACGGAGCCTTCAACCCGATCACCCGTCATGCGTCGATATCCCCGGTGGTTGCGATCGCCCGATCTGGCCGGGTCGATCCTCGCTGAACGGCGCGCCGAATTCCAGCGGAAGTCGGCCAAAGACCCGTAACCGACGCATCCCGGGTCCGTCCTGACCAGGATCGCCCATCGCGCCCCTGCAGCCCCGCCCCGCGATCCTGTATGAAGGGCTCCGCGCGGCCCGATTCCCGGCCCGCCTTACGGGGGTTTAACGCCATGGGCGGAACGGTTCTGGTCACCGGCGGCGCCGGCTATATCGGCTCGCACACCGCCAAGGCCCTGGCCGAGAGCGGCCACACGCCGGTGGTGTTCGACAACCTCAGTTCCGGCCACCGCCAGGCCGTGCGCTGGGGCCCCTTCGTGCACGGCGACGTGCGCGACGGCCGGGCGCTGCGCCAGGCGATCGAGGCCCACAGCGTCACCGGGGTGATCCACTTCGCCGGCCTGATCGAGGTGGGCCGCTCGATGACCCGGCCGGACCTGTTCTATGAGCACAATGTCACCGGCGTGGCGGTGATGCTGGCGGCGCTGGCCGACTGCGGCGTGGGCCGGCTGGTGTTCTCCTCCAGCGCCGCGGTCTATGGCGACGGGGCCGGCCCCGGCGTGGCGGCCATCCCCGAGGACGCGCCCAAGGCCCCCGCCAGCGTCTATGGCGACACCAAGCTGTGGGGCGAGCGGATGATCGCCGCCCATGGCCGCGCCTTCGGCCTCACCGCCGTGGCCCTGCGCTATTTCAACGCCGCCGGGGCCGACCCGGGCGGCCTGATCGGCGAGGCGCATGATCCGGAAACCCACCTGATCCCCCTGGCGATCAACGCCGGCCTGGGCCGCGGCAAGCCCCTGACCGTGTTCGGCCGCGATTTCCCCACCCCGGACGGCTCGTGCCTGCGCGACTATATCCATGTCAGCGACCTGGCCCGGGCCCATGTGGCCGCCCTGGCCGCGCCGATGCAGGCCGGCGAGTTCCAGGCCCTGAACGTCGGCACCGGCCAGGGCCGCTCGGTGCTGGAGGTTATCGCCGCGGTCGACCGGGCGCTGGGAACGCCGACCCCCCATTCCATCGGCCCGCGCCGCGACGGCGATCCGCCCAGCCTGGTGGCCGACCCGGCCCTGATCGGCCGGCGCCTGGACTGGGCCCCGCGCGACTCCTCGCTGGACCACATCATCGAAACCGCCGCCGCCTGGGCCCGCAATCCGAAGTTCGGGGCGGGGGCGGAGGGTCAGTCGGCGTAGAGGGGCGGTTTTCGGCCGGCGATCATGTCGTCGATCATGGCGCGCCAGCGGGGCAGGGCGCGGGTCTTCAGGTCGAAATCGCGCACCGCGGTCTCGCGCGCGGCGATGCGCAGGTCGGCGCGGCGGTCGGGGTGGTCGAGGATGTGATCGACCTTGTCGGCGATGTCGCCGGGAGAGAAGAAATCCACCGCCAGGCCGTTCTCGCCGTCCCTCAGCACCTCCATCACCGGCGGCGTGTCCGAGCCGATGATGGCGCAGCCCGCCGACATCGCCTCGATGAACGACCAGGACAGGACGAAGGGATAGGTGAGGTAGATGTGGGCCGAGCTGACCTGCAGCAGGTTGGCGTAGGCGTCATAGGGAATCTGGCCCAGGAAGTGCAGGCGGCTCTCGGCGCCCAGGCCCACCTCGTCGAGCATCACCTGGCGCCAGGTGCGGCCGTCCGCCGCCGGGGCGCCATAGCTGACCCCGTCGCCGCCGACCACCAGGATGTGGGTGCGCGGCCGCCGGCGCAGGATCTCGCGGGCGGCGCGCATGAAGATGTGGAAGCCGCGATAGGGCTCGAGGTTGCGGGCGACGAAGGTGACCACCTCGTCGCGGGCGGTCAGCCGGGCGCCGTCGCGGGCCAGGGCCAGCCAGGCCTCGGGGTCGGGTTTCAGCCGGTCGGTGTCGACGCCCTCGTGCAGCACCGAGATGCGCGAGCGCAGCTCCGGCGGATGCACCGAGCGCTGCCAGCGGGTGGGGGCGTTGCCCCAGTCGACGGCGTCGAAGCTGAGCAGGCCCACGGCGTTGCGGGCGCGCAGGCGGAAGGGGTCGACCGGCGATCCGGGGAACTCGTGGTCGAAGCCCACGTCGACGTCCTGGCCGTGATAGTAGAACTCGAAATAGGAGAGGATCGGGCTGTCCGGGAAGACGTCCTTGACGAACAGCAGCTCGCCCCAGCCGCTGTGGCCGCAGATCACGTCGGGGCGGATCCCCTGGGCGGCCAGGTGGCGGCAGGCCTCGACCACCGCCATGCCGTGGCGCACGGCGATGTCGAAATCGATGGTCAGGGGGTGGCAGTTCAGCGGCGGCACGGGGGGCAGCGCGTAGACCACCGTCTCCACCCCGCGCATGGCGTTTTCGTTCTTCTGGGTGATGAAGATCACCCGGTTGGCGGGATCGTCGGCCAGGTCGCGGACGATGTGACGGTACTGGGCCGGGAAATTCTGGTGAATGAAGAGGGCGATCATAGGCCCAGCGTGGCCAGCAGGGCCTCGCGTTCGCCCGCCTTGCCCCAGTCGCGGCGGCGCACCACCGCCACCAGCTCGAACCCGGGGCGGCGCAGCACCGCATAGCCGCCGAAGCCCGCCTGGTTGAGGGCGTTGACCATCAGGGTGGGGGTGAAGCCGCAGCGGTGGGCCATGGTCAGGTGGCCGCGGGCCAGGGCCGGGCCGTGGCCGAAGAAGATGTCGTGGGCGGTGATCGGGCCGGCGGGCGACTCATAGACCGTCTCGTGCATGCGGTCCTGGGCGACATATTCGGCGATGCGCTGCAGGTCGGGCACCACCAGGCAGCCGAAGCCGTCGTCGGTCAGCACCCGGCGGATCTCGGCCAGGGCGCGGGGCAGCTGGTGCTGATAGAGGTGTTCCAGGCAGTGGGCGGTCCACAGGGCGTCGACCACCCCGTCGGCCACCGCCGACATGTCGGTGATGTCGCCCAGGATGTCCGGGGCGACGCCCGGATCGATGTCCATGCGCACTTCGCGGAAGTTCTCGAACCACGCCGGCACGCCGCCGCCGCCAGGCGCGCCGCAGCCCACATTGAGCAGGTATTTCACCGGTCGGAGGCCCTCATGCCCGCCTCACTCGACCGCCTCGCGGAACACGCTGAAGCGGGGGCCGATCGGGCGGGCGGGCTTGGTCGCCGGCGCCTCGGCCTCGGGGGCCGGGGCGGGAGTGAGGCCGTCGGCCGTCAGGCGCATGGGATTGGTCGCCTCGTCGCCGGGGCCGCGCGGCACGATGAACAGCTGGATCGCCTCCAGCCGGTCGCCGGGCTCCGAGCGGCACGGCGCCCCGCCGCGCACCGGCCCGACGATGCGGCCCGAGGCGAACGAGCCGCGGTATTCACAGTCGAAGGCGGCGGCGTGCTCGGGCTTCACCCGCACGGCGAAGCCCACCAGCGGGTTCTTGCGGCCGCGCGATCCGCACAGGGCGCCGCCGGAAATCCAGCCGGTCTCCAGGCCGTCCTCGGCCACGCCGCTGTATTCCAGGGCCTCGGCGTCGAGGGTCTCCAGCGGGGTGATGGCGAAGGCCTCGATGGCCTTGCGCTCGCCAAGCGCGCCCGCCCAGAAATTGTTCACATAGGCGACGTCGCCCTTGTACTCGATGTGCAGGTCGATGCGGGTCGACAGCGCCTGGCGCCCGGAGGCGGTCTTCAGCGCCGGCGGCGGCGGCGGCGCGGCGATCTGGGGAACCAGGGCCTGCGGCGGGGCGGCCTCGGCGGGCCTCGGCGCGGAAAGG
>CAIXWN010000075.1 GCA_903923135.1 uncultured Caulobacteraceae bacterium | reverse complement strand
GGCAGATCGGCTTCGACGGCGAGGCGATGGGTGAGCATGATCCGAGACTACGCAGCGTTGGAGGCGGTGTCACCGGCCGGCGAAAACACGAAGGGCGGACGACGCCTGCGCGCCGCCCGCCCCCGATCGTGACCGTCCGCGTGACCTAGAAGGAGTAGGTCACCTTGGCGTAGTAGTAGCCGCCGTTGATGCCGTAGGGCGAGAACTGGACCGGCTCCTTGTAGACGTTGTTGCCGTCGACCATGCCGACGCCGGCCACATAGGGGACGACCGGCGGCTTCTTGTCGAACAGGTTGTTGGCGCCCAGATCCAGCTTGAGATCCTTGGTGATCATATAGGCGATATCCAGGTCGGTGATGCTGGTGACCGGGATGTGCAGCAGATAGTAGGTGCCGCCGTTCGGGCTGACCTGTTCCGAGGTCGGACCATAGATGGTGTCGCGCAGGTTCACGCTCCACTTGCCCAGGGTCCAGAAGGCGCCCAGGACGACCTTTTCCTTGGGCGTCGCCGTGGTCAGCAGGCTGATCGCCGTCGGCGAAAGGATCGGCTGCGGCGATATCACCGGGGTGGTGGCCAGGATGTGGCTCGCCGAGGTCTCGTTGTAGTTGGCGCCCAGGCTCCAGTCGACATGGCCGTAGTCGCCGAAGTCGCTGGAATAGTTGGCCGTCAGCTCGACGCCCTTGGTGGAGGTGTTCACACCGTTGGTGAAGATGTTGACACCCACATAGGTGACGCCCGGATCCAGGACGTTGCCGTGGGCGGTGATCGCCGCCAGGACGGCGGGCGAGTTGTTGGTGCCGCCCTCGCCATAGATGTTGCCGCTGCCGACAATGCGATCGTGGATGTCGATCTCATAGGCGTCGGCGCTGATGGTCAGGCGGTCAACGGGGTGCAGCACGAAGCCGATGCTGTAGGTGTCGGACTTCTCGGGCTTGAGGTTCGGGAAGCCGAGCAGCTTGGCCGCCGCGGAGTTGGCCGGCAGCTGGACGAAGGCGAACGACGGGGCCACGTTGGTGGCCGAGTAGTACTCTTCCTGCAGGGTCGGCGCGCGGAAACCGGTGGCGATGGTGCCGCGAACGGCGATCATCGGGTTGAAGTCGTAGCGGACGGTGACCTTGCCGATCTGGGTGTCGCCGAAGTCGCTGTAGTGCTCCAGACGGCCGGCCAGGTCGACCTTCAGGCCGGTGACCGGAGAGACCGCCAGGTCGAGGTAGCCCGAATAGTTGGTGCGGGTGTGGGAGGCCGCGTCGGAGGGCTGGAAGCCCGGATAGGACTGGCCCCCTTCCTTGTAGATCGACGCCGCATCGCCTTGGACGATCTGGAAGGTGTCGCGACGCGCCTCCCCGCCGATGGCGACGTTCAGGGGCGAAGCCAGACCGACCCCGAAGTCACGGCTGATGCCGATGTTGTTGGTCCACTCCTTGGCCTTGAAGGTGCCGTCATAGAACTGCGTCGGCGTCGCCCCTGTGTCCTTGTAGAGCGAGGCGTTGGCGGAGTTGATCGTCGAAATGCGATCCTCGTTGCTGCCGTAGGTGGTCGACAGATCCCAGTTCCAGCCCGCCGTCTCGCCCTTGAGGCCGCCGGTGACCGAGTAGTCGCTTTCCTTGACCGCTTCGCGGGGCTCGAAACCGATCGGGAAGGGCACGCTGGTGCTCTCGCCGATGGTCTGGGTCACCTTGCTCGGCTTACGATAGTTCTCGTAGCCGGAGGCGTTGCGGTGGCCGTAGCTGCCGAAGCTGTACAGCTGGACGCCGCCGCCCAGGTCGTAGCCGGCGTTGTAGAAGAAGTCGTAGGCGTTGTACTGCGGGTCGCCGTAGATCCGGTTGACGTAGGGATAGTCCTTGGCGTTCGGGATGCCGACGGTGTCGATGGGGTTCAGGCCGGCCTTCAGGGAGCAGTCGGGATTGGAGAAGCGGACGTCGCAGCCGCCCTGGTGACTGAACTCATGGTAGCGCTCTTCGGCGGTCAGGTTCAGGAAGCCCTTGCCGCCGCCGAGGGAGAAGCCCTTGTTGATCGACCAGGCGCCGGTGTTGCCGTCGCCTTCATAGTACTGGCCGCCCGTGAGCGTGATCGAGCCGCCGTGGTCGGCCTTCTTGAGGATGATGTTGATGACCCCGGCGATGGCGTCGGAGCCGTACTGGGCCGCGGCGCCGTCTTCGAGCACTTCGATGTGGTCGATGGCGTTGACCGGGATGTGGCTGAGGTCGGCGGTGGCGGCGCCCTGGAAGGTGCCGGCGTCGACGTGCAGGTTGCCGGTGGCGTGGCGGCGCTTGCCGTCAACCAGCACCAGGGTGTCGTTGGGGTTGAGACCGCGCAGCTGGGCCGAGAGCGTCAGGGCGGCGGTGTCGGCGCCGTAGCCTTCGGCGTTGAACGACGGCAGGTTCTGCGACAGGGTCTGGATCAGGTCGGGCTGGCCGACTCGCTTGAGGGCTTCGCCCCCGACCACGACGATCGGCGCGGCGCTGTCGACGGCCTTGACGCCGGTCTGACGGGTGCCCGTGACGATGACTTCCGAGACGGTGGCTGTATCGGCCGCCGCCGCCGCCGCCGCTGCGGCGTGCACGGCCCCTGCAGAGGCCACGAGGGCCAGCAGGCTCGCGCCCGCATAAAGATGTTTCATTGCTGTATCCCCTTGGGAGTTGTGTTTGAACGCCATCGCTTATGCGCTTCCCCTGTTTGACCCGCCGCGCCGCTCTTGATCGGCGGGCGTGCGGGCGTGGACTCTGAAAAACCCGTTACTGATGTGGTCGAACGGCCTGGGCCTCGATCTCGACCAGCGCGCCCGGCGCGGCGAGCCCGGCCACCTGCACGGTGGTGCGGGCCGGCTTGTTGGGCTGATCGGCCGTGCCGAAAACCTGCGAATAGCCGGCCATCATGCCGGCGAAATCCATCTTGCCGCCCAGGGCCGGGTCGCCGACCAGGAACACCCGCATCATGACGATGTCGCCCGGTCCGAATCCCTGCGCCTTGAGCGCGGCGGTGAGCCTGGCGAGAGCGCCGATGGTCTGGGCCCTGGTGTCGCCCGGAGGCGACCCGGGCACGCCGCTGGCGTAGGCGATATCGGCGCCGCCGACATTCCGCACCACCACGACGCTGGAAATGGGGAAGGCGCCCGCGCCGGCCCGGACGATCTCGGGAGCCGCCTGGGCGGAGGACAGGCCAGCGACGCACACGGCCGCAAGCGCGGCGCCGGCCAGTCGGAAGGTTATGGACGAGGTCAGGGGCCGCATCACTCAGATGGCCGCGACGACGCCGAAGGCGGCGCGGCTGGCGGAACGGCGGTCGGAGAGGTTGGTCTGCAAGATCTCTAACGACTCCATCGATCTCAGGTCACCGGAACAGCGGAAATTGGCGTCGATAACGGTCCCGATCCTGAAGGTCACGCCTAGCGGCGCAACTCAGACCGAGCCAAAACACCAGATGAGTTCCACCCCTGAAACCTGTCTTTTGCGCAATCTACCGGCCCGGAGGCCGCATCGCGCTGTTTAGATAGGCGCCGAAGGCAATCGTTTCCAATGGCCTTCGGGTGTGTGACGGATATTTGACGCAGCACTGTGGCGCCGCTGCATCGGCCTCGGAGACCCGCGCGCAGGCTTGAATCGGCCCGAAACGACAGGGAGGGCGGGACCCTCGGCCCCGCCCTCCCCACGGTGACTGGCGAGTCGCGACCTAGAAGCTGTAGGTCACCCGGCCATAGTAGTAGCCCCCGTTGATGCCGAAGGCGGAGAAGCCGACCGGCGCGTTGAAGACATTGCTGCCGTCGAGCAGGCCGGTCTGCGCGGCGTTCAGCAGGCGTTGCGGCGGCTTGTGATCGAAGAGATTGTTGGCCCCCGCCGACACCTTCAGACCGCCGATCAGTTCGTAGGTCAACTCGAGGTCCGTGATCGCCGTGACGGGGATCTTCTCCTGATAGTACGTGCCGCCGTTGGGGCTGACGTATTCCGACGCCGGTCCGTAGATCGTTTCCCGCAGGTTCGCGCTGAACTTGCCCAGGGTGTAGAAGGCGCCGAGGCTGACCTTCTCCTTGGGCGTGGCGTTTTCCTCGTAGCTGCGGGCGGTCTTGTCGAACAGCTGCTGGCCGGCGATCTGCACCGGATTGGCGATCACGGCGGTGATCTTGGTGTCGGTGTAGTTGGCCGCCACCGTCCAGTCGACGTGACCGTAGTCGCCGAAGTCGGAGCTGTAGCTCGCCGTGGCCTCGATACCCTGGGTGCGGGTGTTCTGGCCGTTTGTGAACAGGCTGACCCCCGCGTAGGTGACCGTTGGATCGATGATATTGCCGTGGGCGGCAATGGCGGCGAGCACGGCCGGCGAGTTCACGGCGCCGCCGAACCCGAACAGGGTGCCGGTGGCCACGATCTTGTTGCGGATGTCGATCTCATAGAAGTCCACCGTGGCGCTGAAGCGGTCGAACGGATGGGCGACGAAGCCGATGCTGTAGTTGTCCGACTTCTCCGGCTTAAGGCTGCCGAGGCCGAGCAGCGCCGCCGCCGCGGAGTTGGCGGGAAGCTGCACGACGGCCGCGGTCGGGGAGACGTTGGTGGCGGAGTAGAACTCCTCGGCCAGGGTCGGGGCGCGGAAGCCCGTGGCGAAGGTGCCGCGCAGGGCGATGGCCGGGTTGAAGTCGTACCGCACAGTGACCTTGCCCACCTCGGTCTCGCCGAAGTCGCTGTAGCTTTCCACCCGCCCGGCGAGGTCGACCTTCAGGCCGGTGACCGGATTGACGGCAAGGTCGATGTATCCGGCGTAGTTGGTGCGCGAGTGGGAGCCGGCGTCGCTGGGCTGGAAGCCCGGATAAGACTGGCCACCTTCCTTGTAGATCGAGGCCGGGTCGCCCTGGGTGATGCCGTAGGTGTCCTTGCGGGCCTCGGCTCCCAGCGCGACGGTCAGGGGCGAGGCCAGGCCGACGGCGAATTCCTTGCTGAGGTCGAGGGTGTTGGTCCATTGCGTGGCCGTGAAGGCGCCATCATAGAAATTGGTCGGCGTGGTGTGGGTGTCGATGAACAGCGCCCGGTTGGCCGAGTTCAGGGTGCTGATGTCGTCCTTGTCGCGGCCGTAGGTGGTCGACAGATCCCAGTCCCATCCCGCGACGTCGCCCTTGAACCCGGCGGTGACCGAGTAGTCGTTCTCGATCAGGCCTTCCCGGGGATTAAAACCGTTGGGCCGGAAAATCAGTTCACCGGGGGTGGTGAAGGCGCCCGCAACGCCGAGCACTGGCGAGGCTATGACCTTGCTGGGAACGCGATAGTTCTCATAGGCCGAGGCCTTGCGATGGCTGAAGCTGCCGAAGGTGTAGAACTTGACCGCGCCGAAGTCGTACCCCGCGTTGTAGAAGGCGTTGTAGAGATTGGACTGCGCGTCGCCGACGATGTTGTTCACGTTCGGGAAGTTCGGAACCGTCGCGAAGCTGGCCGGAACCCCGGCCTTGAGGGTGCCGTCGAGGTTGGCGACGCGGCGATCGGCGCCGCCCTGGCGGCTGAAGCCGTGATAGCGGTTTTCCAGGGTGACATCGAAGAAGCCCTTGGGTCCGACCGGCAGGCCCAGATTGATCGAGAGCGCGCCGGTGTCGCCGTCGCCCTCGAAGTACTGACCGCCCGTGGCGGAGATCGTTCCGCCGTGATCGTTGTGTTTGAGAATGAAGTTGACCACGCCGGCGATGGCGTCGGTGCCGTACTGGGCCGCCGCGCCGTCCTCCAGGACTTCCACGTGATCGATGGCGCCGGCCGGGATCAGGCCGATATCGGCGCTGGCGGCGCCCTGGTAGGCCGAGCCGAGCACGTGCAAGTTTCCGGTGCCGTGCCGGCGCTTGCCGTTCACCAGCACCAGGGTGTTGTTGGGGTTGAGGCCGCGCAGGGCGGCGGTGAGGGTGAGGTTGGCCGTGTCGCCGCCGAGGGCCTCGGCGTTGAACGACGGCAGGTTCTGGGCCAGCGTCTGGATCAGGTCCGGCTGACCGACGTGCTTGAGGGCCTCACCGCCGACCACCTCGATCGGCGCGGCGCTGTCGACCGCCTTGACGCCGGTCTGGCGGGTGCCGGTGACGATGACTTCAGACACCGTGGCGGCGCTGTCGGCGGCGACGGTGGCTGCGGCGTCTGCGGCGTGCGCCGCGCCTGACGCCGCGAGAATGGCGACGAGACTAGCCCCCGAAAACAGATTCTTCATACGGTTATCCCCTTGGATGTTGTTGTGATTGACGCCGCCCGTCCGACGATCCCGCCCCGATGTGCGCCGGATGTTCGTGTGCGACATCCATTCGCGAACGCCCCCCTGCGGAGGGTCGACTTCAGGCCACCTGGCCCCGGCTGACGGGGCCCCGCGTGCGTTTCAGGGCGTCCGGCGGGCCTGGACAGGTCGCCGTGCGCACCTCCAACGGTCACTCCGGGCGGGCCGCCCGCCAGCCCATTGAATTGTTGCGCCTGCGAAACACTCACGGCGCCGGAAAACGCGACATGCCCCCGCCGCCCTGCCTAAGGCCTAGGCGGGCGGCTCCAGGGATTCCAATTCAAATGTCTGTCGCCAGCGTTGAGCCGCGCTCATTTGCGGCGCTGCAACGATCGTTCGCGACTCTTCCCCCAGAGGCGGTTGGCGGGCATGAAGTCGCGGCGAGCGACGGGAGGATGGCGGCGATGGCGTATATGGGCGCGACACACACGCGGGCGGATCTGGCGGCCGCCGACGTCGGCGACGCGCTCGCCGGAGTCCGCGAGCGCTTCATCCTGCCGGAGGGCGTGATCTATCTGGACGGCAACTCGCTGGGCGCCCTGCCCAGGGCTACCGCCGCCCGGGTTCAGGATCTGGTCGTCCGGCAATGGGGGCGTGACCTGATCCGCAGTTGGAACAGCCACGACTGGATCGGCGCGCCGGCGCGCATTGGCGGCAAGATCGCGCCGCTGATCGGGGCCGGGGCGGACGAGGTGATCGTCGCCGATTCCACCTCGGTCAACCTCTTCAAACTGGTCACCGGAGCCCTTTCATTGCGCCCCGGTCGGAGGGTGATCCTGACCGAGCCCGGCAACTTTCCCACCGACCTCTATATCCTCCAGGGTGTGAGCGATCTGCTGGGCGAGCGCGTCGAACTCCGCGTCCGGTCGCGTGAGGCCCTGCCAGACGCCATCGACGACGACACGGCGGCGGTCGTCCTGACCCATGTGCACTACAAGACCGCGGAACGCTGGCCGATGGCCGCCATCACCGCCCGCGCCCACGCCCACGGCGCGCTGGCCGTGTGGGACCTCAGCCACAGCGCCGGCGCGCTGGCTCTGGACCTGAACCGGGACGGGGCCGACATCGCCCTGGGCTGCGGCTACAAATACCTCAACGGCGGACCGGGCGCGCCGAGCTTTGTCTTTGTCGCCCGCCGCTGGCAGGACCGTATGGCGCCGCCGCTGTCGGGATGGATGGGGCACGCCGATCCGTTCGGTTTCGGCGACGACTATCGGCCCGCGTCTGGCATTCGACGCCAGTTGTGCGGCACGCCGGCCATGCTGGGGCTCGCGGCCCTGGAGGCGGGTGTCGACGAGTTCGGCGGCCTGGATATGGCGCAGGTGGAGGCCAAGGGGCTGGCCCTCGGCGACGCCTTCATCGCTCTGGTCGAGGCGCGTTGCGCCGACGCCGGTTGGCAACTGGCCAGTCCCCGCGCCTCGGCGGCGCGGGGGTCGCACGTCTCATTCCGCCATCCGGACGGCTATCCGATCATGCAGGCCCTGATCGCCCGTGGGGTTATCGGCGATTTCAGGGCGCCTGACATCCTGCGCTTCGGCTTCACGCCGCTCTACCTGCGCTTCGTCGATATCTGGGATGCGGTGGAGACGCTAAGGGCGGTCATCGACACCGGCGAATACCGCGATCCGCGCTTCTCGGCGCGCGCCACTGTGACCTGACCCGCGTCGGGAAAATGGTGAAGTCTAGGCGACGTCCACGCCGGCGAGCAGGCGGTTGACGGCCGCTTCGAGGACCGCGCGGGCCCGGAGCGCGTCGAGGCCCTGCTCCCGGCGCAGGCGGCTCCACACCTCGAAGCTGAGCAACAGGTCGAGCGCCTCGAACAGCAGGGAATCATCGGTCACCGACGGCGGCAGGGCGGCGCCGAGGATGTAGCGCATCAGGGCCGCCATGCGCCCGATATCCTGTTCGAGGACCTTGGAGCGGTGACGGTGGGCGGCTTCGGCGCGCTTGTACGGCGCGATGGTCTCGAAGATCGCCGTGCGCCGCTGGATCAGCTCATCCAGCCTGCCGCGCCAGTGGGTCGAGACGAAGGCCAGGGAGACCTCCTCCCGCAGCCGGCCCTCTATGGCCAGGGACATCTCGCGGTAGAGGCTGTCCATGTCCTTGAAATGCCTGAACACGGTGCGCAGGCCCACCCGGGCGTGTTCGGCCACCAGCTCGGCGCTGACGGTGATATGGCCGGCCCGTGTCAGGTCGAGCATCGCGGCGATGATCCTGGCGCGACTGTCCAGGGTGCGCTGCCGACGCCCGTCGATCGGCGGGGGCGGCGCCTGCGCGTCCGGGGCTTGCGTCACGATCATCTCCAAGGTCCAGGCGGACGACACCCTCACAGCCGGCGCCAATCCCGCTGCGATAGCCGAAGCTTCGGGGCCGGCGCAAATTTTGCCGGTCCCGTCCCGTCGATCATCGCCTATTGTCGCGCGGCGCGCCAATTGAACATTCGCCCGGAGGACGCCCGTCGATGACCGCCACAGCCCCGATAGCCCTCAGCGGCGCGCCCGGCTCTCCCTACACGCGCAAGATGGTGGCCCTGCTGCGCTATCGCCGCCTCCCCTACCGCCTGCTGCCCACCGAAGGCCCGGCCCTGGACGGCCTGCCGGCCCCGAAGGTTCGCCTGCTGCCGACGTTCTATCTGCCCGGGCCGACGGGGGTGCTGGAGGCGGTGGTGGATTCGACCCCGATCATCCGCCGCCTCGAGACCGAACACGCCGGGCGCAGCGTCATTCCGACGGATCCCGCCCTGGCCTTCATCGACGAGCTGATCGAGGACTATGCCGATGAGTGGCTTACCAAGGCGATGTTCCACTACCGTTGGGCCAATGCGGCGGACATCCGCCACGCCGGGCGCCAGCTGCCGCTGTGGCGCAACCTGTCGCAGACCGACGAAAGCCTCGCCGCCCTCAGCCGGATGATCAGTCAGCGACAGATCGACCGTCTGTATGTGGTAGGCTCCAACGCCGTCACCGGGACGGTGATCGAGGCCAGCTACCGGCGGTTCCTGGACGCGTTCGAGGCCCACCTTACCGCGCAGCCCTATATCCTCGGCCGCCGACCCGCCGCGTGCGACTTCGCGGTCTATGGCCAGCTGACACAGCTTGCCCTGTTCGACCCCACACCCATGGCCCTGACTGCCGAGGTCGCCCCGCGGGTCTACGCCTGGGTCAACCTTATGGAGGATCGGACGGGGGTTGAACCGGCGGACGACGACTGGGTCGACATCCAGGCCCTTCCGGACACTCTTCTCGCCCTGCTGCGGGAGATCGGCCGGGTCTATCCCCCCGTGATGCTGGCCAACGCCAGGGCGCTGATCACCGGCGCGGCGTCGGTCGAGGCGGCGGTGGACGGCGAGCCCTGGACCCAGCCGCCCTTTCCCTACCAGGGCAAGTGCCTGCAGTGGCTGAGGACGTCGCGGGCGGCCCTGCCGGACCCTGCGCGCCGGTCGGTCGACGCGGCCCTGGCCGGCACCGGCTGCGAGTCGCTGTTCGGCTGAACCGGGGGGCGGCGAGGCGACCCCACCTTTACCGTGGCCGGCCGCGATGGTCTAAACCCTCGATGACCAGATCCATCGCCATCGGCCTCCTCCTGCTCGTCGCCGCACCGGTCCACGCCGCCACCGAGAGCTACTCGGTCATCTTCGGCGGCAAGACCGTCGGCCATCTGATCGCCGAGACTCAGGGCGATCGCGCCACGGTCGACTTCGACTACAAGAACAACGGCCGCGGCCCGACCATGCGCGAAAGCCTGCGCCTGGCCCCGGACGGACGGCCCCTCGCCTGGTCGATCACCGGAGCCACGACCTTCGGCAGCAAGGTCGATGAACACTTCACTCAGACGGGCGCGACCGCCGAATGGGTGGATTCCACCGGCAAGGGCGCCTCCCCTGCCGGCGGCCTCTATGTCGCCCAGAGCGGCAGCCCGTGGTCGGACGAGATCTACGCCCGCGTCCTGCTCAAGCGGCCCGGCCTCGCGGCGCCAGCCCTGCCGGGGGGAACCCTGAAGCTGGAGAGGGGCGAGACGATCATGGCGCGGGGCCACGGCGCCGCGGTGCGGGTGACCCGCTACACGCTCAGCGGCATCGACCTGAACCCCGAAACCCTGCTGCTGGACGCCAAGGGGGCGCTGTTCGCCTCGGTCAGCCCCAACTTCATCGTCGTGCGCAAAGGCTATGAGGCCGAGGAGAAGCGCTTGCGGCGGCTGGCGGCGGACTGGTCGACGCGCCGGTTCGTCGACATCGAAAAGGCCGTGGCGCACCGCTACGACGCGCCCGTACGCATTCGCAACGTACGCCTGTTCGATCCGGCGACCTCGGCCCTGACCGAGCCGGTGAGCGTGCTGGTGCGCGGCAAGGACATCGCCGGGATCGAACCCCTGACCAGCCCGGCTACGCCCGGCGAGGTAGCCATCGACGGGGCCGGCGGCACGCTGGTGGCGGGCCTTTACGAGATGCACAGCCACCTCGAACAGGACAGCGCCCTGCTCAACCTGATGGCCGGCATCACCACCGTGCGCGACATGGGCAACGACAACGCCGTGCTCGACAGCCTGATCCAGCGCATGGACGACGGCGTCATTGGTGGCCCGCATGTGATCCGCTCGGGTTTTATCGAGGGCAAGAGCCCGTTCAGCGCCAACAACGGCATCCTGGTGGACAGCCAGCAACAGGCCATCGACGCGGTGCGCTGGTACGGCGCGCGGGGGTACTGGCAGATAAAGATCTACAACAGCATGAATCCGGTCTGGGTCCCGGCCATGACCAGGGAGGCTCACGCCCTGGGCCTGCGCGTCGCCGGACATGTGCCAGCCTTCGCCACCGCCGACCAGATGATCGAGGCCGGCTACGACGAGATGACCCACATCAACCAGTTCATGATCGGCTGGGTGATCAAGCCGGGCGAGGACACCCGCACCCTGTTCCGGCTGCACGTGCTCAAGCGTTTTCCCGACATCGACCTGCAGAGCCCGCCGGTCCAGCACACCATCCAGATGATGGTCGACCGCAGGATCGCCATCGACCCCACCCTGGGCATCCACGAGAATCTCACCCTCAACCGCGACGGCCAGATTCCTCCCGGCGCCGTGGACTATTTCAGCCATCTGCCGATTGGCGCGCGGCGCGACGCGATGAAGGCGTGGATCGACACCTCGGCGCCCGGCGATGACGCCACCTACCGCCGGGCGTTCGACAAGATCATCGACACCGTGCGGCTGCTGCACGACCGAGGCGTGTTCATGGTCTTCGGCACCG
>CAIXWN010000074.1 GCA_903923135.1 uncultured Caulobacteraceae bacterium | reverse complement strand
TTGCCGCCGCCGCCGTCGAACGGCTGGCCTGGGATGTGGCCATTCCAACGGGCGCCATCGAGGTGAAGGTGGAAAAGGGCTGGGTCATCCTCAGCGGCGCGGTTCCCTGGCGTTACCAGAAGGAGTTCGCCCAGGACGATATCCGTCGGCTGCGCGGCGTCGTGGGCATCTCGAACCAGATTTCGGTGCGACCGCCGGGTTCGGCGGCGGACCCCCGCGCGGCCATCCGGCGAGCCCTTCAGCGCGGGGGCCGCGTCGACCCGGCGGCGGTCCATGTGGAGGCTGACGGCGGCAGGCTCACCCTCTCCGGTTCGGTCCGGACCCTCCATGAGTGGCGGTCCGTCTCGGCCGCCGCCTGGCGCGCGCCGGGGGTGTCCGACGTCGAGAACGACATCGAGATTCTATGAAACGCACCGAACCCCACGCCATGGCCGGCTCATGAGCCTGGCTCCGCCCCGTCTTGCGCCCGTATTCAATCTGATCCGCCTGATTCTGCTGACCGCCGTTCCGTTCGCGGCGGCGGCCGCGCCGGCCCCCGTGGCCGTCGCCCCGGCGGGAGCGGATCAGGACCTCGCGTCGGCCCGGGCGGTCGCGGCGCGGGTCGCCGCCGAACAGGGACTCGCGGGGCTCGACCTCCCGGCTGATCCGCAGGCGGCGCTCATTGC
The DNA here is from genome assembly GCA_903923135.1 of uncultured Caulobacteraceae bacterium. Lineage (GTDB taxonomy): Bacteria > Pseudomonadota > Alphaproteobacteria > Caulobacterales > Caulobacteraceae > Acaudatibacter > Acaudatibacter lapponiensis. The sequence continues at coordinate 4,914 of CAIXWN010000074.1, read as the reverse complement.
CTATGCCCGCGCCCAGCATGGCGGGCGACTGCCGCCGGGGACCTTCCTGCCGGACTGGGCGATTCGACCGGCGGCGATGGATGCGGCGCACGACCTGGCCGGGGCCTTGGCGGAACGTCGCCTGTCGTCGTGGCTGGCTGCTCTGCCCCCAACGGATGACCGCTACGCCCGCCTGACGCGGGCCTACACCCGCTATCTGGCGATCGCCTCGCGCGGCGGCTGGCCGGCGCTGGCCTCGAAACCCACACTCGGCCCGGGCGATTCCGGCGAGGCGGTCGAGGCCCTCCGGCGACGCCTGGCCATCGAGGATCCGGTTCCCGCGTCGGCGCCGGCGCCGGGCGCGTCGCCCGCCACCGCTTCGCCCGTTTATGATGCGGCCCTGACCGCGGCGGTGACGCGGGCGCAGGACCGCTACGGCCTGACCGCCGATGGGCGCGCCGGCCCGGCGACCATCGCCGCGTTGAATGCGCCCGTCGAGGCGCGCCTGCTGCAGATCCGCGCCAACCTCGAGCGCTGGCGCTGGGCGCCGCGGACGCTGCCCGCCTATCGGGTCGAACTGAACACGGCTGCGGCGACCCTGGAACTGCGCGACGGCGGGCGGGCGGCCATGACCATGCGCGCCATCGTCGGGCGGGCCGGCAAGGCGACGCCGATGTTCGCCGACAACATCAAGGCGGTCGTCTTCAATCCGCCATGGAACGTTCCGGCGGATATCGCCGCGCGGGAGATCTGGCCGAAGATCCGCCGCAACCCGGCCTACATGGCGAGGGAAGGCTTCGTGGTCCGGCCAGGCGGGGGCCTGCAGCAGCGGCCGGGGCCTCGCTGCGCCCTCGGCGCGGTGAAGTTCGATCTGTCCAATCCCTTCGGGGTCTATCTGCACGACACCCCCGCGCGCTCGCTGTTCGCCCTCGACCGGCGCGCCCTCAGCCACGGTTGCATGCGCCTTGAATCCCCGACCGATCTGGCCAAGCGCCTGCTTGCCGGCGACCCGGCGTGGCCGGAAACGGCCATCAATCTGGCGCTGCTGAACGGCCAGACTGTGCGCGCCCAGCTTCGCACGGCGGTCCCGGTTTTCGTGTTCTACTGGACGGCTTTCGTCGACGATGACGACCACATCGGCTTCCGCCCGGACGTCTATCGCTGGGATGAACAGCTCGCCGCCCGTCTTCGCGCCGCCGGCCACGGTCTTTAAAACTTGACAGATCGCGGTACGAAAGGGGTACAGAGCGTCTGCGGCGGCAGGAGGGGCGATCCTGAACGTGAGGTACGATGGTCCGGCATTCGCGACGTGATCTTCTGAAAGTCGGCATGGGCTCGGCTGTGGCGGCCGGCCTGACTCTCGCCGCCGCCCCGGCGCTGGCGGATGTCTCGGCCCGCAGTGTGGCATTCCACAATCTTCATACCGGTGAATCCCTGAACGTCGTCTACCGCGAAGGGGGCTCCTATGTGCCCGACGCCCTGGCGGCGGTGAACCACGTGCTGCGCGACTTCCGCACCGGCGACGTCCACCCGATCGACCCGCGCCTCCTGGATCTGCTGACCACCCTGTCCGCCCGGGTCGACACCCGCGGGTCGTTTCAGGTGATCTCCGGGTACCGCTCTCCGGCGACCAACGCCATGCTGCACGCCCATAGCGACGGCGTGGCCAGGAGCAGCCTGCACATGGAGGGGCTGGCGATTGACATCCGGCTGGCCGATGTCGATCTCGACCGCCTTCATCGCGCCGCCCTGAGCCTTGGCGGCGGCGGGGTAGGCTACTATCCGGCGTCGGATTTCGTCCATGTCGATGTCGGACGGGTCCGCCACTGGGGCGCCGCCTGAGTCTTCGACCGCCCGCCTGGGCGGGGCCGGCCGCGGAAACCGGTTTGGCTTGAGGCGGATCAACACCTGTCGTTGGGTGACGTGCGATCGGCGCGACGCAACGCCGGGGTCCGGGCTGGCGGGGGAGAACTTCAATGCATGACGCCGAGGGCGGCCGGTCGGACGCCATGATCGAGAACCGCACTTTTGACGAGCTTTCGGTGGGTCTCAGCGCCAGCCTGTCGCGCACCGTCACCCAGGGCGATATCGACCTCTTCGCCGTCGCGTCGGGCGAGGTCAGTCTTGCGGCCTATGCCGAAGGCGGGGCGGCCACCGGGCCGTTCTCCAGTGTGATCGCCGACGGCATGCTGGGCGCAGGCCTGCTGTCCAGCGTGGTGGCCGCCAAGCTCCCCGGTCCGGGAGCAGCCTTCCTGTCGCACGCCCTGAATTTCCTGCGGCCCGTGCGGATCGGAGATCGCATCACCGCCACCGTGACGGTCCTGGAAAAGCACCCTGACACCGGCTCGGTCAGCCTCGAGTGCCGCTGTGTGAACCAGACCGGCGAGACGGTGATCAGTGGCGTGGCGCAGGTTCGCGCCCCGGCCGAAAAGCTCCGCCTGCCCGGGCTCGAACTCCCCGAGATCCGTCTGAGTCGTCATGAGCGTTTTCGGGCCCTGCTCACCGAGGGGGCGGGTCTGCCGCCGGTGGCCACGGCCATCGCCCATCCGTGCGACGCCGACGCTCTGGGCGCGGTGATAGAGGCGGCCCGCGCGGGACTTATCACCCCGATCCTGGTCGGTCCGCGCAGCCGTATTCTCAGGGCGGCGGCCGACGCCGGGCTCGACCTCGGGGCCTTCCGCATTGTCGACACGCCGCACAGCGTCGCGGCCGCCGCCGAGGCCGTGGCCCTGGTGAGGCGCGGCGAGGCCGCCCTGCTGATGAAGGGCTCGCTGCACACCGACGAACTGCTGCACGCCGTGATGTCGACGGAGACGGGCCTGCGCACCGGCCGGTCGCTCAGCCACGTCTATCTGATGGACGTCCCGGCCTATCCGCGGCCCCTGCTGCTGACCGACGCGGCGGTGAACATCGCCCCCACTCTCGAGCAGAAGCGCGACATCGTCCAGAACGCCATCGACCTGGCCCAGGTCATGGGCATCGCCACCGCCCGCGTCGCCCTGCTGTCGGCGGTCGAAACAGTCAACTCGAGAATGCAGTCGACCCTGGACGCCGCCGCGCTCTGCAAGATGGCCGACCGCGGGCAGATCACCGGCGGTCTGGTGGATGGCCCCCTGGCGTTCGACAACGCCGTCAGTCCCGAGGCGGCGAGAACCAAAGGCATTGTCTCCGAGGTCGCCGGACGCGCCGACATCCTGGTGGCGCCGGATCTGGAAGCCGGCAACATGCTGGCCAAGCAGTTGACCTTTATGGCCGGCGCAGACGCCGCCGGCGTAGTGCTGGGCGCCCGGGTGCCGATCATCCTCACCAGCCGCGCCGACGCCGAACGCACGCGCATGGCCTCCTGCGCGGTGGCTGTGCGTATCGCCCGGCGTCGGGCGGCCGCTCCGGGGGGCTGAACCGTGTCCGGGGCGATCATGACCATCAACGCCGGGTCCTCAAGCCTGAAGGCCTCGCTGTTCGACCTCGCCGATGGCGATATGCGTCTGGCCTTGCGTGGGCATGTCGAAGGCGTCGGCGTCGCCCCGCGGTTCGTCACCCGGGACCCGGCCGGGGCGATCCTTGACCAGCGGACCTGGCCGGACGCGGACACCTCGTTCGACATCCTTCTTGAGGCGGTGCTGCAGTGGGCGGAGGCGGGCCTCGGCGACAAGGCGCTCCAGGCGGTCGGACACCGGGTCGTCCATGGCGGCTCGATCTATGTGCGTCCCGAACCGGTGACGCCGGCGCTCTTGGAGGCGCTCGCCACGCTCAATCCTCTGGCCCCGCTGCACCAGCCGCACAACCTGGCGCCGATCCGGGCGATCGCGGCCGCCCGCCCGGGCCTGCCGCAGGTGGCCTGCTTCGACACCGCCTTCCATGCCACCATGCCGGCGGTCGCCCGACGGTTCGCCCTGCCGCGCGCCTACGAGGAAGCCGGGGTGCGGCGTTACGGTTTTCACGGACTGTCCTACGAGTATATCGCCCGCCAGCTGGCCGCGCGGCGGCCCGATCTGGCGGCGGGCCGGGTGATCGTCGCTCACCTTGGCGCCGGCGCCAGCCTCTGCGCCCTGGCCGCCGGGCGCAGCCAGGACACCACCATGGGCTTCACCGCGGTCGATGGACTGGTGATGGCCACTCGTTGTGGGACCCTGGACCCGGGCGTGGTGCTGTATCTGCAGCGCCAGGGCGGGCTTTCGGCGGCGGAAGTCGAGCGGCTGCTGTACAGCCGCTCCGGCATGCTGGGCGTCTCGGGCCTGTCCGGCGACATGCGCACCCTGCTGGCCAGCGCCGAACCCGCCGCCCGCGAGGCGGTGGACCTGTTCGTGTACCGCATCGTCCGAGAGATGGGCGCGCTGGCAAGTTCCCTTGGAGGCCTGGACGGTGTCGTCTTCACCGCCGGCATCGGCGAGCGGTCAGCCTATATCCGCACACAGGTCTGCGCCGGCCTCGCCTGGCTGGGCGTGCGCCTTGATGAGGCGGCCAACGCCGCCGATGCGGAGGTGATCAGCGATGCGGCCAGCCCGGTCACGGTCGCGGTGATCCCCACCGACGAGGAGTCCATCATCGCCCGCCATGCCCTGGAGGCGTTGCGCCTGGTCTGATTGTCGCGGGGGCGCCGCTATCGGGCCGGGAGGGCCGGAATCACCACGTCCGGTGCGGTCGCGAACGGCTGGATGCCGAAATGGGGATAGACCTCGCTGGGATAGTAGAAGACCCCGTCCTTCACCACCATGCGGATCGTCTTGACCGCCTTGACCGACCGCGTCGGATCGCCCGGCACAAGGAAGAAATCAGCCAGCTTGCCCTTGGCGATCGAACCCATGCGCTGGTCCTGGCCGGTGTAGCGGGCCGAGTCAAACGTCGCCCGCTTGAGGATCTCCGCCGGAGTCATCCCGGCCCGTTCATAGAGCTCCATCTCGCGATGGTAGGTGAACGAGCCGCCGGTGTCGGTGC
>CAIXWN010000073.1 GCA_903923135.1 uncultured Caulobacteraceae bacterium | reverse complement strand
CGAACCGGACGCGGCCGGACCGCCGCCGCCGGCCGCGGGGAAAAAGGCGCGGCGCGCGTCGGCGCCGGAGGCCGAAATCGCCGAGGCCGCCCCGCCCGCCCGGCCGCCGCTGGAGCCGATGATGACCGAGGAGGAATGGCTGGCCGAGTTCGGCCCGATGCTGCGCGCCCGGGCCGGCGGGAGCGCATGAGCTGGACGCCCCAGCCGGGGCCGCAGAGGGCCTTCGTCAACAGCCCGGTTTTCGAGGTGGTCTATGGCGGCGCGCGGGGTGGCGGCAAGACCGACGCCGCCCTGGGCGATTTCGCCCTGCACGTGGCGCGGTTCGGCGCGGCGGCCAAGGGCCTGCTGGTGCGGCGCCAGCGCGTGGCCCTGGAGCCGACCATCGCCCGGGCGCGGCAGATCTTCGCCGGGGCCGGCGGCGCAAAATGGGCGGAGGCCAGGTCGCGGTTCGAGTGGCCGTGCGGCGCCCGGCTCTATTTCCGCTATCTGGACAACGACGCCGACGCCGACCTCTATCAGGGGCACGACTATACGCGGGTGTATGTGGAGGAGCTGACCCAGTTCCCCAATCCGGCGCCGGTGGACAAGCTGAAGGCCACCCTGCGCAGCGCCGCCGGCGCCCACTGCGGCTTTCGCGCCACCTGCAATCCCGGCGGGCCGGGCCACAACTGGGTCAAGGCCCGCTATATCGACGCCGGCGCGGAGGCGATCATCGCCGAGCCGTTCCGCAACCCTTTCGACGGCACGGTGAGCGAGCTGAAGCGCCAGTTCATTCCCGCCAAGCTGGCCGACAACCCGGCCCTGCTGAAGAACGATCCGAACTATATCCCCCGGCTGCAGCAGTCCGGCTCGGCCGATCTGGTGCGCGCCTGGCTGGAGGGCGACTGGAACGTGATCCAGGGGGCGTTCTTCGACGGCTGGTCGAACCGCAACATCGTCGCGCCCTTCGCCGTGCCGCACGACTGGCTGCGCCTGCGCGCCTTCGACTGGGGCTATGCGGCGCCGTTCAGCGTGGGCTGGTGGGCGCAGGTGGCCGACGACTATCGCGCCGGGCCGGGCCTGATCCTGCCGCGCGGGGCTCTGGTGCGCTATCGCGAGTGGTACGGCTGCACCGGCCGGCCGGGCGAGGGGGTGAGGCTGGACGCCGAGGCCGTGGCGCGGGGCATCCTTCAGCGCGAGGTCGGCGAGACCATCGGCGTGGCGGTGGCCGATCCGTCGATCTTCAGCCAGGACGGCGGCCCCTCGATCGGCGAGCGGATGCGACGGGCCGGCGTGCGATTTCGCCCCGCCGACAACACCCGCGTGGGCAAGGCCGGGGCGCTGTCGGGATGGTACTGGTGTTGAGACCCCCTCACTTCGTTCATGGGTCCCAACACCAGGTCTTTGTTTGTGCATCGATTTTCCAAGCCTCGGCTGTCGCCTGCGTTTGGATCGATGCACCCGGTGCGCGCCCGCATCGCCGGGAACGAGGCCGGGCCGATGCTGGCGGTGTTCGACACGTGCCGCGATTTCATCCGCACCGTGCCGGTGTTGCAGCACGACCGGATGCGGCTGGAGGACCTGGACACCTCGGCCGAGGACCACATCGCCGACGAGACCCGCTATGCCTGCCTGGCCCGCCTGATGGCGCCTAAGATCGCGGCGGGGCCGATGACGGCCGAGGAGCGGTGGCGGCGGGACTGGCCGAAGGTTCCGCCGGAGGCGGTGTCTTGGAGGGTGTTGTGAGGGGGGCTGGTCGCGCGGGGTGTCGCGGTTGTCCAACAGGCCAGGCGCAACGGCGATCGCCGAAAAATAGGTTCCCATCAACGACATCAACGCCCGCTGATGGCTTGGATGCGCCACGTGGCTCCTCGGCCGCTCGATGCGGGAGGGCCGTCGTGGGGGCACTACGGGCCTTCTGGCGTAATTGCCGTCCAGATGTGATATCTGGGTACACAATACCTAAATTCTCTGCTCGCCCTGCCGCGTTGAACCGGGACGACGGCGCACCCTACTCACCCCCCGCCGCCGTGCAACGGCACGGCGTCAATTGGGTATTGTGTCCCCGGATTTCCTCCGGGGTGCGCCGCTGGAGTGACCCCCTGGAGTGAGACACGGAAATTGGGGACAGTTCTCATCGAGGAGAACCGATGCCCAAGACGGAACGACGAAGTTTCAGCCGTGAGTTCAAGCTGAAGATCATAGAGCGGCTTGAGGCCGGCGAGGCCGGCGCGTCCGGGCGATCAACCCGCCTGACAGTGCGGCATCGCGGCGTGGACGCAGCCATCATATGCCGCAATTGAAGGCCCACGTTGCCAAATTTTGCTATCAGGCCTACCTTACAGGTCATGAGCACCATGAACATCTCCCTGCCCGAGACGCTCAAATCGTTCGTCGATGAGCAGGTCGCCGGTCGAGGCTATGGGACCAGCAGCGAATATGTTCGCGAACTGATCCGCGACGATCAGGACCGACAGCAGTTGCGCGGCCTGATGCTGGCGGGGGCGTCGTCGGCGCCCACCAAGGCCGTCGATGAAGCCTACTTCGACGACCTGCGGCAGCGCGTGCGCCAGCGCGCTGTGGGATGACCGCCAAACGGATCGTTCCCCGCGAACTGGCCCGCCAGGACGTAGATGAGGCGATCCAATACTATGCAGACGAGGCCGGCGAAGGCGCCGCGCTCGGGTTCGTCGATGCTCTCGAACAGGCCTATCGTTTGATCGCGGCCAGGCCGGCGACGGGCTCGCCACTCCACGGTCACGCGTTAGGTCTACCCGGCCTGAGGAGCAGACGGCTGAAGCGCTATCCCTACATGATCTTCTACATCGACCGCGACGATCACGTGGACGTCTGGCGCGTGCTGCACGAGCAGCGGGACATTCCCGCCAGGATGCGAGAGCCGGATCGTTGATCAGGCGGTCAGACTCCACCGCCGGATCACGTCCAGCTCCGCCGCTGTGAACACTCCCGCTCGGTGAAGCGCGAGAAACTCCTCCGACACCCCCACACCGAAAACCAGGGCGTCGTCGCTGTTGATCGTCACCCGGACGCCGGCGTCGTAGAGCGCGCGGATCGGGTGATCCTCCAGCCGGGCGACGCGGCCGAGCAGCAGGTTCGAGGTCGGGCAGATGTTGAGGGGAATGGCGTGATCGGCCAGGAAACGCATCACGGACCGGGAGTCGGCGGCGGCGATGCCGTGCTGCACCTCGTCCAGTTCCAGCGTCTCCACCGCCCGCCAGACTTCGTCGGCGGTTCCCCACTCGCCAACATGGGCCTTGAGGCGCAACCCGTGCGCCTTGCAGGCGCGGTAGAGCGGCTGGAACACATCGATCGGCTGGGCGTGCTCGTCGCCGGACAGGTCCAGGCTCCGCCAGCCGCCGGACTCCAGGAACGGCGTCAGCCAGCGCCACAGCCAGGATCGTTTGCAGTGCCGCGAGAAGCCGAGCTGCGGAATCCAGTCGATCTCCGGCGCAATGGCCTGCCGGGCCGCTTCGATTCCGGCGAACAGCTCGGCCGCGTCGCCGACCTGCTGGGTGATCATCCACACATCGTCGCCGAACTCGACGCGGGTCAGACCATCGCGGCGGGCGCGGGCGAAGGCGCCCTCCCAGCCCAGGCGCCGGCCGTCGCGGCCCTTGAACAAGTCGGCGACATTGGCGGCGGTCCAGGCGTCCATTTCCGCCAAGGTGGTCAGCGGCGCCGTCAGCGGAACGATGTCCCGGCCCGTGCGCCCGGCGAGGAAGGCCAGGTCGCCGCCGAACGGCCCGTGGGTGTGCGCTTCGCCCTTGGGCGCGCGCCGAACGCCGTCGAGATCACCCGCCTCGAGTGCGGCGATGAAGGCCGCCGAGGTCACGGCGGTGTCTCGCCCGGGTCGCCCCGTCGCGGCGCCAGCCAGGTGACGAGATCCCAGGCGTTACGGATCGCCACCACCAGCAGGATGGTCAGGCAGAGGGCGAGCGCGAAGGCGGCGTGCGTCGAGCCAAGCCAGGCCGACACGCTGGCCGCTGCCAGGGCGACATAGGCAGCCGCGGGGGCGAAACCGTACCACCAGAAGTCCGTCCAGTGGGAGCGGTTGGGCAGGCGCAGGATGCCGACCAGCCGCCCCAGGCCATAGACCAGGCCGAAGCCGGACCAGGCGACCAGGATCGTCAACTGCGGCAAGCTCTCGCCATCGGGGATCAGCACCAGGCCGCTGATCACCAGCACGGACACCAGATGAAAGACGGTGGGCGAGGTGAACAGCTTCTGGCCCATCTCCGTGGCCTCGGGCGACCGCCGGCCGGTGGCCAGGGAGGCGACGATGAACATCAGCCCCGTCAGGGTGGCGGCCGCCCCGCCCGTCATCCCGTAGAAGGCCTGCCAACCGGCAAACATGACTTCGCCCCCAGGTTAGCGTCCGCCATCGTCGACGGGTTCCGGGCCAGGGTCAACGGCGGCCGGCGCGCTTGACTCGCGCGTCGAGCAATGTGAAGTTTCCCTTACCTTATGAGAAGGATACATCTCATGGCCGAACGCAGGACTCTCGTTTTCCTTGGCCTCATGTCCCTGGCCATGCTCGGCGGCTGGGCCATCACAGCCTCGCCGCTGTTTGTGTTCGGGGCGGGGGCGCCCCACCATGGCGTCGACCCGCTCAAGATCGTCGCCTTCACCGGGGCGACGGCGCTCTCGGTCGCCTGGACCCTCTATTTCGCCACCCTGGCTCATCATCGTCTCGACGAATTCCAGGCCGAGCGCGCGAAGTCGGCGACCTATTGGGGCACTGGCCTCGGGGTCGCCGTCTCCGGGCCGATCTTCGTGTTCATTTCCTTCGGCGGCCTGCACTGGATCGACGCCCGCGCGCCGATGGGCCGGGATCTCGCCCTGGCCTTCGACTACGGATACGGCTTGGCGATCGTCAGCGTCGGACTCGGCTGCCTGGCCGTCGGGGCCTGGCGGCGCCTGGTCCGGCGCTGAGCCGCGCCGACGATCACCCGGCGATGAAGAACCGCCTCAAGGTGCTCCGGGCCGAGCACAATCTCACCCAGGCGGCGCTCGCCCTGCGCCTGGACGTTTCGCGCGAAACCGTGAACGCCCTCGAGACAGGCCGGTACGACCCGAGCCTGCCGCTCGCCTTCAAGATCGCCAGGCTGTTCCGTCAGCCGATCGAGGCCATTTTCGACGACGGCGCGGCCTAGGCCAACCGGGACCGTCGGCACGGCCCGCGGGCAACAGCTATAATATCTGGGGACACAATAACTAAATTCTCTGCTCGCCCTGCCGCGTTGAACCGGGACGACGGCGCACCCTACTCACCCCCCATATCAGGTATATCAGGGGACACTATTTGTAATTGACGCCTCATACCCCGCCGGGGACCTGAGGCGGGGCTCGGCTCTTTTGAGGATCTGGGGACTGTAAGGCCGTCAAGGTTTCTCGGGTGGCTCGAGCAGCCGCTCAAGGTCGCCGAGGGGCTGTCCCCATTGGCAGGAGCGGCGAAAAACGCGAACGACATCGCCAAGGTTGAGACGGACCGCGAGCGTACCGCAGAGCGTAGGCGCGGATGTCGGCTGATCTTCCGCAACCGAACCCGCCCGCAGGCGCCCGACAATCTGATCCACCTGCAGACCCGTCTCCGCTGAAAGATCGTAGTCGCTCGCGTTTTTGTCCTGATCCTTGCGGCAGAACGGAGACGCCGCGCAGGCGTAGGAGGCATGCCAGCCGGCTGCGGTCCTGGTCGCGACGATGCTGATCATTGTGTCCATCGGCCCGTGACCCACGTCGACGAGTTCGATGTCGCCCCGCGCGGACGCCGCCGACAGACCGGCCAGTTTGCGGATATAGACGGCGGTCGGATCCGGCGCCGGGCTCGTCGGCGCCTCTGTCGTGCGTCCGGGCATGGGCGCCGCCATAACCAACGCCAAAGCGGCAATTGCCGTGGCATACTGCGACATGTCGTTCTCCAGCCGGCGGTGACGAATCCCGCCCGGGTTGCAGATTGGAGCGCAGGCGGTGGGCGCGCAACGACGGTCCGGTCAGACGCAACCTTCCGAAAATGACAATGCGGGGTATTCGCCCGCCATCATCCATGTCAGCTTGCCGTCCTCGAACGCGAACTTGACGCCGCGATGTCGGCCGGAACTGTCGACCACCTGGTCGTCGCCGCCGGCGCCGTCGGAATCGTCGTGTTTGGCTCGCGCGCCATAGGTCGATCGCACCGCTCCCGGCGTCGCGCCACGGCCTATGCCTTCAGTCGTCACGACTGAGGGCTCCATCGCCAACTCGACGTCGATCCGCCGGATCGTCCCCTCCAAAGCCATATAGATGATGCCTGGATCGACGCCGTCGGCGCGGCTTCCGCGCAGGCAGACCCCACTCGGGTCCTCGTCCGCGGTGAGGTTCAGCTTGGCCCCCAGAGCGCGTTCCGCCTGCCTGGCGGTCATGCCGATCTTTACGCGTCCAAGGCCGTCGGGCGACAGGGTCGTGGCCGTCGCAGGCGCGCCCGAAAGGATCGCGCCTGCCGCGACCAGAGCCAAAATCATCATCCCGACCTCCGCAGTGTCTCGAGGGATGGTCCAATTCAACGAGTCTGGGCCCGTTCGTACCGACCACGCCCTGGAAACGGAACCTGATCCAGGCCGTTGCGCCATGCAACGGCACGGCGTCAATTGGGTATTGTGTCCCTGGATTTCACCTGGATCTCACGGTCTCCGCCCTGGCCACGAAGCCGTCCCAGGTGCCCATGTAGCGCAGGAATCGCCGGCCGAGGCCTTCGGCGGCGAGGTAGTCCTCGCTGACCGGCAGGGCGACCGGGCGGAAGTCGGGATCGGCGAGGGCGCGGCGGGGGAAGTCGTGGTGCAGGATGGCGGCGCGGCCGATCAGCACGAAGTCGACCCCGTCGGCCAGCAGCGAGGCGGCGATGGCCGGGGTCATGATCTTGCCGGCGACGCCCAGGCGGGTGTCTCCGCGCGGCAGGTCGGTGAAGCAGGTGGCGAGGGTGCGGTCGGCGAAGGCCGCGTCCTCGGGCGTCTGGCGCGCGTCCCACAGGGACATGTCGAGATAGTCGAGGCGACCGCCCGTCATCAGCTCGGCGGCGAAGTCGCGCATCTCGGCCAGGCTGAGGCCATAGCGCTCGGGCGACAGGCGCAGGCCGAGCTGGAAGTCGGGCCGGCAGACGCGGCGCACGCCGTCGATGATCTCGAGGATGACGCGGGCGCGGTTGGCGAACGCGCCGCCATAGCGGTCGTCGCGGCGGTTGTCGGCGCGGGAGAGGAACTGGGTGAGGATATAGCCATGGGCGCCGTGCAGCTCGACTCCGTCGAAGCCGGCCGCCTGGGCCCGCCGGGCGCCGCTGACGAAATCCTCGACCAGATGCTCGACCTCGGCGGTGGAGAGGCCGCGCGCGCCGGAGGCCGGATCGTCGGAGGGGCCGACGGGCTCGGGGACCGAGCGCTTCTGGGCCCGGTAGCCGGCGTGGTGCAGCTGCAGGGCCGAGACCCGGCCCTCGGCCTTCACCACCGCGGACAGGCGGGCGAAGCCCTCCACATGGTCGTCGGACCAGATGCCGAACTGGCCCTGGCCGCCCTTGCCCGTGCGCTGGACATAACAGGCCGAGGTCATCACGAAGCCGAAGCCGCCCCGGGCGCGCATGCCCAGCCAGCGCAGTTCGTCGTCGGTGACGCTTCCGTCGGGCAGGGCCTGGTCGCTGGTCATCGGGGCCAGCATGAAGCGGTTTTCCATGGCCGGGCCGCGGGCGAAGGCGAGAGGCTGGAACAGGCGGGAAACGGTCAAGGGCGCGGCGTCCTCAAGGGTGGGGCGGCGGGCGTGGGCCGCCGCTCTCGTTGCCCCAGCGGTAGCCGATCCGCCGCGCCAAGACCACCGCGGCGGCGGCCCGGCCTAGGCCGGCCCACCCTCCAGCCAGCGCGATTCGGGCAGGCGCCAGTAGACCCCGGCCTCGCGGGCCAGCATGTCGTGGCCGACCAGTTCGCGGCGCAGGGTGGCGCTGTCTGGGTGGCGCTGCTGGATCAGGGCGTTGACCTCGGACTCGCTGTAGCGGCGGTCGGGCTCGAAGGCGCGGGCCAGCCAGCGCAGCACCACGGTGCGCTTGCGCCGGGCGGCGGGGATCACCTTCAGCCGGCCGCCGGCGTCGACGAAGCCGCGCAGCACCCGCTCGTCGCCCTCGGCCGCGGTCGGCCCGGCCAGGGCCTCGGGCTCGAGGACGCGGCGGCTGAGCCGCTCCAGGGCCCCCAGGTCGAGGGCGTGCCAGCGGGTGGTTCCCTCGGCCCGCACGGTGACCAGCCCCTGGGCCTTGAGGATGGCCAGGTGGTGCGAGACGGTGGGCTCCTTCAGGTCGAGGGCGGCGGCCAGGTCCTGGACGCTGCGCTCGCCGTGGGCCAGCAGGCCGACGATGCGCAGGCGGCTCTCGTGAGCCATGGCCTTGAAGAATTCGAGCAGGACCTCGGTCATGGGACACCTCTTTCGACATCTATCTAATTAGACAACCGTCGAATTATCAACCCCCTTCCCGCCGCGATCCCGCCCGGCGCGCCCCATTTCGGCCCCCATCTGTGTGTTCGATGGTGTGGGGACGATATTGCAGGAGCGTAATTTATGCAGAAACTCAGTCCCTCGGCCCTGGCCGTCGTTGTGCTCGCGGCCGGCGCCGTCAGTCTCGGCGGGTGCGCGACCAAGGCCTTCGTCCGCGATCAGGTCGGCGTGGTCGACAGCAAGGCCCAGGCCACACAGGCCCAGGTCACCGCCCAGCAGGGCCAGCTTCAGGGGCATGACGCCCGCCTGGGCGAACTGGACAAGAACACCCGCGAGGCGCTCGACCGCGCCCAGGCCGCCGGCAAGCTGGCCGAGGGCAAGTTCCTCTATTCGATGGTGCTGTCTGACGATTCGGTGAAGTTCCCGGTGGACGGGGCCGACCTGTCGGACGAGGCCAGGACCCGGCTGATGGACTTCGTCCAGAAGCTGAAGAGCGACAACAAGAACGTCTATCTGGAAATCCAGGGCCACACCGACGCCACCGGCTCCAAGCCCGCCAACAAGCGGCTGGGCGAGGCGCGGGCCGACGCGGTGCGGCTGTTCATGAACCAGCAGGGGGTGGCCCTGAACCGGATGTCGACGATCTCCTATGGCGGCGACTCGCCGGTGGCCAGCAACAAGACCAAGGCCGGCCGCGCCCAGAACCGCCGGGTGGTGGTGATCGTCCTGGCCTGACGGCCCGGCCTCTCCTCCCCCGCAGCGCGGGGGAGGAGAACCGCGAAGCGGTTGAGGGGCGACCATGCGCCGTCCTGGTCCGGTCAGCGCGGGTCCTCGTCGGCGGAAGCCTGGCGGGGGCTCAGCAGGTCTGACCATCGCCACTGGCCCGTTCCCACCGCCAGACGGGCCGGGCCGCCGGGCAGGCCGAGCGACAGCACCACCAGGCCCCGCACGCTGCGGCTGCGGCAGGCCGCCGGGGCGAAACCGACTTCCCACAGGATCGCCTCGCGCACGGCGGCGAGGCCCTTGCCGTCCTCGCTGCGGCTGCGCACCCAGTCGCCATTCCACACCAGCATAGCCCGTCCGGCCGAGGCGGTCACCGCGGCGCGGACCAGGGGATCGCGGCGCAGGGCGGCCTGGACCCGGGCGGCCATGTCGCAGGCTCCGCCGCCGCCGTCGCCGCCGGACCCCGCCAGGGCGGCCCCGGCCAGCTGGGCCTCGGTCAGGCCGTCGCCTTCGCCGGAGTCGCGGGCGGTGGGCAGG